>NZ_JAFBEI010000021.1 GCF_016908655.1 Streptococcus saliviloxodontae
ACAATTACAGAATCAGTCGTTTGAGAAAGCCCATAGAGACCGTATTTTCGAATTTAGAGCGATTTGGAATCGAGTGTTTACGTTGCCGAAACTTAAGGGCATTCAAATTTAGAACAGAGGCAATATTGCTTACCTATTCTCTTATGCTTGAAAGTAGTCATAATGAATTGGGGTTGAGTTTGAAATATTCTCTTGATTATGCCTAATTAACTAGCACAACGGGTATTCCTTATCTTGATACCACGTTAGCGCAAACGCATATTCACCATCAAATGATCTAAGCCTCAACTGCTCATCTAACCTTATGATCAATTTTTAGTCCTCTTTTCTTCTATTGACTTTCTAGCGACATCATAAAAAAAAACGCAACCACAACAAGTAGTCAGATACTTTTATATAGTATCTAAATACTCTTTTAAAGAACCACTTACATTGTCACCATCTGCAGTACCTATTTGGTAAATCTCATCAAATTTATCAGGATTTTTTTCTAAGCGTCCGATAGACAATGGTTGACTAGGTCTAATGACAAATATCTCTCCTGTTTCTTCTGCTGCTTCGATTTGTGACAAGCTGAGATTATAGGCTTCAGGTCGTTTGATGGCTGTCTTAACAAAGTTAGGATACTTACGATAAAGTAATTTATAGAGACGCCCTGAAGAAGACTTTTTACGATAGCCTTTGGGACGCGTCAAAATAACAATCAGTTTCTCATAGCCGAGGCTCTTAGCAAACGTAAGAGGAATCGAATCAGATAGACCTCCATCTAAATAAAGACGATCTTGGTAGTTGACTATTTTAGAGGCAATAGGGAGAGCTGAACTAGCCCTCAGTGCTTCCATCTGTTTAAAGACATCATCGATTTTAAGATACTCTGCTTGACCTGTCTCTACATTCGTTACTGTAACATAAAAAGGGATGTCTGCTTGAGCAAAAGCGTCTTGATCAAAAATATCTAGCTCCATGGGGATGCGATAATAGGCCATTTCCTTATTAACGACATTTCCAGTCTTTAACCAAGACCTCAAGCCCATGTAATTGGGATCCTTGATGAAGCGTTTGTTATAGCGTAGTGCCCGCCCCTTTTGACCGGAGACGTAATTAACACCAAAAAGAGCTCCTGCAGACACAGAGACAATACCGTCAACCTTAATTCCTGCTTCTAAAAAAGCATCTAAAACGCCTGCTGTATAGAGACCTCGCATGCCTCCACCTTCTAAGACTAATCCAACTGCCATACTGACCTCCTACTCCTCTAACACAGCTTTGAATGCTGGAGCTAGTCGAGCATAGCCTTCCTGTGTGAGATGGAGGCCATCTGTAGTGTAGGGCTCTGCTAATTGTCCTGTCTCATCTAACAAAAGATCATACCCATCGATAAACTCGATACCCGAAAGCAAGGCTAGGCGCGTATTTAACTCTTGAATAGCAGTATTTCGTCTCACCTTAACCTTGTCAGCATAGGCAGGGCTCTCGTTAACAGGCAAAACAGACTGAACGTAGAGAGTGGTTTGAGGTAAAAAAATCTTAATCTGTCCCACCAACTCTGCCAGACGATTGATAATATCTGCAATAGGATAGCCGCGCCCTAAATCATTAACCCCTATAGCAATGACTAACTTTATTGGAGAAAACTTTAAAACTTGTTCTTCAAGATGATTCAGTAGCCAAATACTATCGGTTCCAGCTATTCCTCTATTCACTAAAGGGTAGTCTCGTCCGAGAAATTTTTTTAAAGGAAAAAACTCTATAATTGAATCTCCCGCAAATATAATTGGATTGTTATAAACTCTTTCTTCCCCAAAGGAAGCTAGTCTCTCTAATTGATAGTGATGCAGTTGCTCACTTCCTGTTTCAACCTCTTTAGAAGGATTATTGGTAGCTTCTGGAGTTACCTTATTCAACTCATTCATGACATGAATCTCCTTATCTCATAATAGCTTCATTCTACTACTTTTTCTCCCAAAATGCTAAGCTTTTACAAAAATAGTACAGGTTCAAAATTAGCAATACACAAAAATTCCCTAAAGAGCACTGGAGAGTCTGCCTCTTTAGGGATTTTAACTAATTTAATTCAGTAAGGATTGTCCATTTGTCGCAATCACTTCCTTGTACCAGTCAAATGATTTTTTCTTGTAACGTGCCAAGCTACCGCTGCCATCATCGTTACGGTCAACGTAGATAAAGCCATAACGTTTGCTTAGCTCTGCTGTTGAGGCAGATACCAAATCAATTGGTCCCCAGGTTGTGTAACCCCAAAGCTCAACGCCATCTTGAAGTGCTTCAGCAACCTGCACCAAGTGTTTTTGGAGATAATCAATCCTGTAGTCGTCTTCAACAGTTGGTCCATTGACACCGTTAACAAGAATATCCTTGGCACCTATACCATTTTCTACGATAAAGAGAGGTAATTGATAGCGGTCATAGAAATCGTTAAGAACTAAACGGAGTCCGACTGGATCGATTTGCCAACCCCACTCAGATGATTCCAAATAAGGGTTTGTCAATCCTCCCAAGACATTACCACGTCCAGAAGCATAGGTCTCAGGATCGTGAGCGGCTGCTACGCTCATGTAATAAGAGAAGGAAATGAAATCCACTGTATTTTTTAAAATGGCTTCGTCTTCTGGAGCAAATTGGATATCAATACCGTTTTCCTTGAAGAAACGTTTAATGTAATTTGGGTATTTTCCACGGGCATGAATATCTGAAAACAGATAATTTTGATTTTCAAAATCACGAACAGCTAGTTGATCCAATGGATTTGACGTCATCCCATAGGCAGGCATTGCTAAAACCATACAACCAATTTTGAAATCAGGGTTAATCTCATGACCAATCTTTGTTGCAGAGGCTGAAGCAACTAACTCATGATGGACAGCCTGATAAAGGTCTTGTTTTGACAAGTCTTCAACAGGTGTTGCAATACCACCTGACATAAAAGGTGCATGAAGCACTGAGTTGACTTCGTTAAATGTTAGCCAATACTTTACCTTGTCCTTATAACGGGTGAAAACAGTACGAACATAGTTTTCATAAAAGCCAATCAAATCACGGTTAGCCCAGCCATTATATTTTCTAGAAAGGTTAAGAGGAGTTTCATAATGTGATAAGGTCACTAGTGGTTCAATGCCGTACTTAGCCAACTCGTCAAAAACAGCATCATAAAAGGCCAGCCCCGCCTCATTAGCCTCTTTATCGTCACCATTTGGAAAAATACGGCTCCAGGCGATAGACAGACGGAACACTTTGAAGCCCATCTCTGCAAAAAGAGCGATGTCTTCTTTATAACGGTGATAAAAGTCAATCCCCTCAAGTTTTAAGTTGTCAACTGTTGGTTCCTCAGTGATCAAGGGATTAAGGTCCCCTTCATTTGCTGGAACACCTCCTCTTGGTGTCACATCTTGGACTGAAAGTCCCTTGCCATCCACGTTATAAGCTCCTTCAAACTGATTGGCTGCTGTTGCTCCACCCCATAAGAAATTCTCTGGAAATACGTTTGTCATTTGTTAACCTCCATCATTGCTTTAAGATACTGTTATTATAGATGATTTTTGAAAACCTTACCAACACTATCCTGTCAAAAACTAGTACTATCCTCTTTTATCGTCTGAATTTTCAGCCGTTTTATGGTAGAATAGTACTATCAAAATCTTTCATACGGAGGGAGGCCTATGGTTTCTAATACAACTCAAACATCATCTCTAGGGCATTTGTTACCCTATGATTATTTCCAAACGCATGTGATTGATAGCAGACCCGATATCCTCTTTCATTGGCACCCCGAGATGGAAATCAATTACATCCATAAGGGATCTGCACGATTTCACATTGACTACGATTATTTTGATAGCCAAGAAGGGGATATCATACTGATTCGTCCTAACGGGATGCACTCTATTCACCCCATCATCAAAACAGAGCATGACATGGAGACTGTCAAATTTCACTTAGATATGATTGGCTATTCTATCGTTGATCAGGTGAGTTTGCGTTATCTTCAGCCTTTACAAACGAGTAATTTCAAGTTTATTCCCCGTATTCAAAAGGGTATGGAGGGCTACGATGCTATAAAAAGCTGTTTGATGTCTATCCTATCTCTCTGCCGAGACGAAGGACGTCACTTTGAAATTTTGCTAAAATCAAAACTACACGAATTTATCTATCTCCTCTACTACTATCGCTATGTTGTTCGAAAGCATACTGATGACACTTACCGAAAAAATGAAAAAATCCGTGAGCTTATTGATTACATCAATAATAATTACCAAGAAAGTCTATCGATTGAATTTCTGTCTGAGTTTGTAGGTTACAGCAAAACACATTTTATGACCATTTTTAAACAACATACAGGGACATCTTGTACTGAATTTGTGATACAAGTCCGTTTAAACAAGGCTTGTGATATCTTAATCAATTCGACAACTCCTATTCTAGAAGTTGCTACCAGCATTGGATTTAATAACCTATCTAATTTTAATCGACAGTTCAAACGCTACTACCAGATGACTCCAAGTCAATACCGTAAACAGTTTACGAAACCCAAAGAAGGACGTACGCTTATCAACCCCGCCAATCATGATTGGTTAGATGACTAACCTTTTACTTACAATCGCTAATCAAAAAACGTTTGACTAATTGGTCAAACGTTTTTTAGTTATTTTACAGTTGTTAGTAGGTAATCACCACTGTTGACACGAGCTTCTTGGGTTGTTAACACATCCTCAAAATCTGCTGAATTAGTCACGATAACTGGAGAAATAACAGGCAATTTTGCATCTCGAATGGTTGCTAGATCAAACTCTAACACTTTTTGTCCTGCTTGCACCTTTTGCCCAACTTCTACAAATGTCTTAAAGCCTTTACCTGCCAAAGATACGGTGTCCATGCCGACATGGATCAAGAGTTCTACGCCATTATCTGTACGCATTCCAATCGCATGTCCTGTTGGAAATACTAGGGTGATCTCACCATTTGCAGGTGCGACAACCACACCATCCAATGGATCGATGGCAATACCATTTCCCATAGCACCTGATGCAAAGACTTCATCTGGCACATTTTCAAGAGCGATAACATTACCAATCATTGGACTAGCAATAATTTCTTGTTGAAGTTCTTTCAAGTCAGCTTCTTCTGTTTTAGGAGCTGGAGCTTCTTCTTTTGGTCCACCATAGAGGTAAGGAACGGGAGCAAATAATTGAATAACAAAGGCAAGAATACCACCTACAATAGCGATAATAATAGCCAACCATAGTTTGCTGAGATTACCGTCTGGTCCGATAAGAGTTGGGAAAACAAAGATACCCATTGCCCCAGCAGAATACATCGGAATATTGAATCCCATCATCGCAGCTCCCAGAAGACCTGAGATCGCACATGAGATATAAAATGGTACTTTCATCGGAAGAGTCACACCATAAATTGCTGGCTCAGTCACCCCAAAGATAGATGAAATGAAGGCTGGCATAGCGATTGTACGGACTTTATCTTCCTTAGTTTTAAGCATGATTGCTCCCAAAACCCCAGTCTGAGTGAAACATGGTAACAATGCCGCTGCTAGAATAGTAGAGTGTCCATTTGTCGCCACATCTAATAATCCAAGTGGTACCAAGGCCCAGTGCATTCCAAACATAACAAGGATTTGCCATAGCATACCAAGAACAAAACCATAAACGATCGGGCTGAATCCCATGATAGTTTGGAAGAAAGAAGTTAGGAATCCTGAGAAGGCATTAGCAATTGGCCCTACTAGTAAGAAGGTTAATGGAACCGTAACGACAATGGTAAAGAAAGGGACAACGAAAACCTTGATAACATCAGGTGTGAATTTTGCAAAGAATTTTTGAATATAAGATGCTACCCAAATCGCTAGAATAGAAGGCATTACAGTAGAAAGGTAGCCCCCTGAAGGTAGAGCGAAAGGAATAAGCCCCAAAACATGGTTAGCATTAGCCTTTGCAAGGCCATCTACAGCAGTTGAGATGTCTGGGTAAACCAAGGCAGCCGCAATCGCAATAGCTGTAAATTCATTAACCTTGAAGCGACGTGCTGATGTAATAGCGATTAATATTGGAAGAAATTGGAAGAATCCATCTCCAGCCGCATTCAAGATAACATACATAGAGCTATTTGCTGCGCTCAACCCGCACGCTGCCATAATAGCAACAACACCCTTGATAATACCTGCAGCTGCCAAAGGCCCCAAGAAAGGTTGGAAAATGCTTGAAACTAAAGAAACAAAGCGGTCAAATAAATTTCCTTTTGGAGCATCTCCTTCATCCACGTCTATACTTCCTCCAGCAGAAAGACCTCCTACTTTAATCACATCTGCATAGACATCTGGAACGTGGTTTCCAATAACCACTTGGTATTGTCCCCCTGCTTTGACAACCGTTACAACGCCATCACGTTGTTTCAAGTAGTCATCATCTGCTTTTGATTCATCTTTCAAATCAAAACGCAAGCGGGTCACGCAATGTTTTAGACTATTAACATTTTCTTTACCACCGACGTGATCTAAAATGTCTTTAGCTAATTCTGTATAATCTTTAGCCATATACGGCTCCTTTCCATCTTTACTGGTATTTTAAAGCTAAAATAGAAAAAACCTAAACAAATACCAAATAAATCCAACAAGCCAAAAACTCGTCATCTATTTCGTATTTATTTAGGTTTTGCCTGCTAACCAGTAACAATCCTTATGTTGTTATATTAACAGTTTATTCTGAAAATTGCAAGTGGTTTCATCACAATAATAAGAAAAAAAGTCACACAAAAGTGACTTTTTAAACAACAATTCTTAACTAAATATTATTTTCAAGATCTTTATCATAAAGGGCAGAAACAGGTAGCATCAATTGAGCAGCAAATGACACGACCGTTCCTACAGCAGCAATCATAAGGGCAAACCAAAGTTTTTCCAAATTACCATCTGCCCCAATTAGGGTTGGGAATAAAAAGACTCCTTTTGCTCCTGCAGCATACATAGGAATATTGAGTCCCATCATTGCAGCTCCCATAAACCCTGAGACAAGACATGAAATGTAAAACGGTACCTTCATAGGTAGCGTTACCCCGTAAATCGCTGGTTCAGTGACACCGAAGATAGCTGAGATAAAAGCGGGTACAGAAATAGTACGAACCTTATCTTCTTTTGTTTTCAACATAATAGCCCCTAGAACACCGACTTGCGTAAAGCAAGGCAATAAGCCTGCTGATAAGATTGCTGAGTGTCCATTGGTTGCAATATCCAAAATACCGAGTGGTACCAAGGCCCAATGAAGTCCAAACATAACGAGAACTTGCCACAAAAGCCCTAAAATAAAGCCATAGGCTACTGGACTAAGTCCCATAATCGCTTGGAAGATTGAGGTTAACCAGCCTGATAAGGTATTAGCAACAGGTCCAACCACCAAGAAAGTCAGTGGGACAGTGATCACAATCGTCAACAATGGTACCATAAACACCTTGATAACATTAGGGGTGATTTTTTCGAAGAAATGTTGAACATAAGAAGCAACCCAGATAGCTAAAATAGCTGGCATAACTGTTGACAGGTAACCACCTGATGGCAAGGCAAATGGAATGACACCTAAAACCTGATCAGAATGTGCTTTAGCCAAATCTCCTACTGCCGTTGAGATATCTGGATACACCAAAGCTGCCGCAATCGCATAGGCGGTAAATTCGTTCACTTTGAAACGACGCGCCGATGTTATAGCAATCAAAATTGGGAAGAATTGGAAGAATCCGTCTCCTGCTGCTTTTAGAATCACATACATTGAGCTATTCGTAGCAGTTAGCCCAAAAGCAGCCATAATAGCAATCACACCCTTAATGATACCAACAGCGGCCAAAGGACCTAGGAAGGGGTGGAAAATACTTGAAACAAGCGAAACAAAACGATTAAACGGATTGCTTTTTTTTGCTGTAGGGTTCTCTTCTGATAAGCCTGTCCTTGAAAAACCTCCTAGACGATCTAGTTCGTCGTAGACATCTGCGACGTGGTTTCCAATAACGACTTGGTATTGTCCACCAGCTTGAACAGCTGAAACAACACCAGATAGTTTTTTCAGTGACTCCTCGTCCACTTTTGACTCATCTTTCAATTCAAACCGTAAACGGGTCACACAATGCTGCAAACTATCGACGTTCTCTTTACCACCGATATGGGTTAAAATAGCTTGGGCTAACTTTGTATACAAGGCCATGTTTGGCTCCTCTCCATTTGTTAGGCTAAGAAAACATAAAAAACCAAACAAATACCAAATAAATGCAACAAGCACACATACCGCCTGCTGTTTATCCTGTATCCATTCAGCTCTAATAATTATCTTACTCTACTCACAAATAGTATCAGTTTGTTCTGAACATTGCAAACAATTTGACGGAAAATTTTAGGAGTGATGACTCTCATTCAGACGTTGAATGTGAATTGTTAGGTACACCTGTTCGTCTTGCCCCATTTTAAAGTCAGGATTGGCTTGTTCTACATAATTTTTGACACGTGACGTGCATTGAAAGGCTTTAGGATAATTCACTTGGACTTGCTCAAATAAGAAGGCGTCATTTTTTCCTTGAATCAAGCCATTTGCCACACGTTGGGCAAAATACTGAATATGTGTCACAAATCGGTTATAAGAAATCGAGTCTGTAGTAGGTATGACACCAAAGTGCAAACGGACAATTTCTAAAATATCAACAACAATTTGAGTGATTTGATGATTTTTTTCCACCAAGCCACCATCTTTTTGAGCATTTACAAAATGGAGTGCAATTGAGGCAGCTTCATCTTCTGCCATTTCAATACCTAAATAATGCTGGGTTAGTCTCAAAGCTTGCTTGCCAATCTCATATTCCCGAGGGTAAAATTTTCTAACCTCCCAAGCAAGCGGATTGTGAAGGGGAAGGTTATCTTTGGTCCGTTGGATAGCAAATTGTAAATGGTCCGCCAAAGCAATAAAAAGTGACGGTTCAAAAGACTGATCCAAAACTGCTTCTGCAAATTTAATAATGGTTAAAAACAGCTCCATCTGCTCAGTAGGCAAATCCAAGTAAACACGATAGAGTTCTTGAGTAGTTTCGCCGTCTTCTAAAACAAACTTTTTCTCTATTTTATCAAGGTCGACAAAATCTCCTGGTTTCTTTTGAAAGCCCAATCCCTTCCCCATGACGATATATTCTAGCTGATTTTGTCCTATAACTTGCACAATATTGTTATTAAATACCTTGTCAATTATCATAATTTCCTCTTTTACATCAATGAGTACGTCTTCTTTTGATTTCCATTGTATCAGATAAAAACCATAAAATAAAGTGCTTCCAAAAGTATTTTGAAGTATAGGGTTATTTTAAGAAGCATATTAACAAAGCTGATAACTCCTTTTAAAGCGAATGAAACGATAAACAAAAAGAAGCTCGAGATAATTGCTCCAACTTCTTTTCAACTATAGTTATTTACGATACATTTTTACCTGTAAATAAAGGTCATTGTATATACCGAGCCACTTCGACCCTAGGTTGTCATAAACTTCTAGACGTTTCAAGGTTGATTCAGATGGGTAAAATGCCTTATCATTGGTTATTTGTGATGGTAACAACTCTTTAGCTTTACTATTTGGTGTCGAATAACCGATGTACTCCGCATTTTGCGCAGCATTTTCTGGCTTCAACATAAAATTGATAAAGGCGTAGGCCTCTTTATAGTGTTTAGCTGTTTTAGGGATGACAATATTATCAAACCAAATATTGGATCCTTCACTTGGCACCACATAAACGAGATCCTTATCACCCTCTAACATCTCGCTAGCCTCTCCTGAAAAAGTAATTCCAATAGCTGCATCGCCATTAATCATATACCCCTTCATTTCATCACCAACTATGGCTTTCACATTAGGCATAAGCTGGGTTAAGGTTGATTCAGCCGCCTTCAGTTGTGATAAGTCTTTAGTGTTCAAACTATAACCTAACTTACTGAGACCAACCCCCATTACTTCGCGAGCACCATCCACTAGCATAATCTGATTTTTATAGTCGGACTTCCAGAGATCTGACCAGTGTTCTGGATAATCCTTCAGTAACTTTTTATTGTAAACAATACCTACGGTTCCCCAGAAATAAGGAATCGAATAATCATTGTTGGGATCAAAACTAAGCCCTAAGAAATCCGAACTGATCGCATCTAGCCCTTGGATCTTAGACTTATCTAACTTAACGAGCAAGTTTTCCTTTTTCATCTTATCAATCGTATAATCAGATGGAACAGCGATATCGTAAGTGGTTCCCCCCTGCTTGATCTTAGTATACATGGCTTCGTTGGAATCGAAGGTCTCGTATTGAACTTGGATACCTGTTTCCTTAGTAAACTTGGTTAATAATTCTGGGTCAATATAATCTCCCCAGTTATAGATAACCAGCTTATCTGATGCGGTACCAGATTGCTTTTGCATCCAAAATGAAAGAGACCAAAGCGCTGCTACAATGAGTACAATACCAGCTAGAAAACTATATAATCTACGCATTCTTGTCCTCCTTTTTATCACTAGAGATAAAGTAATAGCCGACTACCAAAAGAATACTGAAGAGAGTAACCAAGGTTGATAGGGCATTTATTTCAAGTGAGATTCCTTGACGTGCTCGTGAATAAATTTCAACTGAAAGGGTTGAAAAGGAATTACCAGTCACAAAGAAGGTAACCGCAAAGTCATCTAATGAGTAGGTGAATGCCATAAAATAACCTGCGATAATCCCTGGTGTCAGATAAGGCAACATGACCTCTCTAAGCATTTGCGATCTAGTTGCACCCAAATCATAGGCTGCATTAATCATATCAGGATTCATCTCTTTTAATCGAGGCAGAACCATTAAGACAACAATCGGGATTGAAAAGGCAACGTGACTCAACAAAACTGAAAGTAGTCCCAATGAAAAATGTATCCGTGTAAACAAAATCAAGAAGGCTGCACCAATCATAACATCTGGTGCCACCATCAACACATTATTAAAGGATAAGAGAGCTGTCTCGTACTGACGACGTGATTCGTAGATAAAAATGGCTCCAAAGGTCCCTATCGCTGTAGCTAGCAAGGAACTCAGAAAAGCTAAAAAGAAGGTCTGCACCAAAATCAACATCAAACGGCTATCAGATAGCATGGTTTGGTAATTTTCAAGAGTGAACCCTTTAAAGCCATTCATATCACCGCCACTGTTGAAGGAATAGAAGATTAAATAAGCAATGGGTAGGTAGAGGATCAAAAAAACCACAGCCAAATAAATTTTAGATAGTTTTGTCATCGTTGTCTCTCCTTAGTCACCCACATAATAGCTAACATAGCAACAATCAAGACGACACCTATAGTAGAGCCCATACCCCAGTTTTGCGTCGTTAAAAAGTGTTGCTCAATGGCAGTTCCAAGTGTAATCACGCGATTACCCCCAATCAAACGCGTCAGCATAAACAAGCTAAGACTGGGAATAAAAACAGATTGCACACCTGAACGAACACCATTTAGTGATAAAGGAAAAATAACCTTTGTAAAGGTTTGCCAACTATTAGCTCCAAGGTCTCGACTAGCATTGATAACAGTGTTATCAATATCATCAAGAGCATTGAAAATTGGTAAAATCATAAATGGGATTTCAATGTAACTCGCAACAAAAACAAATGAAAAATCAGTAAACAAAATTTGCTTAGGACCAATTCCTACAAAGGTTAGAAAATGATTGATACTTCCATTTTGTCCTAAAATCCCCATAAAAGCGTAAGCCTTAAGCAAGAGATTTATCCATGTCGGTAAAACAACCAGCATCAACCAGAGTTGCTTATGTTTAAGTCGAGTAAGGATGAGTGCTGTCGGATAGGAAATCAGGAGAGTAACAGCGGTGACAATTCCTGCATAAAGTATCGAGTTGAATCCCATACGTAGATAGGTCCACGATGAAAAGAAGGTCTGGTAGTTGGCCAGAGTTGCTCGACCATTGATATCAAAAAAAGAATTATAGACAATGAGAGCAAGTGGTGCCAATACAAAGAGAAATATCCACAGAAGGTAAGGAATCGAGAAAAGATTAAAGGTTCTCTTCATGACGCTCCTCCTCAATGGCATTGATCAAGCCATCTTCGTGTTCTTCTACTTCAACGTATTCTTCAATACGGGCATCGAATTCTTCCTCGGACTCATTGAGACGCATGATGTGAATATCTTCAGGAGTAAAATCAAGACCAATGACTTCACCTTCGATCGCCTTGCGAGTTGAGTGAATCATCCACTCATTTCCAAGATCATCGTATGCAATAATCTCATAATGAACTCCACGAAAGAGTTGCGTATCTACTTTTACCTGGAGTTTTCCTTCTTCTGGCAAGGTAATTTGTAGATCTTCTGGACGAATAACAACCTCAACAGGTTCATTAGGTCTCATACCACCGTCAACAGCTTCAAATCGTTTGCCGTTAAACTCAACCAGATAGTCTTCAATCATGACAGCTGGTAAGATATTTGACTCACCAATAAAGGTTGCCACAAAATGATTAATCGGTTCATCATAAATATCGACAGGCGTCCCTGATTGAACAATCTCTCCCTCGTTCATGACAAAAATCCAGTCACTCATTGCCAAAGCTTCCTCTTGATCGTGCGTGACAAAGACAAAGGTAATCCCCAATCGCTGTTGGAGTTCACGAAGCTCATACTGCATCTCAGTACGAAGCTTCAAATCCAAGGCAGATAAGGGTTCATCAAGCAAGACAACCTTGGGTTGGTTGATAATAGCACGTGCAATTGCAACACGTTGGCGTTGCCCTCCTGATAACTTTTGAATGGAACGTTTGCCAAAGCCATCAAGGCGCACCATGCGAAGAGCTTCTTGAACACGTTGATCAATCTCTTTTTTAGGAACTTTCTTTAATTTTAAGGGGAATGCCACATTTTCTGCGACTGTCATATGTGGAAAGAGCGCATAGGACTGAAAAACAGTATGGACATCCCTCTTGTTAATGGGGATGTCATTAATACGTTTGCCATCTAGAAAGACGTCACCACTTGTCGCATCCAAAAGCCCTGCAATAATATTCAGAATCGTTGATTTCCCTGACCCTGAAGCTCCTAGAAGAGTGTAAAATTTTCCCTCTTCCAGCTCGAAATTAATATCTTTTAAAACAACCGTACCACTATCCTCAAATACTTTGGATACGTGATTAAATGCAATAATTGAATTAGTCAATTGTCATAAATCCTCCACAAGCCTACCTTATCTATCTCGATTTGATGGCTCAATCACTAATGCCAAGTGGCAGTACAAAGGGGATACCCAAAGTGTATCCCACCTTCATCTTCTATTCTTATCATTAAAACCGAAACGAGCTTACGACTCCTTTTCAATATCGCCGATGATACGAACCTCAGGTTCTAAAGTAATCCCTGATGATACTTCAACTTTGTTAATGACATCCTCAATAAGGTCTTCATAATCTCTAGCACTACCGTCAGCAACATTCACCATAAAGCCAGCGTGCTTTTGAGACACCTCTACACCACCAATTCGGTGCCCTTTGAGTCCAGCCTCCATAATAAGCTGACCAGCGAAATTACCCAGTGGACGTTTGAAGACTGACCCACAAGAGGGGTATTCCAGCGGTTGTTTCAAGGCACGCAAGTGATTAAGACGGTGCATCTCTTGGGTGATCATCGTATAGTCACCTGGTTTGAGTGCGAATTTCGCAGAAATGACAATCTCACCAGTCTCTTGTAGAACAGAGTGACGATAACCAAACTGCATGTCACGAGTTTCGATGGTTCTAATATCACCTTCTTTAGTCATCACTTGAGCGGATACAAGGACATGAGCAATCTCACCACCGTAAGCACCAGCATTCATAAAGACAGCACCACCGACGCTACCAGGGATACCTGCAGCAAACTCAAATCCCGTTAGACTATGAAATTGAGCAACCTTAGTTGTCTCAATCAGGTTAGCACCAGCTTCTGCCTCAATCGTATAACCATTCAAGGTGATGGTATTTAGGCGGTCAAACATGATGACAAATCCACGGATACCACCATCGCGAACAATAAGGTTACTTGCATTTCCTAAGACCAACCACGGAATATTATAAGTATTGGCAAATTTGACAATGCGTGAAAGCTCATAACGATTTCGTGGGAAAGCAAGGTAATCTGCCGGTCCTCCAACTTTCGTATAAGTGTACTTCTTCAATGGCTCATTATGACGGATATCGATACCGACTAAGAGCTCTTTCATTTTTTCAATCATTTTTTTCTTTCTCTAACAATCTTATCATCCTCTATGAAAAAGAGGTAGGACCTCAAGCTGACTTTAATCAAAATCACTTAAGATATCCGACCTCTACGGATGAGGTTATCACTTACCACAAAGGGGCTAGAATAACCAATCATCCACTATATTAAATAAGTATTTCTATAGTCATTTAAAAAGAGGTAGGACGTTCATCCTAACCTCAATATTATATCAAAAAAGTCTTCTCTTGACGAGTAGCTACTATTACTTTTCAGCAAGGATAAAGGATAATAGCTGTTAGCTTTCTACCTTCACCACATCACTAGAATCTAACTGCGCTAAATGGGTGGCATATTCAACCTGACTCACAGGGCTTTTCAAGGTTGGGACAATTTCCAACAGTGGTACCAAAACAAAGGCGCGCTCTGTCATGAAAGGATGAGGAAGCTGTAATTCGTCTTGTTGACTTATCTCATCGTCATAAAGTAAGATATCGATATCAACCGTTCTAGGCCCCCAATGCTCATGGCGAACACGATCGAGTTCCTTTTCAATTCTTTGGCAATGATGAAGCAGATCAAACTTATCTAATCTGGTTTCTAGTTGACAAGCCATATTTAAAAAATCATCCTGATCAGTCTTTCCCCAAGCAGCTGTTTGATAGAGAGACGATACCTCTACGAGGCGAGTCTGAGGCAGTTGATCTAGTAACTCAATAGCGGTCTGCAAATACCATTTGCGATCTCCCATGTTAGATCCCAAACTTAAAAAAACTGAACTCATCGACTGCGCTCCAATTCGATACCGACTGACGTATAGTGACCGTTTATCGGAGGATTTTCTTTGGTGATTCTGATTGAAATAGCTTGGATCGGTTGAAATTTCTCAAATAAATCATCACAAATAGCACCTGCTAACCGTTCAATCAGTACGTATTTTTCTTGCTCTGCATGTCTTTGAATAACCTCAAAAACATGACCATAATGGACAGTATCTTCTAAAAGATCTGACTGAGATGCCTTTTGTAAGTCCACACTCAGCTCGACATCAATGACAAAGATTTGACCCAAAGTTTGCTCTTCTTGAAATGCACCATGATAACCATAAAAACGACAGGCATTTAAGATAATCTTATCCATCAAAACTCCTTACACCAACTGGCTAGCCACTTTGACGATATCACGGTTAGCCAAAACATTATGAACACGAACAATCTGACAGCCTTTTGAAATAGCATGCGCTGATAAGGCAGCTGTTCCCATATCTCTCTCAGATGCCTTGGTTTGCCCTCCTAAAAGATAATCGACCGTACGCTTACGTGAAATACCAAAGAGAACAGGGTAGCCTAACTGGCAAACCTGTTCCAGTCCTTTTAGCAATTCGATATTTTGCGCCTCTGTTTTAGCAAAACCAAATCCTGGATCAATCCAGATATTTTCCTTAGAGACACCTGCATCAAGGGCAACCTGTGCTCGCTCTGTCAAGAAGGTGCAGACATCATCAGTTATCTTATGGTAGATCTCTTCTTCTTGGTTATGCATGAGGATAATCGGAGCCTGATACTCAGCTGCAAGTGCAAGCATCTGACCATCGTAAAGACCGGCCCAAACATCATTTAAAATATGAGCCCCTGCCTCAAGAGCGGCGCGTGCCGTCTCTGTCTTATAGGTATCAATGCTGATTAGCACATCAAATCGCTCTCTGATCGCCTTAATAACTGGGACAACTCTTTCGATTTCTTCTTCAGCGGAAACAAAGCTCGCCCCCGGTCGTGTCGACTCTCCTCCGATATCAATAATGCTTGCTCCTGCCTCAATCATTTCTGCAACCTGACTCAAAGCAGCTTCAATCTGAGTGTAAGCACCTCCATCTGAGAAAGAATCCGGTGTAACATTCAAGATCCCCATTATAGCAGCATTTCCAGCCACCTCATACTTACCAATTTTCATACCTTACCTCTTATTTCTCACGGATGAGGGATAGCAATTCTCGACGATCGTCGGCATTTTCTTTATAGTAGCCTCTTGCTACGGTTGTAACAGTTTTAGCTCCTGGTTTTTTAATGCCACGCATTGTCATACACATATGCTCTGCTTCAACCATTACGAACACACCTTTGGGATTCAAAGCTTCTTCTAGAGCACTTGCGACCTGAGCTGTTAATCGTTCTTGTAACTGCGGACGTTTAGCTGCTACCTCTACAGCACGCGCCAATTTGCTAAGCCCTGTCACTCGACCATCACTCGGTAGATATGCAACATGAGCAACGCCATAAAACGGTACTAGATGATGCTCACACATCGAATAAAAAGGAATGTCCTTCACAAGAACCAACTCATCATGATCTTCTGAAAAGACTGCCGTAAATTGATCCTTCGGATTTTCTTTTAGTCCTGCAAACATCTCAGTATACATCTTAGCAACGCGTTTTGGTGTATCAAGTAAGCCCTCACGTTCAGGATTTTCACCAAGAGCTAACAGGAGTTGGTATACAGCTGCTTCAGCTTTTTTCTGATCTATCATATCTACCTCTTTTTTGTCAATAATAGCTTTATTATACCTTATTTTATAGGAAACTAAAAGAGAGGTAGGTCAAAAACAGCTGTTAAAACACAAAAAGAGATTGGAAACACCAACCTCTTTGATTTTGAAAAAGTCTTTTTAGATGCGATTTATTAGCCTTGACAGACATCATCGGCGCCTCTTACAACTTCATAGGACATCTTAGACTCCAAGGCCTGAAAACTTCTCTACCTCTATCAACACGACCACTCTCTAATCACTGATTTTGTCAAATCTTTCTGTGTAAAAAAGAGCTGCTATCATCACAATTGCTAACACAAGCCAAATAAATACCGCTAAATGCCATGACCCAAAGTAGTCATAACTCAATCCCAACAAGGCTGGACCAAAAGCGGCTAAGAGGTAACCACCTGATTGTACCATCCCAGATAATTGGGCTGTTTGTGCTGGCGTATCTGTTTTTAACGAGTAAATGACAAGTAGATAAGGGAACAAGGCACTAACAGCTACTCCAATGAGTAAATTGACCATCAACCAATAGCCAAAAGAAGCGTTTTGGAAAAAGAGAAGACTCACTCCGATGACTCCGCATAAGCTAACCACGCCTAGAGAAATCTGGCGTTTTTTCCCATGCCATTTTTCAGTCAGATTTGGGACAACTATTGAAAAAGGAAGCGAAATCAGAGAATAAATCGAAGCTAAAAGCCCTGCTGCCTCAGCTGATAAACCTGACTGCGTTGCCATTGTCGGCAACCAGGTCAAAGCAGTGTAAAACATCAGTGACTGCAAGCCTCCAAAGACTAGTAAAGCCAGAGCTTTCTTGTTTTTCCAAAGATTTTGTGAAGAGGCAGTTTGATTAACTTTAGGGTAATGGTTGTATTTTGTATTTGGAAGCCAAATGATAAAAGCTACGAATACGATCGCAGATAAAATCAAAATCAACCCCTTCCAAGATGTGGCAAGAACCACGGGAACTGCGACCGAAGAAGCAATGGCAGATGCCAAGCCCATGGAGGTCGTATAGATAGCCGTTAAAGGACCTACACGATCTGGTTGATTGGCTTGAATGATTGACGGTAATAAAACGTTCATCATAGCAATCCCTGCACCAAGCAACATGGTTCCCATATAAAGTAACGGTAAGTTCAATACCCTCATCGCTGAGCCTACAACCATAGTTAAAAGTACCATTGTAAAGAGCTTTTCTAACCCAAATTTTTCAGCTAACTTGGGAGCCAAACTAGAACATGTCGCAAACATAATCAGAGGAATACTTGTCAAAATCCCTAGAGAACTAACGGGAACAGATAGCCCTTCTGCCACATCTGTCAAAACTGTCGGTATAGTCGTAAAAGGAATTCGTAAAACCGTTCCAACCAGTACAATACCGGGAACAAAAAAGAGGGAATGTTTTTTAGTCATAACTACTTTCTAATAAATAATGTCGAACCTGCGAAATAAAATAAAGCGATCCGGTAACCAAGTAAAAATCGTCAGTGCTATCAGATTGGCACTCAGATAACCAGGTTTTAAAATCTAAAATTGATTGGTAACGCTCAGGATAAGCCTCTAAAGCCACTGCATTAGGGTAATCAAAACTAGTGACTGTCACATCACCTAACTGCTCTAGCTGTTGCAACATCCCTTCGATTGGCTTGGTATCAATAGCTGAAAACAGAATATGAACCTTTTTATCACGATATCGAGATGTCATCAATTCAACCAAGGCTTCGATGCTCTCATTATTATGAGCACCATCAATCATCAGATTAGGCCTCATTAATTCTGTCCTACCGAGCCAGCTCGCTTGTGCTAACCCTTGACGAATCGATTCTTCTGTCACTTTTGGGAAATCTATTTGCAAGAGTTCTAAAGTCTTCAATACCAAAGCAGCATTCACCACCTGATGGTGTCCTGGCATCGCTAGCTCTATATCTGATAAACGGCTGGTTGGAGAAATGTAGCTGAGTTGCCCTGCTTCTTTCATAGCAAAATCTTTACCATATTGGTAAAGAGGGTTAGCATGTTTTTGCGCCTCCTCTTGAAAAACGGCAAGAACATCAGCATTCTCAGATGCAAAGATAAAAGGTTCACCAGCCTTTAAAACCCCTGCTTTTTCTCTAGCAATCTCAGCGTAGCTATTTCCCAAAACGGCTTGGTGGTCTAATCCGATAGACGGACAGATCACTGCCAAGGCATTGAAGAGGTTGGTCGAGTCGTATCGCCCTCCCATGCCAGCCTCAATAATGGCTACATCTACTGGATGATAAGCACCAAAATATAAGAACATCAGCAACGTGATGACTTCAAACTCTGTCGCTGCTTCTAGGTCTGTCTCTAGTGGTAAGCGCTCAACGACTGGTTTTGCTAATTCTGCGATTGCAACTAAATCCTCCTTTGACATCATGTGGCCATTTAGACTGATACGCTCTCTAAAATCCATGATGTAAGGTGAAGTAAAGGTTCCCACCTCATAGCCAGACGCCGTTAGAATATGCTGCAAATCATTAACTGTCGAGCCTTTTCCATTAGTCCCTACAACATGAATCGCCTTAAGCGACTCTTGAGGATTTCCTAGTTCATTTAGCATCCAAGCCATCCGCTCTAAGCCAGGTTTGATTCCAAAAGCCAATTTACTGTGAATCCAATCCAATACTTCTTGATAAGTCATAAACCCCTTCTTTCTACAAGACAATACCTTCTATTATACCATAAGCCTAATTGGCTCAACGACAGTGAGATTTCGCTAGCATTAGCAACAATCTTCTCTCTTACTTATTCTATCAGCTCTATGTCATACAATCCTCGAACAGCATTACAAGCAAAAAGACGATCGGCACGTCGTAGATCTTCTAAGTACAAGGTTTTTTCTACCACTTGCCCTTGTTCGATGAGTCGCTGACGGTAAAGACCAGCCAAACAACCATCTGATACCTTAGGAGTGAACCACTGCCCATCAATCTCTAGGATCAGATTGGCAACACTTGTCTCCTGTAAACGACCATCCTCAGCGAAAAAGATAACATCCTTAGCCATTGTAGGAATATGCGGTCGATAAGTCGTTTTAAAGGTTACAAAGGCTGATAAAGTGACATCACGTTCTTGCAATGCAACTGTTGTATAAGACTCAGGAAGATCCGTTAGAGGACTAGCATCAAATGACACCTTACCGTCTTTAGCCAACCTCATTCTGAGGCGATGTGGTGAGCTAGATAAAGTTGCAATGACTCTTTCCAACTCCAAGCTAAAGGCAGCTTCATCAAAACTATAGTTAAAATAAACAGCTGCCTCTCGTAAACGTCTCGTATGAGCTTCAGCTAAGTACAGCTTACCACCTGACACCTTACCTGTCGACATAAGCTCATAAACCGGCTGTTGACGATAAAGAACAGCTGATTTTTGCCGAGTCTCTTCAAATTCTCCCTGCCATTGGCTATCCCAGGTAATACCGCCACCAACACCATAGTAGGCTTGGTCTCCTTGGACTTGCATCGTCCTGATAGGAACGTTAAAAATAGCTGAACCATTGGGAAGACATACCCCGATAGCCCCACAATAAACACCTCGTGGCAGGGTTTCTAAGGAATTAATAATAGCCATTGTTGCAATCTTTGGTGCCCCTGTGATCGATCCACAAGGATAGAGGGCATCAAAAACACTCAGTAAAGCATCCTCTTTCAAGGTACCCTTTATTGTTGACGTCATCTGCCACACTGTTGAAAACTGTTCAACCCGGCATAGGTCAACCACTTCAACAGAACCAATCTGACAGATTTTTCCCATATCATTACGCAGTAGATCAACAATCATCATGTTTTCAGCACGGTTTTTAGTATCTTGTGCTAACCAAGACTGCTTTGCCAAATCCTCACGATAAGTCAGACCTCGACTCGTCGTTCCTTTCATAGGACGGGTCTGCAAAGTCCTCCCTTCCTTCTTAAAGAAAAGCTCTGGACTGGCCGACAAAATAGCAACATCATCATGAGCAATATAGGCATTATACCCTGCTTGCTGCTCTACCATCAATCGATTGTAAATTGCAAAACTATCAGCAGTAAGACTAGATTTAAGACGGATGGTATGGTTGACCTGATAGGTATTTCCCTGACGAATGTTATCGTGTATCTGTCGAATCGCTTCCTCATAATGCTCTTTACTATCTAAATCTTCCCAGATTTCTGGCATCTCGACCGCCTCATAAGTCTGAGGGAATTCTTCCTCCCTGACACCATTGTGCACCGTAAAATAGGCTAGATACTCACCCGCCAAGGCATGGTCAGCGACAGCTAGTTTGTCATCAAAAGCCCTAGAAGCCTCGTAGGACAAATAACCTACAACATAATACCCTTTTTGTTGAAACTGTTCGACACGTTCCAAAATCCCTCTTACTTCAGACAACTCTTGCGCTTTTAACTCATGAAGGGCTTCCTGAAAAATAAGACGTTTACCTAATTCTTTAAAATCAATAACCGTTTTCTTATGCATAAATCTAGTATAACAAAAAGAAGCCTGAACCAAAAGTCCAGACCTCTAGGATACGAGTTATCTATTTTCGTTGTCTCAACTCTACCACTTGACCCAAAATAAAAATTCCGATCGCTAGCCAAATGCAGACAAAACCTTTTAATTCACCTATTGTAATGGTTTCTCCAAAAATAAAGATAGCAATCAATAGTTGAATGGTTGGATTGATGTATTGAATAAAACCAACTTGATTAAGTGGAGCGCGCTTGACCGCTTCAGCAAACAACAAAAGAGGAATCGCTGTGACAGCACCCGAAATAATCAATAGGAAGTTTTCATACAAACTATAATCTAGAAAACTTTCCTTGCTAAAAAAGATGAGATATACCAAAGCAAAAGGTGCAATGACTACCGCTTCTACGAGCATGGCAACATCACTAGATAGTTTAACGCCTTTTTTCACAAAACCATATAGACCAAAACTGATGGTTAAAATCAGTGAAATGACTGGTAAACTACCTGTATTGGCCACTAAAAGACCCACACCAGTCACGGCGATAAAGACTGAAATCCAGGTCCACATCGACAACTTTTCCTTAAGAAAAACTAAGGATAAGACTACCGAAAACAAGGGTAAGATATAATACCCCAAGCTTGCCTCGGTTGCCTGACCGTTACCGACCGCATAGATATAGACTAGCCAGTTTGTCGCAATCAGAACACTAGCTAATAGCATCATTGCGAGATTCTTACGACTAGATATGAGGTCTGCTATCTCTGACTGATACTTATCCTTTTTTTTAGCCAATACCATATAAACTAACATGGTCACTAAGGTCCAAATAATACGATAAGAAAAGGTATTATAGGCATTGACATGGCTGAGTTGCTTCCAAAATAGAGATAAAAACCCCCACATTAAATAGGTGCCTAAGGCTAAAAGTAACCCTTTTTGTTTAGTCGACAACTTGTACACCTTCTTTATCAACTTCTAATAAGAAGGTTTCTCCATCAAGATCCAAAGCATCAATTGCTGACTTGATATCATTTTCAACAGATTTTGGAGCAAGGACCATAACTGTCGGACCAGCACCAGAAAGGTATGTTGCGTAGGCATTATTTTCTTGACCAATTGCCTTAATCCTTGCAAATTCCTTAACCAATTGCTGACGATATCGCTCATGGAAAAGATCTCCTTCAATCGCTTGGCCGGCTTTTTCCAAGTCTCCTGAGAAAAGCGCTGCGATTGCTACATTAGCAATAGATGAAGCAGCTACAGCTTCTTTGTAAGAAAGCTCTGATGGCAACACGCCACGAGAATCAGATGTTTTCAACTCATAGTTAGGGATGAAAGCAATAAATGAACTTTCTGGGAAATCTGCAACAATACTATTGACCGTTTGATCAACATAGGACGACACCACTAAATTACCAAAAATTGCTGGCGCGACATTATCTGGATGTCCTTCAATTTCTGTTGCGATAGTCAACTTATCTTCATCACTCAACTCCAGTTGGCCAAGCTGATTAGCCAATTCAATACCTGCCACAATTACTGACGAAGAAGACCCTAAACCACGTGCGAGCGGAATGTCAGAGACCATTTTCAGACGGTGGGGTGTCAGATCGCTCTTTACTTTAAGAGCAACAGATAACAAGAGATTATTTTCATCATTTGGGATATCATCTCCAAGATCATGATCCACAAACCAAGTATCGCTAGCTTCTAAAACGTCAATAATCAAGTATTTTGACAAAGCAACACCTACAGAATCAAATCCTGGTCCGATATTCGCTGAAGTTGCTGGAACAATAATTTTCATAAGTACTAAGAGGAAAGCTAGTAAAGACTCTCCTACATCTCCTTTTCTATGTAACATAAGAGAGGTTGGGAAAACTTCCCAGCCTCTCACGCTTGCAATTTTGCTGGTAGAAGGTAATTGTAAAGTGACCTTTATCACTACAATTAGCCATACTTTGTCGCATAAAACCTGCTACTAAAAGCTAACAATAAAATCAACTGTAATCTAGAGATAACCCCTATACCTAAGTCTTTATCTCTTATTTACAATAAGATCATCCCAATCAAAGAAAGCTGTCTAGTTTCCCAACACCTTCAAAGTATTTACAATCGTGAAATCTTCAACAGCATTGAGTTTAGCTGTAACAGCCTCCAATTGTGTTTTTGAAAGAGAATGTGTGATGATGACAATACGTGCAGTTGTTCCGTTAGCTTTTTGTTGAAGAACTTGCTCAAATGAGATATCCTCTGAGTTGAAGATCTCTGCTAAACGAAGAATTTTACCTTTTTCATCTGCTGTATCGATTGCAAAATAGTAGTTACTTTTCACATCTTCTGCATTTGCCAATTGTGTTGGACGACTAAATTCGTTGAACAATTTACCAACATTTCCATCTGTCACACGACGAGCAATACGCACAATATCAGCAGTAACAGAAGTTGCAGTTGGTTTTTGACCTGCTCCAGGACCATAGTACATTGATTCACCGATACCAATCGACTCTACAAACACAGCATTCATAACATCATTGACGCTAGCTAGTGGGTGATCTTTTGGTAGGAAGGTTGGAGAAACCTCAGCTGAGATACCTGACTCAACTTCACGAATATCTCCGACTAGTTTGATAACGTAACCTAATTCTTGAGCGACAGCAACGTCTTCTGGTGTGATAGTCGTGATCCCTTTGTGAGCAACATCTTCAAAATCAATAGTCATTCCAAATCCAAACTGACTGAGGATAACTGCTTTATAGGCAGCATCAATACCTTCTACGTCATTTGTTGGATCACTTTCAGCATAACCAAGTTCTTGCGCTTTTTGAAGTGCTGCTTCATAAGTCCAGCCTTCGTCAACCATTTTGGTCATCATGAAGTTCGATGTTCCGTTAAGCACACCCAAAATACGAGTTACTTTATCAGATGTCAATGAGTTCGCTAGCGTACGTAAAATCGGGATACCACCAGCAACTGCTGCCTCATAATAGAAAGCCACACCTTTATCTTGAGCAAGGCTAATTAACTCTTTTCCGTGAACCGCAATCAAGTCCTTATTGGCAGATACCACGTGTTTACCTGCCTCCAAAGCGCGTGTGATAAAGGTCTTAGCTGGCTCGATACGTCCCATCAATTCAACAACGATTGAAATGTCATTATCTGTTAGAATTTCATCAATTGCTGTAACAAAGTTATAATCGTGGCCTGCCGCAACAAGACGATTTTTTTCATCATCATCTTTAACCAAGACCTTGGCAATCTCAAGATCAGTACCTGCTGCTGCGACAATCTTGTCTCCATTTTCCTTGAGCAAGAACGGGATACCACTTGCAACGGTACCAAAACCTAGTAAACCAATTTTAATAGACATGAAATTCTCCTTTGTAAGATACAATGATATTTCTTAACATTATACCAAAATATTATCTGAATTTACAGAAAAAAATAATTTTTATTTGTGCTATAATAGAGCAGTAATACCATCAGGAGGTCTCCATGCTCAAATCTAAGAAAAATAAACTGTTAATAGTATTAAATTGTCTGTTAGCAATCGCCATTGTCATTTGCCTTACAGTCGCAGGCAATATCTACCTAAAAAAAACAAAAAACACGACGTCAAATACATCGACATCAGTAACTACAAGTTCAAACTCAAGCCAAAGTCAAAGTTCCTCTTCTCAGAGTGATAGTCAACAGGTGGAATGGGTTAAACAAGTAGATACCATCAAATTTCCTATATTGATGTATCACGCCATTCATGTCATGGCTCCCGAGGAGTCACAAAATGCAAATCTCATCATTGACCCAACAAATTTTGAGAGTCAAATCAAAGCTATGGTTGAGGCTGGTTACTATTTCCTAACCCCTGAAGAGGCCTATAAGGTTCTTACAGAAAATGTACTCCCCAACGGGAATGACAAGATAGTTTGGCTAACATTTGATGACAGTCTTTGGGATTTTTATAGCAATGCTTACCCTATCATGAAAAAATACCAAGTCAAAGCCACCAGCTTTGCTATTACAGGCTATGTCCAAGATAGTACCAAAGGCTACTATACTCCTGAGCAAATGTTAGAAATGCAGTCTAATGGAATGTCCATAGAAAGCCACACGGTCACACACCCAGACTTAGAAGTATCTAGTACTGACACGCAAAGATCTGAAATTAGCCAATCCGACGATTACCTTCAAACAACTCTCAATAAGGATGTCATGGCAATCGCCTATCCAGCGGGTCGCTACTCTGACACAACCCTGTCTCTAGCATCTAACAACTACTCGCTAGGCGTTACAACTAACGAAGGTTTAGCCAGTAAAGACGATGGGCTACTTAGCCTAAATCGTGTTCGGATGTTACCGACCACTACTGCAGACAGCCTTCTTCAAGAAATAACTACTAACTAGATTTTTTCAAACTAAGCCACCAAACCAAGATAGCTCTAAGCTGATTACTTAGAGCTATCTTGGTTTTTGCTTATTTTCTTCCAATAATAGATGAGGTAGCTGATGTTAATCACTAACAAGACTCCCCATAGACTAGCCATTACAATATTGCCTCGCATAATGCCACGTATCATACCAATGAAATAAAGTGTAATAAAGATGAAAGAGGAAAGGTATTGATAGGACAATGAACTTGATGGTTTTTGTGACAAAAGATTAACCTCACTTTAGAATTTAGTCAATCTTATCATGAAAGAGCCACCTTGTCTAGGCGATTTCAGCTAAAATATGACGTAATTGGACAGCACTTGGGGATACAATTGGAAGAAAGGCACCTTCATTCCAGCGACGTGTGAAACTAGAACTTGAGTGTTTAAAGTAAGCTCTACCGCCACCTGCTTGAAGTTCAAGCAATAAAGCACTAGCAACAACATCAACAATGTCTATGCGCAACTGGAACAGTTCTTTAGGATTTTCAATAAAGTAACCGTCAGTCTGCAAACCTTTATAGAGAGGTTGACGGATAGCTTCCAACTGCTGTTTTGTCGCCTGCCACTCACCTTCTAGGACAGAACGGCTGCTATTAAGCGATTGCTCAACTTCATCAAGCGAACGCTCTGCCAAACCAAAAGCCAAACCAAACTGATAACCTAAGAATTCTGGTCTAATATCAGCCAAGAATTCAGTACCATTTTCAGATAGAACCCAGCGATCATCTAATTCCACATCATTAAAGGTCAAAGTTGCTGTATTGCCCCCTTGTAAAGACACAAATTCAAGATCTTTAGAGCGTTTCAAACCTTCAGCAGTAGATGGAATGACAAGAGCCACAGGATTTTTACTATTATCTTGGTAACCAGCTACAAAACTAGCTGTAAAATAATCTGAACGAAGATTAGTTACCCAAGGTAAACGACCTCTGAGATAACGTTTACCATCTCTTTCAAAAATCGTAACATTGAGCTCTTCAATCTGAGAAAGAAATTTAGTGGCGTTTGATAACCCTGTTCCTGCAGACAATCGTCCTGTTACCAAATCATCCAACCAATTATCGATCAGATAGTCATTCTCACTCGCCAATACCGTTTCAATAAAGGTTCTTTGTCCCCATCCAATAAAAGAGGCAGTCAATGAATAGCGAGCTAATTCTGACAAGGAATCAACAACCTTGGTCTTGTCAGCCCCATCTCCTCCAAGAGATTCTGGTAAACCGATTTTGAAGATACCTTCAGCAGCAATCTTCTCCAATAGTTGGTCAGCTATCTCACCAGATTCTTGGTCGATAACCTGAGCGTTTTCTTCTAACCACTCTACAAACTCTTTTGATAAATAGCCCATAGGCATCTCCTTTGCTTCTTTATTTAGCGTATTGTTTCAATTCGTCATTAATCGGTGTGCTTGCTAGGTTGTTAGCGTAGTTGCAAAGCGTTGCCAAGCTAACACCAAGGACAACATCAAGGGCATTTTGTTGTGTGTAACCCGCTTCAAGAAAATCTGCCAAAGCTTCGTCTCCAACACGACCTTTAGTATTCATAACAGCAATGGTAAATTTAGCTAAAGTATCTAATTTTGGATCATCATCAATCGGTGTTGCATTTCGTAGAGCTTCTAGAAGATTAGGAGCCATTTGAATCTGTTTAATTGAAAAAGCTGTATGTCCTGCAACACAGAAAGCACAATCATTTGTGACAGCGGCTGTTATCTGAACAACCTCACGTTCTGTAGGTGTCAATGAGTTACGACGGTTGATAGCACCCACTGTGCGATAGGTTTCAAGTGCTGTTGGCGCATTTGCAAGCAAACCAATCAAGTTCGGAATGTAACCACCATTATCTTCTTTAACGGTACGAAGAACATCTTTCACTTCTTCTGGTGCTGTTTCGATAGTATGAATTGTAAATTGTGACATTGTTTCACCTCATCTAATTGATTGATACTATCTTAACACGCCACTAGAAGCTTGCATAATCTAAATTTCTTATAGCCCACTATAAGAAAAATTTATAGCCAATAACTCAAGTGAACTGCCTATCTGATAACTAGCAAAAACGATTGCCTGCAGAGAAGGTCTTGATGGACAACTAGCAAAAAGAGAACCCATCTGATTCTCTCTCGCTGCTGATTATAAGTCAACCCACTATAGTTGACAAAGAGTCAATATTGTTAGTGTCCTTTTCTTTTCTCCATGCGTTTTTCTTTCTTTAACTGAAATTGACGCTCTTTCATTTCTTCTTTATACTTTTTTCTATGTGCTCTTTTTTCTTTCTTTATCAATTCATGAACCTTGGATAATTCCATTTGTGCTTTAGTAGATACTACCGGCTTGTTTTTTGCTTTATTTATCTCCCTTTGCATTCTTTTGGGATTGATTTTTTTATCTTTTGGTACTGATTTTATCGCAGAAGACGACACTACAATCTTATTATTTTCATCTATAAGACGAGGCAATTTTTCATAAATAAATTCAAAAATCTCAAAATCTTTAGGTTCACTACCAAATAGATGTTTAATAACTTTATAATGATTATTATCCATATATTCAATTAAGCCATACCAAAAAGCGTTCTCAAAAAAAACAGTTAATTTCATAATCTTTCCTAAATAAAACGAGCGATAGAACTACCTATTAATTTAGGGAATTCATAGATTACATTGTGTCCTCCACGAATAAATTCAGTAATTGCGTACGGCATCCTTTGTAATAATTTTTTAAATAGCCGCTCCGAAATCACGTAATCGTATAATGGTCTAATTATCAACGTTGGTTGTTCCATAATACTTCCTATTGAACTTAAATTATTATGCAATTTAATAAACTTTGTATACTGGGTTTTCAAAGCAATATAATAGAATTATTTATACCAACGATAATGATAATATCGAATATTAAAGGACTATACTGTAAGTGACAAAACATAGTGGATAAATCTCATTCAGACATTATAGAGCTTTTTGACGGTATGCAAATATACTAAGATTAGTATGTTTTCATTGCTAGGCGATAAGGGTAATCTGTTAGATCAAGTAAATAATCAATAGATAATCGTCTTTTACCATTTTCAATCTTTGACACGCCTACACATCGTTCACTCCTATTAAAATTATAGCTGAGTTTTGAACGAATAATGAATTTTATGCCAAATTGGCAAAAAAAATTTTGAGGAAGGGAAGTTGTTACGATGACACTCTATTTAGATTAGTCGAGACTCATTTAACTAAACTTTCCTTCTAGTTTGATAATGTTATTTAATTCTTAATCATTGCTTCTTAAGGTATTAACAGTTAAGATATAGAAAATCAAACTAAATAATACATTAATCACTAGAAGTAAAATACTATCATTCCAAGACATTACTTCTAGTGCTCTACTTCTAAGAGCAATCATCGGTTGAGAATAAGGGAAAAACTTTGTCAAACCTTCATTGATAAAAATAAGGACAAAGTTAATCATACTTCCAATTGTAGCGATCCCTATAGCTTTGCTAAAATTCCTAGTTTTTACTGTCACATAAGACTGAAGGGTAATGATTGGGAGTGAGGATAAAAGTGACAAAGCAATCCATTTAACATGAGTTGTCAAACTGAGATCAAATGAAATACCGTCAATTTTTGCTGTGACAAAGAAAACCAGCAACAGTAGAAATTGAATCGGAAGAATAATAAGAAAACCACTGAATATTTTTCCTAAATATAATTTATGCATTGAAACTTGATTTGCCTTTAACATTTCGAGAGTTTTTCTCTCGAATTCAGGAACAAGTAATAACCCCGTAATAATTGCTAACATAGGAGGATAAAGCAAAGTACTGTAATAAAAAGTCAACTGCCCCCACAAGATGAGAGACTGTGTTCCATCAATCAAGACAGATCGATTAGCAAAATAAATCCCTAAGCCAATAAAACTAGAAAAACTTAAGAAGGTAATACCAATCGTTAAAAGCTGAACTTTTCGAGTTTTTTTCCACTCAGCCAAGAAATAACTTTTCATCTTAATCCACTCTCTTTCCTATAATGATTTTAGCAATAATGAATAACACCAAGCAATAAAAGGTGTAAGCAATAAATTTCAAAATCAACTGTTCATCTAAATTATAAGTAAATGTCCCTTCACCAAGGAATTGATATTTATAAGGTGCTAGGCTCCCTGAACCTGTAAGGGGATTGAGTAAACTTACAAAACTGTAACTTCTTGGGTTTAGGAGGATTCCTAGAAAACCACCTAACAAACCTAATGCTAACAACAGTCCTTGCTTTTCCAAAATCATCGCTAAGGTCAGATAAAGGCAAGTTAGCGAAAAAATTGCAAGCATCTGCCCTACAAATTGAATACCAATAATCTGCAAAGGAATTGAAATTCCCGTCTGTGTTCCAAAAAGATAAATGATGACAATTTCGATAACAAACATAATAGCAAAGAATACCATTATAAATAGGAATTTATGGTAAAAAATACCTAACAGGCTTTGTCCATTTGCTGCTTGAAGTTTGAAAGTCTGTCCTTCCCGTTCATTGGCTACAATACGAGTTGCAAATACACAAATTGCAATAGGCAACATCAGAAGATTGACATTTTGATTACTGAATAGGGTACCTACGTTTCTAAGATCTGGATGAGAAGACAAAACCGACATAAAGGTCGCAATATTCCATAGTGTAGCAACCAGCATCAGAATAGTAACTATGGAAAAAGATTTTGTACGTTTACTTTTTAACCACTCAATAAAAATACCTTTCATCTTACGCCTCCTTCGTTAAGGATAGGAAAATATCTTCTAGTGTTTCGCTTTCTCTGACCACGCGGAAAATACGATAGCCATTTCCTGTTAAATAGCTGACAAGATCTGCCAATTGGCTGTTTTCCATATTACTTAGTTTAACATGACTAGCAGAAACACCTAAAACCTCTACTAAATCAAACTCGACTAAGCTTTGAACGATATTTTGATGCGAAAAATCTCCCCCAATTTCAATCCATGTATTTGATTTAATGGCTTCAATTTCCCCTTCGTACACTAGACGACCGCGATTGATAATACCTACTCGATCAGCAATATGTTCAATCTCTGGTAGGATATGACTAGAAATAAAGACTGTTAATCCTTCTTCTTTTGCCAATTTTACAATCAATTCACGAATTTCGTGAATACCAGCGGGGTCAAGTCCATTAGTTGGTTCATCAAGTAACAGAATCTTAGGTTTCTTAACCAGTGCAAAAGCTAACGCCAAGCGTTGCTTCATTCCTAGAGAATAATTTTTAACTAGTTTTTTGCGATTTTTCTCCTCTGATAGTCCTACCAATTCCAAGGTCGGCCAAATCGCTTCTTCATCAAATCCTAGCATTTTTTGAAAAACCAGTAGATTTTCATAACCCGTCAGATTAGGATAATAAGATGGTTCTTCAATCATTGAGCCAATCTGATCTAGGTATGTCTTATCTTTTTTAGTATCTCGACCATTAACTAGTATCTTTCCTGAAGTTGGAGTAACTAGAGACAGTATCATTTTCATGGTTGTCGTCTTACCTGCACCATTTGGACCGAGAAAACCGTAAATCTCTCCTTCTCGGACCGTAATTGTTTCCAAGTCTACAGTTGTAACCTCTTTGTAGACTTTTGATAAGTTATGGAGTTCAATAACATTTTTCATTTTTACTCACCTTTGCTAAGTCTCAACTTTTAAGACCCTTTCTTTATACTATAATTATATCCATCTAAGTTAAAGATAACATTAAGACAGAGAAAAGTTTACCTTAAATCTTAGACTCGATAAATTTTCTATAACTTAGATTTGTTTCCATAAGATTCTTATGAGTATCTTTGTATACCATCACCAACTTTCTTCCCAGCACCAATAATCTGATCGAGTTCCTCGAGACTGAGTTCTCGGATAGTTTCAACTAATTCTTGTTGCTTTTGCATAATTGGTTTCTCCTTTCTGTTTAGGATAATTTAGTTTCTGGATTAGTTATCCTCTCCTTGTTACGAGTTCATTTTACGATTACAACTTAAAGCTAGAGTTAAGAAAACATAAATTTAATTTTAAGATTTTTTAGTACAATTTTTGTGATATAATTTTAACAAACATTTAGAGGTGATTGCATGAACTTTGAAGAACAGTTATTGAATAAGCGTATACTAATAGTAGATGATGATATTGCATTGAACGATTCTATAAAAGAAGTACTCGTTAATCGAGGTTTCAAGAAGATTAGCTGTGCCTACAGTATTAGCGAGGGAATTGATATTTTCTCTGTATCACATATTGATTTAATAATTTTAGACGTTATGCTCCCAGATGGTGAAGGATACTTGCTTTCTAAATATGTTAGAAAGTCTTCTGATGTTCCAATTATATTTTTAACTGCAAAAAACAATCCAGATGATGAAATAAAGGGGCTTGATTCTGGAGGTGACGATTATGTTACAAAGCCATTTCTTCCTAAAACTTTAACCTATAGGATTATTGCACTATTGAGAAGATCCTATAAAGATGAATCTGAATTGATTGAATTAACTAACTGCACTATAGATTTAAATAATGCAAGTGTCAAAAAAAATGGTAAAAATCTATCCTTAACACCTACAGAAATCCAGATTCTTCGTAAACTATACGCTAATAAAAATTATATTGTGTCTACTGAAACTATTTGTGACACTGTTTGGGGTATTGAAAGTTTCGGGTATGAAAAATCTCTTATGGTCCATATTCGAAATATTAGAGAAAAAATCGAGATCACACCTTCTAAACCCAATCATTTAATTACAGTCAAGGGCCTTGGTTATAAGCTTATTATTTAAATATTTAAGGTATATATTATGAATATTTTCAAAAAGAATATACTAAGATTCATCTTATCATTTATGTTTATTATTATAGTTGATATTACCCTTTTAAGTATTGCTGCTAACTATATTCGAAGTCAACAATCTGCCTCAAATATTATTGAGACGGTATCTTCTGAGATTAATTTATCAAATGGTAATTATATTGTTAGTCCTGCAGCTAAACAGTTAATTGATAAAAATGATTTGTGGATTATGATTATTGATAAAAATAGCGGTAAGGAAAAGTTCAGTATTGATAAACCAAAAGAGATTAATAGTCAATTTGATTTTGCTGATGTAATTCGATTTTCTCGCTTTTACTTAGAAGATTATCCTGTTTTTACTCAAATAAAAGATGATGATGGGGATATTTACATTATTGCATTTCCTAAAGATAGTATAATTAGATACAGTAATAATTATTTTGATCTGAAAAGGATACAAATAATTCCTATCATCTTGCTAGCAATTATTTTTGCTAATATTTTATTCTGTTTATTACTATACATATACAGTATTACTTTCGTAAATAGAAATATTAAACCAATTATTGATGCAATTATAAAACTACCAAATGGTGAACTCTCTCAGGTTAGGTCGGTGAGAGAACTCGACAAATTGACACTTGCTATTAATTCTGCAAACCAAAAACTTCGTGAAAATGAGGAATTTAAAGAAAATTGGATTTCTGGAATTGCTCACGATATTAAAACACCTTTGTCAGTAATTGTATCTAACACGTCTCTAGCAATTGAAAAAACAAAAGATTCTAACTTACTAAAACACTTAAAACCTACTTTAGTTGAAAGTCATTATATTCAAAATTTGCTTAATGACTTAAATATTTTTGCTAGACTAACAAATGGTAATTTAAAATTAAAACAGGAAATTATTGACATTGTACCTTTCTTCAAAGAAATATTAATCCAAATTATAAATCAAGAAATCTGGGATGAATTCAATTTTGAATTTGTCCCTGATAACAAATTAGTTGATAAAAAAATGTATGTAGAAGGGGCTCTTATTTCAAGAGTTATTCATAATCTTATTTATAATTCAGTGTTACATAACCACTCAGGCTGTGATATTCAAATTATTATTAAACATCTAAGAGAGAATGGTTTTTCTGTTACTGTACGAGATAATGGAGTTGGTACTTCTTCAGATAGACTTAAAAGTATTAATAAAATTGAAAAATTCAATTTTGATATATCAGGAGTTCGTAGAAGTGGTATGGGCTTAAAAATTTCTAACCAAATTGTTGCTCTCCATGGTGGAAGTATGGAAATTACCAGTGAGCAAGGCAAATACTTCCAAACTACAATAATGCTTCCACTTCAAAAAACTACAACTGTAGATTAATATACAAAAAACATACTAAGATTAGTATGTTTGCATACCGTCAAAAAGTCCTACAATATCTGAATGAGATTCACCCACTACAGATATTATAGAGCCGATTATTAGACTAATGCCCGTAACAACGGGCTTTTATCATGTTCTAAAGCCTCCATCTGAAAATGGATCTTCATATTCTTTTACACTCAAGAATCAAGAGCAATGTCATCTCTCTCCTGGTCTCGTATGTATTTCGCAACAGTTTTTTCGTTCAGTCCGACCGTACCGACGTAATACCCTCTTGCCCAAAACTTACGATTCCCATACTTATATTTCAGATTGGCATGCTTATCAAATATCATCAATGAACTCTTGCTTTTTAAATATCCCATAAAATCGGAAATCGCAAGTTTTGGTGGGATAAGAACAAGCATATGAACATGGTCTGGCATCATATGTCCTTCAATAATTTCAACTCCTCTATATTGACAAAGTTGGCGAATAATACTTATCAGATCCTCTCGAACCTTGTATTATATCACCTTACGGCGATATTTTGGTGTGAAAACGATGTGATATTTGCACATCCATTTCGTGTGTGATAAACTGTAACTGGTTTTTGCCATGCTAAACTAGTCCACTGGACTAGTTTACTCCTCCTTATCTGACCTGAACACTTAGATTATACAGGAAAAATAAATGGAAGCTCAAAGCCTTGTCAGCCACCAGCATAGCTGGTGATTTTCTTGTTTTTCTCTGAGAGAAAAACAAGAAAACCACTATTCCGAAGAATAGCGGTTTTATTATATTTTTAGGCTACTTGCGTAGTTACCTTATTATTTAAGAGTAACTGAAGCTCCAGCTTCTTCAAGTTTAGCTTTAAGTTCTTCAGCTTCTGCTGCAGAAACACCTTCTTTAAGAACTGATGGTGCACCGTCAACAAGAGCTTTAGCTTCTTTAAGACCTTCGCCTGTGATTTCACGTACAACTTTGATAACGCCAACTTTTTTGTCGCCAGCTGAAGTCAATTCAACGTCGAATGAATCTTTAGCAGCACCAGCATCAGCAGGTCCAGCTACAGCAGCTACAGGAGCAGCAGCAGTTACGCCAAACTCTTCTTCGATAGCTTTTACAAGGTCGTTCAATTCAAGGATTGAAGCTTCTTTAATTTCAGCAATAATGTTTTCAATGTTCAATGCCATTGTGATTTCCTCCAAATATAAATTAAATGTTAAATAATTGCGTAGCCTAAGCTACTTGTTTTGAAGAGATGCTTATGCAGCACCGTCTTCTTTGCTTTCTGCAACAGCTTTGACAGCGTATGCAACGTTGCGCACTGGCGCTTGAAGAACAGAAAGGAGCATAGAAAGCATACCTTCGCGGTTTGGCAATGTTGCAAGAGCTTGGATTTCTTCTTTTGAAGAAACAGCGCCTTCGATTGCACCACCTTTGATTTCAAGTGCTTCTGCGTCTTTAGCAAAATCGTTAATAACTTTAGCTGGTGCGATAACGTCTTCGTTAGAAAATGCTACTGCAGATGGTCCAACAAAAAGTTCTTTAAGATCATCAAGACCTGCTTTTTCAGCTGCACGAGTCAAGATTGAGTTTTTGATAACTTTGAACTCAACATCGTTTTCACGAAGATTACGACGAAGTACAGTATCTTGCTCAACAGTAAGACCACGTGAGTCAACAACGACGATAGATGCTGCAGCTTTCATTTTCTCAGCAACAATTTCGACTTGTTCAGCTTTTTTAGCAATAATAGCTTCACTCATTTTTAGTTTTACCTCCGTAATTATTTTTGGGCTAGGCACAAAAAAATCGCACCTAAACCTAGACACGAAAGTACAATACGTTACAAATTTATAGTTACGTTTTGTGCCTCGGCAGGAATATTATGAGCACTGCTCCCCTGCTGTCTTAGGTCAGTTTTATTACAAAACCTCATTTATAATATCACGTATTCGATATACTGTCAACACTTTTTAGCAAAAAAAAATACTATTTTTTTATTTCTTTCATTAATAATCTTTCAAACGAAAATATTAAAGAGATTAGTCAAGTAGGATTTATTTCTGGTGGAATGGTATTATAGTATTATTTTATAGCTTTTTTGTTGACTTATTTGCAAATAAGTAATACAATAGTATCAGAAGGTTGGATGGGAAATATAAAAGAAACCCCAAATATGACCTCTCTACTGTGATTTTACGAGTAAAGAACTGGGGAACAACTTTCGGACTACTATTATTAAATAGTATTATTGTACAAATTGAAACGAGGTGTTTTTTATGTCAAACTTTTATAACAGAGATCCTTTTGGAAATATGGATGACATTTTTAATCAATTAATGGGAAACATGGGAGGATATAACTCAGAAAAACGCCGTTATATGATAAACGGTCGCGAGATCACTCCAGAAGAGTTCGAACACTATCGTAATACCGGAAAACTTCCTGGTAATGAAGAGATTAAACAAACGCCTACTACTCCTAAATCTGATGGAATCCTAGCGAAATTAGGTACCAATATGACTGAACTGGCTAGACAAGGTAAGTTAGATCCTGTTATCGGCCGTAACAAGGAAATTCAAGAAACAGCTGAGATTCTAGCACGTCGTACTAAAAATAACCCTGTTCTTGTTGGGGATGCCGGCGTTGGTAAGACTGCCGTTGTTGAAGGACTCGCTCAAGCTATTGTCAATGGTGATGTCCCAGCGGCTATTAAAAATAAAGAGCTTATTTCCATCGATATCTCTGGTCTAGAGGCTGGAACTCAATACCGTGGTTCTTTTGAAGAAAACATTCAAAATCTGATGACAGAAGTTAAAGAAGCTGGTAATATTATCCTCTTCTTTGATGAAATCCACCAAATCTTAGGCGCAGGTTCAACTGGTGGCGACGCTGGTTCCAAAGGGCTCGCTGATATTCTAAAACCGGCTCTTTCACGTGGTGAATTAACATTGGTCGGTGCATCTACTCAAGATGAGTATCGTAACACCATTTTGAAAAATGCTGCTTTGGCACGTCGATTCAATGAAGTTAAGGTAAATGCTCCGTCCGCCGAAAACACGTTAACAATCTTAAAAGGTATTCGTAGCCTATACGAAAGTCACCACAACATTGTCCTTCCAGATGATGTTCTAAAGGCTGCTGTTGACTATTCTGTCCAATACATTCCTCAACGTAGCTTACCAGATAAGGCCATTGATTTGCTTGATATGACTGCTGCCCATCTTGCAGCACAACATCCTGTAACTGACGTCAAATCCCTCGAAGAAGCAATCACAGCCGAAAAAGAAAAACAAGAAAAGGCTGTTGAAAATGAAGATTATGAAGCTGCTCTCAATGCCAAAACCCGTATCCAAGAATTAGAAAAACAACTTGGAGAACATTCTGAAACTCAGAAAGCTACTGCTACTGTCAACGATATCGCCGAATCAGTAGAACGCCTGACAGGGGTTCCTGTCTCTAATATGGGAGCGAGTGATATTGAGCGATTAAAAGAAATCGATAGTCGCCTTAAGGGTAAGATTATCGGTCAAGATCGTGCTGTCGAAGCTGTTTCACGTGCTATTAGACGTAATCGTGCTGGGTTTGATGATGGTAACCGTCCTATCGGTAGTTTCTTGTTCGTCGGTCCTACAGGGGTTGGTAAAACAGAATTAGCAAAACAGCTAGCACTTGATATGTTTGGATCTAAGAAAGCGATTATTCGACTCGATATGTCGGAATATAGCGACCGTACTGCCGTTTCAAAATTGATTGGTGCTACTGCTGGTTACGTCGGATACGATGACAATAGCAATACATTGACTGAGCGTGTTCGTCGGAATCCTTATGCGATTATTCTATTAGATGAAATCGAAAAGGCTGATCCTCAAGTTATTACCCTCCTTCTTCAAGTCTTAGACGATGGGCATTTGACTGACGGGCAAGGCAATACGGTTAACTTTAAAAACACTGTGATTATCGCTACTTCAAATGCTGGATTTGGTTATGAAACCTTCGATAACGAAGACGAAAAAGGCGATATCATGACACGTATCTCTCCTTTCTTCCGTCCAGAGTTCCTTAACCGTTTCAATGCGGTAGTGGAATTTACTCACTTAAGTAAAGAAGATTTGAAAGATATCGTCAATCTGATGTTAGACGATGTTAACCAAACAATTGCCAAGAAAGGCATCACGCTTGATGTCTCTGATGCTGCTAAGGAGCATTTAATCGAGCTTGGCTATGACAAGGCAATGGGGGTACGTCCTCTACGTCGTGTGATTGAACAAGAAATTAGAGATCGCATCACAGACTATTACCTTGATCATACAGAAGCTAAACATCTTAAGGCAGATGTCAATAAGGGACAAATCTACATCACAGAATAAAACAAAAAAGAGTTGAAGACCAAGTGGTTTCCAACTCTTTTTGAGTATTTAATGTAAATGAGCTGCCAAGCTGGCAATGTCTGCCGGTCGTGTCCGACAACAACCACCGACAATTTTTGCACCTAGGCTTTGCCATGCTGTGGTACTTTCCAAAAGGGTTTGTGATTGAACAGGGCTTTCCGTCCAAGACTGAGTCGCACCATCATAAACCTCTCCTGAATTTGGATAAGTAACCAATGGTTTCTTGGTTTCTTGTCTAAGTTCTTGTAAAAATGTCGCAACCACTAGTGGGCTTGAACAATTAATACCAACAGCGAGAACTTGATCGCTCAAATCAACCAGATGTGCAATGTCTCCTACCTCTGTCCCATCAGACAGGGTTTTACCATCTTGTGAGGTCAAAGATAGGTAGGCTTCTGCTTGGGGAAACTCGTCTCTCAACAACTCTATCAAAGCCTGAGCCTCAATGGCATTGGGAATAGTTTCTAAAGCTAAGAGATCTACTCCTTCATCAAGTAGTATCTGGATGCGAAGACGATGGAAGTCCTTCAAGCTTTCTTTATCAATCTTATAATCTCCAGTGTACTCAGAACCATCTGCTAAATAAGCGGCATAAGGTCCCACATCTCCTGAAATCAACGGATAAGGGCGCTTAGATTTCTCTTCATCAGATAGGCTGTTCCAAACACGATCTCTTGCTGCCTTCGCAAGATGAACCGTTAACTTAATTAATTCTGCAGCTTTCGCTGAGGATACTCCTACTTCTGCTAAACCTGGAAAGGTCGCTTGATAGGTTGATGTCGTCACAATATCAGCTCCTGCGCGAATATAATCCTCGTGAATCTCCTGGATTGCCATAGGATTTTCAATCAAATACTTGCCAGACCAGAGTTTCCCAGAGACATCATAACCTCTTTGTTCAAGTTCCGTTCCGAGAGCACCGTGTAAAATAAGCGGTGCTTTATTATTTAAAAGTTCTTTTAATCGAGACATTGATTCACCATTTCTTATAACGTAATCTGTGGTAAAGATAACAAACCACAATGAAAGGAATACCAAAATAAAGACCTGCACGTTGCGAGCTATCCCACGCAATTCCGATAATCGAAATGACCAGAAGGATAATTGTTAGGTAAGGAAGTACTGGTGTAAAAGGTACCTTATAAGCCAACTCCTCCAAGGAATGCTCCTTCAAAAATGATTTACGGAAATTGATCTGAGCAATCGGAATCGCCAACCAAACCACTACAACTGCGAAACCTGCGATGGAAACCAGTGCCAAGTACACTGTATCTGCTGCGTAGATACTTGAAAAGAGTGACAATACAGCACCTGCCATCGATAAGAGAAGAGCTCTCATCGGAACACCATGATTGTTAATCTTAACAACTGATTTTGAAAGCATCCCTTCATTGGCCAGGGACCAGAGCATACGACTTGAGGCATAAAGACCTGAATTACCAGCAGATAAGATCGCCGTTAAAATAACAAAGTTCATCAGATCTGCTGCGTAAGGAATTCCCATCTTGTCAAATACATCAACAAAGGGGGCTGACGATACTCCTGCTTCTTTCATTGGTAACAGAGAAGCCAAGACCACAATAGTCAATACAAAGAAGATAACCAAACGGCTAATTGTCGTCTTAATAGCACGTGGTACGGCTTCTTGTGGATTATCGGTTTCTCCTGCTGCAATCCCAATCAATTCTGTCCCACTAAAGGCATAGTTAACTGCTAACATAACTGAAACGACAGCTACAAAGCCATTTGGAAAAGCTCCGTTAGCCGTTAAATGAGTAAACAAGATAGCCTTATGTTGTCCGTCAAAACTCACCCAGCCAAACATGGCTCCTAAGCCTAAGATAATAAAAATCAAGATAGCAATAACTTTAATACTTGAAAAGAAAGACTCAGCTTCGGCAAAGAAGCGAACACTCAAGGCATTTAAGCCAAAAATAACCAAGGCAAAGAAGGTCGCAAAAGCCCAAGCCGGAACTTGCGGGAACCAACGCTGCATCAACATGGCTGCCCCCAAAAACTCCGTTCCAAGTGCTACTGTCCAACAAATCCAATAAAGCCAAGCTACTGTAAAACCAGTCCCAGGACTGATAAACTTAGTCGCATAGGTATGAAAAGAGCCTGTCACGGGCATAGCAACTGCTAACTCACCTAAGGATAACATCACTAAGTAAACCACGATGGCACCAATAAAGTAAGATAAAATAGCACCCAGTGGGCCTGCTTGAGCAATCGTATAACCTGAACTCAAAAAGAGACCTGTTCCTATGACACCACCAAGTGACAGCATAAACAAATGCCTACTGGTCATTTTACGTTGAAATTTTCCTTCATCTTCATAACGATGATTTTCCATAATTACCTCCAAAAAACTAATAGTTTCATCTTATCATAATATGCCTTGCTTGGGTAATAGGCAGAAACTATGAGTCATTAGGCAAAAACTATAACCAGTCATAACCACCCGTGAAAACGGGTGGCTTGTACACCGCCTGTAAGGCGTTGAAAACCAGCAGCGTCTAAAGACGCTTGCTGAACGTTGTTCAGGTCTTGCTTGATTACTAGACTAATGCCCGTAACAACGGGCTTTTATCATGTTCTAAAGCCTCCATCTGAAAATGGATCTTCATATTCTTTTACACTCAAGAATCAAGAGCAATGTCATCTCTCTCCTGGTCTCGTATGTATTTCGCAACAGTTTTTTCGTTCAGTCCGACCGTACCGACGTAATACCCTCTTGCCCAAAACTTACGATTTCCATACTTATATTTCAGATTGGCATGCTTATCAAATATCATCAATTAACTCTTGCTTTTTAAATATCCTATAAAATCGGAAATCGCAAGTTTTGGTGGGATAAGAACAAGCATATGAACATGGTCGGGCATCATATGTCCTTCAATAATTTCAACTCCTCTATATTGACAAAGTTGACGAATAATACTTATCAGATCCTCTCGAACCTTGTATTATATCACCTTACGGCGATATTTTGGTGTGAAAACGATGTGATATTTGCACATCCATTTCGTGTGTGATAAACTGTAACTGGTTTTTGCCATGCTAAACTAGTCCACTGGACTAGTTTACTCCTCCTTATCTGACCTGAACACTTAGATTATACAGGAAAAATAAATGGAAGCTCAAAGTCTTATCAGCCACCAGCATAGCTGGTGGTTTTCTTGTTTTTCTCTCAGAGAAAAACTGGCTCGAAGCCATAATAAAAAAATGGCGCTTGTCTAAAACAAAGGCCATTTTTCTATAACTGCTAAAAGAAGGCTCTCAAACATCATGATAGACTCCCTTTTAGGATAGCTTCTTCATTATAACTCCGATAAAATGGTATCCCATGATTCATCAAGTCCTGTACGGTCAACCGATGAAAAGACGATGAAATGATCATTTTTATCAAAGTTTAATTTTTTCTTGATTGCTGACTCGTGCTTGTTCCATTTCCCACGTGGGATTTTATCCGCCTTAGTGGCAACAACAATAACAGGAATCTCATAATATTTTAAAAATTCATACATTTGAATATCATCTTGAGAGGGGTCGTGACGTAAATCAACAAGACTGACCACTACACGGAGATTATCTCGTGTGACGAGATACTCTTCAATCATTTTACCCCATTTGGCACGCTCAGTTTTTGACACTTTAGCGTAGCCATAGCCAGGAACATCGACAAATCGTAATTTATCATCAATATTGTAGAAATTGAGCAGCTGCGTCTTACCTGGTTTACTTGAGGTGCGTGCTAAGTTTTTGCGTCCCAAAAGGGTATTGATAAAACTAGATTTTCCAACATTTGAACGTCCAGCTAAGGCGACCTCTGGTAGGTCATCTTGCGGATAGTGCGACTTGTTGGCTGCGCTCAAAAGAATAGAGGCATTATGTGTGTTTAAAACCTGTTCTTCTGCCATTTAGCTCCCCTTATACTGTTTCAATAACCGGCTTATCTAAGCCTTCAACCGCTGATTTGGTGATACGAACACTTTTAACATCGCTTTGGCTGGGAATCTCAAACATCACATCAAGCATGGTCTCTTCAATAATTGAACGTAAACCACGCGCCCCTGTCTTACGTTCAATAGCCTTAGCAGCAATGGCTTCAAGCGCCTCTTGGTCAAAGTCAAGATCGACATTATCGTAAGATAGCAAGGCTTTGTATTGTTTTACCAAGGCATTTCTAGGCTCAGTTAAGATCATCACTAAGTCGTCAACTGTCAACTGCTCAAGAGCAGCCAAGACTGGCAAGCGTCCAATAAATTCTGGAATGAGACCGAATTTTTGAATATCTTCTGAAATGATTTCTTGCATGTAAGAAGAATCGTCATCGATTTTTTTACTTGATTGACCAAATCCGATAACCTTCTCACCCATACGTTGTTTAACAATATCCTCGATACCGTCAAAAGCTCCACCCACGATGAAGAGAATATTTTTCGTATCAATTTGAATCATTTCTTGGTTAGGGTGCTTACGACCACCTTGTGGTGGAACGCTAGCCACAGTTCCTTCGATAATCTTAAGAAGGGCTTGTTGAACACCTTCACCAGAAACATCACGAGTGATAGAGACGTTCTCACCTTTTTTGGCAATTTTATCAATCTCATCAACGTAGATGATACCACGTTCCGCACGTTCAATGTTAAAGTCGGCTGCCTGGATCAATTTTAACAGAATATTTTCAACGTCCTCACCAACATAACCAGCCTCTGTCAGCGATGTCGCATCTGCAATCGCAAATGGAACATTGAGACTTTTTGCCAATGTCTGCGCTAAGAAGGTTTTCCCTGATCCAGTCGGACCAATCATAAGAATATTGGATTTCTGCAATTCAACATCATTGTCATCACGACTCTCAGTAAAGCTGATACGCTTATAGTGATTGTAAACAGCTACTGATAGGGCACGTTTGGCACGGTCTTGTCCAACAACGTATTGATTAAGGGTTTCAAGTAGCTCCTTTGGTTTTGGAACTTCTGCTAAATCAGCTAAGACTTCCTCAGCAGTTTCCTCTCGAATAATTTCTTGTGATAAGGCAACGCACTCATTACAGATAAAAACATTGTTTCCTGCAATGATCTTTTTAACTTCATCTTGGTTTTTACCACAGAAAGAGCAATTGACGGTAATATCGTGTGTTCTATTTGCCATTTTTTCCTCTTATCTAATCTAATTTTTTAAAATAGGGTGCCGTAAAAGGCGTGAATCGTATTAACGATGTTTGTAAAAGCATTCAACAGAAAAAAAGCACCTAAGCCATAACGATGCTTACGAAAAGCTGGAATAGCACATAAGATACAAATAATAAATAAGAATGCTGTAAAGACCCCAAAAATACTTCTTTGCATAATGACCTCTCTACTTTTTCAAATAGGTATAGACGGTAAAATCATAGGGATTCTTCTCATCTTTTTCATAGAAGGATTCTGACGCTAAATGATAGCTCGACCAATCCACCGCATCTGGTGCATAAGTATCTCCCTGAAAAGTCCCGTGAACAACTGTTTTGATGATTTCATCAAAATAAGGTGCAAAACTATTATAGACCCCAGCACCTCCAACAATGTAAAGATTCTTGTCTTGCTGTTCAAACCAAGTAAGGACATCACTTGGTGAGGTAAAGGCGCTGGTACCATCGACGTCATACTGCTCATCTCGCGTCAAAATCAGCGTTTGACGGTTAGGTAATAAGCGGCGATTCATGCCATCAAAAGTCACACGACCCATAAGAATAGCATGCCCAGTTGTTGTTTCTTTAAAATGTTTTAACTCTTTGGGTAAATGCCACGGCATACCGCCATCAACTCCGATGAGTCCTGCCTCGTCTTCTGCCCAAATAGCAACTATTTTTTTCTTTTTCGTTTCCTGAATCATAATGATTCTATTTTAGCAAATTATTTTTTAAAAAGCCACGACAAACGCATGAGATACTCCATTTCATTTTCTGAACGACAGAACCTTTTTTGACCTAAAGTAGTCGGCTTAGATATTTGTCAAAGGATAAA
>NZ_JAFBEI010000022.1 GCF_016908655.1 Streptococcus saliviloxodontae
CCATGCTAAACTAGTCCACTGGACTAGTTTACTCCTCCTTATCTGACCTGAACACTTAGATTATACAGGAAAAATAAATGGAAGCTCAAAGCCTTATCAGCCACCAGCATAGCTGGTGGTTTTCTTGTTTTTCTCTCAGAGAAAAACTGACTCGAAGCCATAAAAAAAAGATCTAGGCAATGCCTAAATCTGATCTGTATCCATTAATAATTGTGCTTCAGCAAGAATGTCCTGTCGTTTCTCATTGGCATCGATATTGAGCACAAAAGCAATTGCTACCGAAAGGACCAAAAGACTATTTCCACCTTGTGATAAGAACGGGAAGGTCACTCCTGTAGATGGAATTACTCCTGAAATTCCTCCAATATTAACAAAAACTTGCATCAACATCATGCTTCCCATGCCTAGTGCCAACATTGCATTGAAGGAATCTTTAGCCTTGATCCCAACTAGCATAATTCTAAGAATTAAAAAGAAAACAAGAGCAAGGATAAAGACTGCACCTATCAACCCTAATTCTTCAATTACAATTGAGAAAACAAAGTCTGTTGTTGATTCCGGTAGGTAACCCAACTTCTCAATTGAATTGCCAAGTCCTCTACCAAACCAACCTCCGTTACTCATCGCATAGTAAGAATTAGCCAGCTGGTGACCCGAATCAGTTAAATCTTTAAATGGGTTAAAGTAAGCACTGAAACGTTTCGCAACATACCCAAAAAGAGGAACTTTAGCCATATTGTTAACACCGACAATGGCTGTTAATCCAATGAAAAGTCCAGACACACCAACGATAAGACTTAAAATAGCTGAGAACCAGCGATAGCCTACACCACTAACCAAAAACATGATAATGGCAGTTAAGACAATAATTGAGGCATTACCTAGGTCAGGTTGCATAGCTACCAGAATAACTAGAACAGTAGCATAGACACGCCAATCAGTGATTTTTTTAGGAAACCATTGCCCTTTTGTCAATGCTTGATAATCATAAATGGCAATGTCATCTTGTTTCTTGGAGAAAACTAAAGCTAACATCCAAACCATAATGATTTTCAAATACTCTGCCGGTTGAAAACTTAGCGGCCCTAAAACAATCCAACCGTTAGCACCGTTAACTTCCTTTGTGAAAAATTTCGCGATAACTAACAGAATCATTTCGGCTACTATCACAATAGACAGGACTTTTTCATTCTTTAAGAAATCTAGTCGCAATTTGTAGATAAAGGCAATCGCCAGCAAACTGACAAGCCAAAAGGCACCTTGGCTAATGACTGATCTAAAAGGATTCAAACCGTACTGAATCATACTAGCACTTGTCGTTGAATAAACGACAATTAATCCCAAAACTGACATAATCAAGTAAGGAATTAAAATGGAATAGTTCAATAAATGTTTTTTTTCTAAATTCATACCATTCTTCTCTTAAAGTTTATTTGAAGGAGAAACGACAGTCTCTTCATTCAATATACCGCAATACTAATGACAACTGGCTACTCCCACCTCTTTTGAAGCATTGACTATCACAGTTGACAGTGATTGTGAGTTTATTTATTGGTAAAAGCTAGCTTTAGCTTCTTTCACGATTGTCACGCATAACGACAGTATTATATCATCTTTCTAAGTTAAAAAAAAGCAAGAAGTTAAGACAATTCCTTAACTTCTTGCTTTTTTGTGTACTAACTCTTTCAGTGATTAACCTGAGTTACGCAAACCTGTTGCAATACCGTTGATCGTGATATGGATTAGTTTTTCATAATCATCATTCACCTCACCACGGCGGAGGCGTTTGATCAACTCGATTTGAATATAATTCAACACATTAAAGTATGGTAGACGGTAATCCAAACTTGCTTTCAAATTTGGAAGATCATCGAGAAGATCATCGTTTTGTTCGATAGCTAAGATGACATTTTTTGTCAACTGCCACTCATCCAAAATCGTATAGAAGACATCACGCACTTCTTCTGACTCTGCCATTTGAGCATATTGGAAGGCGATATTCATATTTGATTTTGACAAGACCATATCCACGTTTGACAGAAGCGAACGGAAGAAAGGCCATGTTTGATACATGTTTTGTAGCTTAGCTAGGTTTGAAATATCTTTATCAATAAAGTTTTTGAAACTTGATCCAACACCATACCAACCCGGGAACATGACACGGTTTTGTGACCATGAGAATACCCAAGGAATGGCACGAAGACCTGAAATTTCAGTAATGGTCTTACGAGCTGCGGGACGTGAACCAATATTCAAACTTGATACTTCCTTGATTGGACTGGCTTCAAAGAAGTAATTATAGAAGTTCGGATTGCCAAAAACAAGGTCACGATAGATGACATTTGAATCTGCAACGATACCATCCATAATGTCACGATAACCATCAATCTTATTAGGATCAACAATCTGACGTGTTACCATACGGTCAAGTGTTGCTGAAATCAGCATTTCAAGGTTGTAATAAGCCGCATCCTTGTTACCGAATTTATTACCGATAACTTCACCTTGTTCAGTTAGACGGATACGATCTTTAATTGAGCCAAATGGCTGTGACGTAATAGCGTCGTAAGATGGACCACCACCACGACCAACCGTACCACCACGACCATGGAAGAAGGTGATTTTGACACCAAAGTCTTCACCAATCTTCGTCAACTCATTTTGAGCTTTATAAAGTGTCCAACCTGATGACAAGTAACCACCATCTTTGTTGGAATCTGAATAACCCAACATGATTTCTTGGTAGCCTTTGTTTGCTTTAATCCATTTTTGAACGATTGGCAATTGCAAGTAGGCCGTCATGATCTCAGCTGCATTGTCCAAATCTTCGATCGTCTCAAAGAGAGGAACAATCTGAACACGCGCTTTTTCAGTATCAACCAAGCCTACTTCTTTAAGCATGATAGCAAGCTCAAGCATATCTGAAACAGTCTCTGTATGTGAAATGATGTGTTGCTTGATGATTTCTTCACCCATCTTATCTTTCATTTCACGAGCTGCTTGATAAATCGCGAGTTCTTTTTGGAGTTCTTCAGATTTTTCAACATGCGTAGCTGACAGAATACGAGGATCATCTAGGAGCTGTTTCAACAAGAGTTGGCATTTGGCATCTTCTGAAAGACTAGAATAGTCTTGTTCGATATTAGCTGCTTTTAACAACTCTGATACACAAGCTTCCTGAACACTAGAATCTTGACGCATGTCAATACTTGCTAAGTAGAAACCAAAAATTTCAACTGCTTGAAGCAATTCTGCAAAATCACCATTGATCAATGATTCTCCACGGTTTGATAGTAATGATGCCTTGATGACCTCTAAGTCATCCTTAAATTCGCTAGCACGAATATAGCGTGGCTCTACTTTCTTATCTTCAGTAATGTAAGCAAGGGTATTCCCTAATTTTGTTTCAATATAATTGAGCGCTTTACGGTAAAGCTCTTTTTCACGAAACTCTGATGTATCTGTGGAGAGATTTGCCAAGGCTTTTAAGTCATCCGTCGCATCCACCAAGGTGCTTGACATAGAGAAAGAAGCGTAAAGGCTGTCGATTTTCTCAAGATAGTAGCTGAGGATAACTTCACCTTGAGTAGTCGCTGATAAACGTAGGGTTTCTGCCGTAACGAAAGGATTACCGTCACGGTCTCCACCAATCCACATTCCCATGGTAATTGGTTTTGGATTTTTGAGTTCAAAACCTTTAGCACTTGCAAGTTTTTTGTACTCTGCCACCAAGCTCGTAATCGCCTTAATCAATGAAGTATGATAGTACTCAGTGACATTGGTGATTTCGTTTTTAACCTTGAGTTTTTTCTCTCGGATAATATCCGTCTGCATGATAAGCTCAACCTGACGACGTAAATCCGCGTGCCATTTTTCCTTGTTGATTAGCCCAAGTTTAACATCACGGTATTTACGAAGAAGGACATGAATCTCATTGGTCAAACCTAGCATCGTTTTACGTTGCACCTGTGTTGGGTGAGCTGTCAAGACGGGAACGACATTGATATTTTCCAAAATTTCTTCGGCATGTTCGTTCGAAGCCACAACATCAATTGTTGTTGAAAGTTTTCCGAGGTAATCTTTTCCAACATTATTTTGATAATTGACCTCGTATGCCAAATCCACATCCTCTGAAATGTTGATCAAAAGTGGCAAAATAGAGAAATAGCGTGAAATGACAACCATTTCTTCATTACTCAACTGAGAAATTGTTTCTTCAAGAACTTGATAGTTCTGTTTTTCTGATAGTTCTGTTAACTCTTTAATGATTCCAAAAGCTTTATCACCAATCATGTTACGTGTCGTTTCTTCAAGAAGGTTGGTCAAAATCAACACTTCTTCTTCAATGACATCTTTGTTACTGTTGCTCTCAAGTTTTTTTATCGTCACAAAAGCCACTCCCGTCTTTCTATGTTATACCCTCTATTATACTCTTTTTCCTTTAAAAATAAACCATTATCCAAAAAATTGTCTAGTATTTTAGTAATTTTCTGATTTTTCTATATATAATTGTTCGTTTTCGCCTCCATTTACTAACTATTATCTGATATAATGAAGGAACAATAGAACTATTAAGGAGATTTTTATGGAACTTAAACCACGTTCAGAATTCCCTGAAAATGAACTTTGGGACCTTACAGCCCTCTACAAAGACCGCCAAGATTTTTTACTAGCTATGGAAAAGACGCTAGGTGATATCGATACCTTTAAACGCAATTACGAAAATCGTCTCCACACAGTTGATGACTTCTCTGCTGCTCTCTATGAAATTGAACACATTTACATTGAGATGAGTCATATCAACAGCTATGCTTTCATGCCACAGACAACTGATTTTGGGAGTGAAGAATTCGCTGAGATTGCTCAAGCAGGTAGTGACTTTGAAACCAAGGCCAATGTGGCGCTTAGCTTCTTCGACACCGCTTTGGCTACAGCTGATATGGCTGTCCTTGATGAACTGGAAGAAAATCCGCATTTTAGCGCAGCTATTCGTCAAGCGAAAATCCAAAAGAAACACTTCATCAGTCCTGATGTCGAAAAAGCTCTGACCAACCTAGGTGAGGTCTTGGGGGCACCTTATGATATCTACACCAAGATGCGTGCCAGTGATTATGCTATGGATGATTTTGAAGTGGCAGGAAAGTCCTATAAAAATTCGTTTGTGACTTACGAAAATTTCTACCAAAATCATGAAAATGCAGACATTCGCGAAAAATCTTTTCGATCTTTCTCAGCTGGACTTCGCAAGCATCAACACGCTGCTGCCGCTGCCTATCTAGCCAAGGTAAAATCTGAAAAGATTCTTTCCGATATGCGTGGTTACGACAGTGTTTTTGACTATCTCCTGGCTGAACAAGAGGTGGATCGTGCTATGTTTGACCGACAAATCGACCTCATCATGACAGAGTTTGCTCCCGTTGCACAAAAGTATCTTAAACACGTGGCTAAGGTTAATGGGTTAGAAAAAATGACCTTCGCTGACTGGAAATTAGACTTAGACAACGAACTTAATCCTGATGTGACAATTGATGGTGCTTATGATTTAGTTATGAAATCTGTTGAACCGCTCGGGCAAGAATACCGTCAAGAAGTGGCTCGTTACCAATCCGAACGTTGGGTTGACTTTGCTGCCAATGCTAACAAGGACTCTGGTGGCTACGCCGCTGACCCTTACAAAGTACACCCTTACGTACTGATGAGTTGGACAGGTCGTATGTCTGATGTCTACACTCTTATCCATGAGATTGGTCACTCTGGACAATTCATTTTCTCAGATAATAACCAGTCTTACTTCAATACTCACATGTCAACTTACTACGTAGAAGCACCATCAACCTTCAATGAGTTGCTGCTGAGTGATTACTTAGAGCGACAACTAGATGACCCTCGTCAGAAGCGTTTTGCGCTTGCCCACCGTCTGACAGATACTTACTTCCACAATTTTATCACGCACTTGCTAGAGGCTGCTTTCCAAAGAAGAGTTTACACGCTCATTGAAGAAGGCAAAGGTTTCGGTGCGGAGCAATTGAACACTATCATGAAAGATGTTTTGACACAGTTCTGGGGAGATGCCGTGGTCATTGACGACGATGCTGCTCTGACCTGGATGCGCCAAGCCCACTACTACATGGGACTTTACAGCTATACCTACTCTGCTGGTTTAGTCATCTCAACAGCTGGCTATCTCAACCTCAAAAACAATCCAAATGGTGCAAAAGAATGGCTAGACCTTCTCAAGTCAGGTGGTAGCCGCACACCGCTAGACACTGCTCTTCTCATAGGTGCTGACATTTCAACAGACAAACCGCTACGCGATACTATCCAATTCCTTAGCGACACCGTTGACCAAATCATCGCCTACACAAAGGAGCTTGAAAATGCCTAATCTCTATGATTTTAGAGTCAAAAATCAAGATGGTAGCGACTGCAACTTAAGCACCTACACTGGTAAGGTGATTTTAATTGTCAATACTGCTACAGGATGTGGGTTAACCCCTCAATACGAAGGTTTGCAAAAACTCTATGGTACCTATAAGGATCAAGGCTTTGATATTCTAGATTTTCCATGCAACCAATTTATGGGACAGGCCCCAGGTAGCGCAGAAGAAATCAATACCTTCTGTACTCTTAACTATCAAACAACTTTTCAACGGTTTGCTAAAATCAAGGTCAACGGCAAAGAAGCTGATCCCTTATATAATTGGCTCAAGTCCGAAAAAAATGGTCCCCTAGGTAAACGTATCGAATGGAATTTTGCTAAATTTCTGATTGACCGAGAAGGTCAGGTCATTGAGCGTTTCTCTTCAAAATGCCCGCCAGAAGACTTGATACAAGCTATCGAACGTCTCTTATAAAAATAGAGATGTCGTTCCAAATCAAGAAATAAAACCGTCTAAAATCAAGCTTATCAGAGCCTTGATTTTAGACGGTTTTGTATTTATAGAACTAAGCTGTAACAAGCCCTAGCTTAGGCATCACTTTCACTTACGAATAATTGACTTAGTTTTGATAAACTTCTTGATAAAAGCGGACTTTATCACCTTTTGCTAGTTTAATCTGATTAGCAGCCTTTGGTGCCATTTCACCATTGACCTCAAACATCCAATAGAGCCCCTTACTCTCATCTTGTGAAACCCCATCAATCGCTGTGATGAAGCCATCTTTTTCCTCAACGTTATGATTTGCTTTTAGGGCATCCATAACGGTCTGACCAGATGTGAACGTTAAGGTCTCTTCTTTTTTGCTATTATTTGCCTCAATGGTTAAGGTAAAGCTAGATTTTACCTGACTTGATGAAGACGTGGAGCTTTTTGATTGCGATTCTGTAACATTGCTACAAGCAACCAATAAAAACAGGGATAAAGACAAGACAAGCAGATTACGTAGTTTTTTCATATGAAAATCTCCTAAAAATTAATATGATAAGTGGATAAAAGATGACTGTTGAAGCTGCATGGGCAAGGTTAAAGCCAGCACCAGCGATGACATAAGCCCACCAAGGCATACCGTAAAGTAAAGAAAAGAATGAATCGATAACCATTCCGTAGCTAAAGCCCACTCCCCCCGCCAAGAAGGCCTGAAAGGCTATCTCGCTACCCCTAGTAGATTTAAGAAGTTTTGTCAGGGGATAGAGCAGATAAAACCATATAAATAAGACCACGGCAAATGATACAATCTGCCACAGAACCCAAGGGCCAAATCCTAAAAGAAAGGATGATATCAACATAGTCACCGCCATCACCAAAATACTCTCCAGAAGACCAAAGGTCAGAGAGATCACCAAGAAGATAGCTGTTATCGGTTGAATATTGGGTAAGCTCGCAAAAGCATAACGTAAAACCACGCAAAGAGCCGATAAAAGGGAAATACGAGTGACTTGATTTAGAGATAGGTAAGTACTTCTAGCCATAAGAACAGTCTAGCTAAAAGGAGAAAAACTGTCAAGCCATCCTAGGGTGATTTAGTGAGGCGAGTTGACATCATAAGTCAAAGACCAAAAAGAAGCTTAGAACATTCTTTGTTCCAAGCTCTTTTTGGTCTTATCATTTTTATCTGCTATTTTTTATTTCCAAACAGCGTCAATAACTTCTTTAACCAAGGCTAATTTTTTCCACTGGTCTTCTTCTGTTAAAATATTACCTTCTTCTGTTGAAGCGAATCCACATTGTGTTGATACCCAAAGTTGATCAAGTGGTAAGAATTTTTCAGCTTCATGGATACGAGCGATGACAGCATCTTTATCTTCTAGTGTCGCTTCTTTTGAAGTAATCAATCCAAGTACTGCAACTTTACCATCTGTCACTTCTGCCAATGGTTCAAAGCCACCTGAACGATCATTATCAAACTCAAGGAAGTATTCCTTAACTTCTTCTTTACCAAAAAGATCTTTAGCTACTGGATCATAACCACCTGATGAAGCCCATGTTGAGTGGTAGTTTCCACGACAAACGTGTGTATTTACCAAGAGACCTTCTGGAACATTTTCATAAACATCGTTGTTAAGCGTTAGGAAAACTGATGATAACTCATCGAAGACTTCTTGTGCTGTACGACCTGTTGCAGCTCCCCAGCCAGCTAGGAAATTATTATCTACAAGCGTTCCCCAAGTACAATCGTCTACCTGAAGAGTCTTAAGACCAGCTGCAATCAAATCCTCGATGACTTTTAGATAGGCTTCCTTGATATCTGTACGGAGCTCTTCAAAATCAGGATAGATTTCATTTAATTTTTCAACGTGCTCTGCATCGCGAATCAATTCAAAGTAAAATTGTGACGGAGCTGGAATGGTGTATTTTGCTTCAACATCAGCCCCAGTTGCATCAACGGTAGCCTTCAAGAATTTGTAAGCTTCAACAAAGGGGTGATTGTCACCAGTAATTTTGCCTGCAATAAGAGCAGAGTCAGCTTTAGTCGTTTCATCGTGGAAACGATAACCTTCAGCAGCTTGAACGTGATCGATACCAGTGAAGCCCCAGAAGAAGTCAAGATGCCAATAAGCACGACGGAATTCTCCATCCGTCACTTTTTCAAGACCAGCTGCGATTTGTTTATCAACCAGGTCTTTGATTGCTGCATCTTCTACTTTTGCAAGCTCTTCAGCAGTTACTGTACCAGCTTCAAAGCCAGCACGCGCTTCTTGTAATTCTTGTGGACGAAGGAAAGACCCTACATGTTCAAAATATTTTTTTGCCATTTTGTTACTCCTTATTAAGACTTTACTTAGTTCTTGCTTATATTCTAGCACTCCTACTTATAGCTGTAAAATATATATTTTCTATGGTTAGCTATAACTATTAACTATATAGTTTGATTTCATCAAGACAAAAAGCCAAGCAAAATGGCTCGGCTTTTCTTATAAAATGGATTAACCCCAAACTTTTTCAGTAATGTTTTGGATCAATTGAAGTTTTTTCCACTCATCTTCTTCAGTTAGGATATTACCTTCTTCTGTTGAGGCAAAACCACACTGTGTGGAGATTCCTAGGTTTTTAAGTGGTACAAGTTCTGCTGCTTCTTGAATACGTGCAATAACAGCATCAACATCTTCTAATTGTGGGTCTTTAGATGTGATAACACCCAATACCAATTCGACATTGTCACGGCCGTTCCAGATTTCTGATAATGGTGAGAAGTCACCTGAGCGGCTATCATCGTATTCTAAGAAGAAAATATCATAGTTCAACTGACCAAGGTATTTAGCAATGGTTTGATAGCCACCTTCAAACAAATAAGTTGATTTGAAGTTACCACGACAAATATGAGTTGCCAATGTCAAATCTTCTGGAAGACCTTCCAAAGCTTTGTTGATGACATAAACATCATCTTCAGCCAATTTTTCAAAATGAGCACGTTTTTCAGGTTCATCTTTGAATGTTTCTAATTGGTGCAAAAGGAAAGCCCAAGTTGTATCGTCCAATTGAACATAACGAGCACCCAAATCATAGAAATGTTGAATGGTATCATGGTAGGCTTTCGCCAAACCATCCAAGAAACCTGTCCAGTCTTCATAATAATCAGCATAAAGATCACTACGATGGTCACGATCGATAACGAGTGATGGACTTGGAATAGTCACTTTTGGAGTCACACCTTCTGGTGTGATAGATTTCAAGTACGTAAAGTCACGGTAGAAAGGATGCTCTGGGTTTTCAGCAACCTGACCATTTAGACGAACATTAGTTGTACGAGTCTTAGCTCCGTGGAATTTATAAGAATCTTCTTGAAGGTAAGCTTCAAATCCTGTCAAATTCCAAAGGAAATCTAGGTGCCACCATGAGCGACCGAACTCACCATCAGATACTACTTTAAGTCCGTTCTCAACTTCGTGATGAACCAATTCTTTAACAAGTTGGTCTTGAACTTTTAGCAACTCGTCTTGTGAAATCTCACCATTTGCAAACTGCTCACGCGCTTCTTTAAGTGCCGCTGGACGTAGGTAAGAACCTACATGATCAAAATGTTCTTGTACTTTAGCCATAATGTTATACTCCCTTAACAATCAATTAATATGCCAACCATTCTACCACCCTGACTTATAGCTGTAAAATATATATTTCCTATAAACAGTTATAGCTTAAAACTATATCTTATCTTTTTTCGGTCTGAGCCTTTGATTTTTTGGGATTTTTAAGATAAAATGAAAGACAATGAGAAAAAGAATTAAACCCGTAGTTGTTCTCGTCTTTTTCAGTTTGATTAGTTTATTGTTCATTATTGCTAATATTTATAACCATAGTGTAACATCATCGCAACTTGTTTCAGCCAAGAAAGAAATACCTGTTGCAACGTCAACATCAACGAAAACAGATGAGTCTTCTTCAACAGAGAGTACAGATTTTGTTCTTAAACCAATCATCGACCTTTCTGGTTGGCAACTGCCACAGGATATTGACTATGATACGCTATCTCAAAATATATCTGGTGCTATCGTCAGAGTGTTTGGAGGGTCTGGTATCAGTTTTGATAGCACTGCTGCTGATAATAAAGGTATCGATAAGTCGTTTAAGACCCATATTAAAGAATTCCAAAAACGCAATATCCCAGTGGCCGTTTATGCCTACTCACAAGGAGCTAGTATTGAGGAGATGAAAGAAGAAGCCCGTGTTTTCTACAAAAATGCTTCTCCTTACAATCCTACCTACTACTGGGTTGACGTGGAAGAAAAAACGATGGATGACATGGATGCAGGGGTTCAAGCCTTCTTAAAAGAGTTAAAACGACTTGGGGCAAAACACGTCGGACTCTACATTGGAACCTACTTTATGACTGAGCATGGCATCACTACCAAAAATTTCGATGCTGTCTGGATTCCAACTTACGGAAGCGATTCCGGTTATTTTGAATCCGTTCCTGAAACTGATCTCGACTATGATCTTCATCAGTACACATCACAAGGTTACCTCAATGGTTTTGACAACGTCCTTGATTTGAATCAAATTTCAGTCAATAAAGATACTAAAAAAACCTTCAAAAAACTTTTTGGAACAACTAGTAGTAAATCAAAATAAGCTAACAATGAAGCTAGGACAACCGTCCTTAGCTTCATTTTTTTAGTTTTGGATTTTCAAAACGAAGTAGTTGAGTGAGCTCTTATTCGTTGATAAATCAACTTTTACAGCCCTATCTTGATATCAAGCATAGCTTGTTGTCATCTCCCAAATGTTTTTACTGTCGCACTCCATTTTTGTATTATTTCTACATAGATTGCAAAGTCAGAACGGCATTTTGGTCTGAGAGTGGTATAATAAAAGTAACACGAAGTAACAAAGGAGCTATGATGGCAAAAAAAGGAAAAGTCAAAAAAACATTAGTGGATCAGATTCTAGACAAAGCGAACATCCAGCATGACAGCCTCAATTTTAATGGTCTTGAAGGAGAGTTGCCTGATGATGTAGAACGTAGTCATATTTTCAAAACATTGGCACTGACAGGTGATAAAACAGGGCCAGTTATCGGTATCGTTCCCATTACTGAACACCTTTCCGAAAAAAAACTCGCCAAAATTTCAGGTAATAAAAAAGTCAGTATGATTCCACAAAAAGACCTACAAAAAACAACAGGTTACGTTCATGGTGCTAACAATCCTGTCGGGATTCGACAAAAACATGCCTTTCCTATTTTCATCGACCAACACGCCCTAACATACGGTCAGATGATTGTGTCAGCTGGTGAAATTGGACGTTCTATTCGTATCGATAGTCAAGTATTAGCTGATTTTGTCCAAGCTAGCTTCCATGACATCATTGATTAGCACGATTGACAACGCTTACATTTTGTCTTAAAATAAAGGTAATATCAGCATAAAGAGGTAATTATGAGACTATATTTTGTCAGACACGGAAAAACAGAATGGAATGTCGAAGGTCGCTTTCAAGGCGCTGGTGGTGACTCTCCCTTACTTGAGGAAAGCAAACAAGACTTGAAAGAGCTAGGACACTACCTTGCAGACACAGACTTTGACTGTGTCTTTTCCAGTGATTTAACACGCGCGCGTAAAACCGCTCAACTCATTATGGAGGAAAATCATTTTCCAAAGCAACTGATTTATACAGAGGCTTTGCGCGAGTGGCAACTTGGTAATCTTGAAGGGCAAAAAATCGATATCATGTCATCAATCTATCCTAAACAGATGGATGCTTTTCGCAACAATCTCGCTCTCTTCAAAGGGAACCAATTTAACGCTGAAACAGTCTATCAGACCACTAAACGCGTCCTTGATTTAGTGCAATGCTTGAAGAATAAACCGTTTGAAAAGGTTCTTTTTGTAGGTCACGGTGCCAATCTAACCGCTTCTATCAAGACACTGCTAGGCTTTCCACCAGCGCAATTACGTCTTGATGGTGGGCTTACAAATGCCAGTCTAACCATTGTTGAGACAGAAGATTTTAAACACTTCAACCTCATCACTTGGAATGATACTAGCTACCTAGATGTCCCAGAGGACCAAGTTGTTTATATAAGATAAAAAGTTGGGTTACCCCAACTTTTTTAGATTCCTCTAGTGTCAACCCAATACTTAGCCCAATCATAGCCTCTATCTTTCACATAAGACTCAAAAGTGGCAGCGTATTTTTCAATTGTCGCACGACTGGCTTGATTGTCTTTTCTAGCTGTAATGAGTACCTTTTTGATACCTCGCTTCGCGTATTCATTGAGCGCAAAAGCCAAGAGTTCTGTCATAATGCCCTGTCCACGAAAGTCTGTTCGTGTCACATAGCCGATATGCCCTCCAACTCTTGCTAGTTCCCCCTTTAGCTCCCAGCGACAACCTATCCTAGCTACTATCTCTCCGTCTTTGAAATAGTAAAAATTCGTTGAGGTAGACCAGTCTGGATTGCCTGTATCAATTTCATTTTGGTTGGATTTGGCAATAAAAGCTGCAAAATCCTCAACTTTCTTGGTTTCTACCAAGTCATTGCCTGCCTCTTTTTCAGCTAGTAAAATCGATTGAAAACGTTCAAAAGCTGACTTATCTTCTAAAGTGAGTCGTCTGATATCAATCATAGCATCCTCCATAATAACTAAAAAGGTCGGGAAATCCAACCTCCCATCAACGATAACCAAAATGCGATGATTGGTCACGTTTGTCATGTTATTTGATGTACTTCATGCGTAAGATTTTCTCCTGTTGCTTACTCAAACGCAACAAAATCACAACCTTATCTACACTCATATTGCTCTCAAGAAGACGCTCTGCTGCCATCATGAGACCGTTGTTAATCCCCATTTCAAGGATAGGGTTCTTCTTATCGTTAACATCAAAGATAAATTTATTGTCTGGAAGGTCAAAGAGAACCTTAACAGCACCAAAAAGTTGTTCAAAGTTATCAATGGCAACATCGTAAACAGGCTTGGTACCAGCCTTTAGAGTACGTCCACGGTGGTTAAACCACATAGCATGCCAACCGCCATTTTTCGCCCCCATGACATCATTGTCATAAGAATCACCGACATAGAGGGTGGTTGCTGGGTTCATGTTAAATTGCTCCGCTGCTAAGTTGAAAATCTCTTTTTCTGGTTTCTGAAAGCCAGTCGCCTGACTAACAATAACACGCTTTGGATCAACATAGTCATAAAGACCTAGTTTTTTGACTTTTTTCAGTTGGTGCTCTGTTGGACCATTTGTGATAATGCCCATTGGGACACCTTTTGACTTGAGAAAATCAAGCGTCATACGCATCTCATCAAGCATGGTGATATTGTCCAACTCATGCTCATAGACTTCTTGGAAATGCTTACCAGTAGCTTCGTCAATCTCAGGATAACCAAACTCTAGCAAGGTTTCTCTACAACGCCAGAAACGGAAATACTCTGTTGTCCATTCGCCAGCCATTACCCTTGGAAAACCAATATCGGAGTAATGACGAAAACGAATGTAAGCCTGATTGATATGAGACATATCAAAATCTGGAAAGCACTTCTCCACAGCGATACGATAAGGTGCTTGCTGATCGTAAATCGTATCATCAACGTCAAAAACAATAGATGTAATCATGTTTCTCTTTTCTTTCAACCAATTTTCAAAATACAGTTCATTATACTATTTTTGAAAGGGTTTTTCAAACACAAGCCTGAAATAAATAAGTGTATTCTAGGCTATTTTGTGATACAATAGATAGGACTATTTATTGGAGGACTAAGATGTCAAACGAACACATGGAAGAATTGAACGACCAACAGATTGTCCGTCGCGAAAAAATGACGGCTTTGGCTGAACAAGGAATTGATCCTTTCGGTAAGCGTTTCGAGCGCACAGCCACTTCTGGTCAACTCAAAGAACAATACGCAGATAAAACAAAAGAAGAATTGCACGACATCAACGAAACAGCTATCGTTGCTGGTCGTCTGATGACTAAACGTGGAAAAGGTAAGGTAGGATTCGCCCACATCCAAGATCGTGATGGTCAAATCCAACTTTACGTTCGTAAAGATACCGTTGGCGAAGAGAACTATGAAATCTTTAAAAAAGCTGACCTTGGCGATTTCCTTGGAATCGAAGGTGAAGTGATGCGTACTGATATGGGTGAGCTTTCTATCAAAGCAACTCACATCACACACTTGTCTAAAGCACTCCGTCCATTGCCTGAAAAATTCCACGGTTTGACAGATATCGAAACCATCTACCGTAAACGTCACTTGGACTTGATTTCAAATCGCGATAGCTTTAACCGTTTCGTCACACGTTCAAAGATCATCTCAGAAATTCGCCGTTACCTAGACGGACTTGGTTTCTTAGAAGTGGAGACACCTGTCCTTCACAATGAGGCTGGTGGGGCTTCTGCTCGTCCATTCATCACTCACCACAATGCGCAAAACATTGACATGGTACTTCGTATCGCAACTGAGCTTCACTTGAAACGCCTTATCGTTGGTGGTATGGAACGTGTCTATGAAATTGGGCGTATCTTCCGTAACGAAGGTATGGATGCCACTCACAACCCTGAATTCACGTCTATCGAGGTTTACCAAGCCTATGCTGACTACAAAGACATCATGGACTTGACAGAAGGCATTATCCAACACGTGACTAAAGCTGTTAAAGGTGATGAGCCAGTTATCTACCAAGAAACTGAAATCAAGCTTAACGAACCATTCAAACGTGTGCACATGGTGGATGCTATCAAGGAAATCACTGGCGTTGACTTCTGGGCTGACATGACCTTTGAAGAAGCGTCAGCTATTGCCAAAGAGAAAAAAGTCCCAGTTGAAAAACACTACACTGAAGTTGGTCACATCATCAATGCCTTCTTTGAGGAATTTGTTGAAGAAACCCTTATCCAACCAACTTTTGTTTATGGTCACCCAGTTGCTGTATCTCCACTGGCTAAGAAAAATCCAGAAGACCCACGCTTCACTGACCGTTTCGAGCTCTTCATCATGACTAAAGAGTACGGTAATGCCTTTACTGAGCTTAATGACCCACTTGACCAATTGGAACGCTTCAAAGCGCAAGCGGCTGCCAAAGAACTTGGTGATGACGAGGCGACTGGTATTGACTACGACTACGTTGAGGCACTTGAGTACGGTATGCCACCAACAGGTGGACTCGGTATCGGTATCGACCGTCTCTGCATGCTCCTCACAGATACAACAACTATCCGTGATGTGCTCCTTTTCCCTACGATGAAATAAGTTTGAGTTGTTTGCGAACAACGAATTCACAAGACATTCAAGTCACTTGCTGTTTTTAGGTGACTTGCTCAAATTATCCACTGGATAATTTGACTCCCTACGATGAAGTAAGTGTGGGGCCACTGCGAACGACTACTTCACAATATATTCAAGCCACTTTCTGTTTCTAGGTGACTTGCTCAAATAAAAATAGCTCGAGAACAAATCTCAAGCTATTTTTTTAATTTAAATTCCGCAACCACATTTATAAGTTTTTCATCCACTACTATCTCAATAACTTTCAGACTTAAAATATCAACTTCTTTTAGCTTCCAAAAATCATGGCATCGATTAAATACTTTCTCTAGTTTATCATGTGATATACGATTAGCAAAGGTAATATGGGGTAACCAATTAGCAGGACTATATAAAGACTTCTTATCAACGATAGTTTCCAAAATCTGATGAACCTGCTCATGAAAATAAATTAAATCTTTTGATTTATCAATATTAAGTGTTATCATAGGTGCTCCAACAAATGCTCCTATATGACTAATCTTAACCCTCAAACAATCAGTTTTTCTAGTCAATAAGCTAAGATTTTTTAATATGGTCTCATCTAGATAGTCAAATGATGCTAAGGTAACATGAGGCTCACGTTCCCTAACCTCATAAGCATAGTGAGATAAACTTTCTGCAGCAAGTTGCTTCCAAACTTTCTTAACCTCCTTTTGAGATTTATGATCTAAACACATCACTAAAGCATACATAACTTATCCTCCTTACAATTTCCTACCGTAACCCGCTTCCCACTACTCTATCTCCTAAAACTAAACGATCACTGACTAGTCCAATCTCGTTTGCAAATCACTACTTTGCCCAAGTACAATCTTTACAATTTCCCTGGCTAGGTCCTTGCGTTTGATGGGTCTTATCCTTGCGACTATTGGAATAAAAGTGGCGTAACTTAATAGACTTCCCATGATAAAGGTAATAGGCTTTTCTTTATCGTATACAATTCCTGGATAAACTATCTTTGATCGCTCTCCTAACTGCTCATGAGCATAGGTTTCGATACGTTTCTTTGTTAACATGTAGTCATTCAAAACTCTTGGAGCAAAATTGGCAGATATAAACAAAAATTTTGGCTTAGTTTGACTTTTCACAGCATCAATCAGGTACTTGGCTGGTTGCCAGCTGCTATTGTCATAAGTGATATTTTGACTTGGCTTTTCGCGTAAAATCCCAATCGTATCAATGACCCAATCCGCATCCTTCACGAGGTCATCTAGTTGTTTTGAATCTCCGAGGTCCAGGATATGATTTTTTATCCTTTGATGATGAATAGAGGACGGCTTACTTCTTGAGATACAATGAATCTCCACATCTTCTCTCAACAATCTTGCTATTATAGCTTGACCCACGAAGCCAGTCCCACCTGCAATCACAATCTTCATGATAGATTTCCAGCTTTCTCTATTAAAATATCCCTTATTATAGCATGACCTCATCAAAAAAGTGATATCAAACTCCTATAACTAAAAAACATCTTATTAGCGACTTGCTAAGGTGTTTTAAAAAATGTTTTTCCTGATTAAATGACATTAATACGGTCTTTTTATTTCTTTACTTTATTCGTCCTATCATATCTCCGATTTCATCTATGACAGGGACCTTGCTGATGTTCTTTTCCTCTAAGTCTTTGTCGTCGTAGCCAAAGCTATTGATAAAGAGACTTGCCATTCCAAGATGATCTGCGATGGCAATGTCAGTTGTGAAGTCGTTGCCAATCATGAGGCTATCTTTGATTTCTAGTTGATTGTCCTTAAGGACTTGTTCTAAAAACTGAGCTTGAGGCTTTTTTATACCATAATCAGAAGAGATATAAATCTTATCAAAGTAGTCATAGAGACCTGTCTGTTTAATCTCTTGGAGGGTAAAAGCCGACTGAGCATTTGACAGGAGAAATATCTTTACCCCTTGAGATTTTAAATAGGCTAACACTGGAAGTGTACCATCATAAGCTCTAAGTGCCTTTCGAGACTGAATGCGAAAGGCTGTCGCCATTAGCCTGCTAGCCGTCTCTAGATCTGGATCCCAACTGATGCTATCTCTGTTAGGGCATTCTATATAGAGTCTCTTAAAAACCTGTAACAAGTCAATTTCGACATGGCTTAACTGGCATGCCTCGGATTGTCTGGATTCTTCGTCAGCGACTAGCTGGAGATACGTTTTTTTCAAGTCATTCGCTTCATAGATAGCCCCCATACTGCCGTATAGCTCTGCTATTGCCTTCCAAAAATCAAGCGACTCCTCATCTGTTTCGATATAGACTAGGGTTCCGTACAGGTCAAAAATATAGTTCTTATAAGCTAACATAAGGTCTCCTTTGTCTTCTATTATAGCAAAAAGCTGACTGGTCATAACCAATCAGCTTGCTCTTAACGACGTCTAAAGGCATCTAGGATAACTAGGAATTCTTCTTGAGTTAGGGTAATGCCCTTGCCCATCTTGGTGTGATCTGGATTCCACATGCGGATATCCCATTTTGCTTCTGCTCCATTAAAGCTAACGCGGTTCAACTCTTTTGTCCAACCTTTTTCATTTTCTGAAAGCACAAGTAGTTTTTCAACGATTTCAAATTTAAATTCTGACATAATCTTTCCTCCATATATATTATTCGTAAATTTTTGAAAAAAAGTGATTATTTTTTAAAAATAGTGTACAATTATTGTATCAATTTTTGAAAGGGATTTCTATGAAAAACATTTGGTTGACTCTAAAACATGAGATTAAACAATTTTTTAACACTTCTCAAAAAGCTGCTCCTGTTAATATCAAGCAAAACCAAGTCATAAAAGCCCTTCAAGATGCCCTTCACCAGCAAGCTGCTATTCATGTCATTTACCACCAGAAAAGCTTCACTGGTAATATTATCCGTTATGATAAGTCAGCTGGCAAAGTGATCTTGAAAAATATCCAAAATAATCTTTCTGCCATTATCTCGCTCACAGATATTGACCGTATTACTTTGATTCCTGAAACCATCTCGAAATCACAATCACAAAAATAGTATCATCAATCAACAGATAAATAGAAAAAACGAGTTTGGGACCCTGTGGTCTCAGACTCGTTTTAATATGGTTAGTTTATGTAGGCTCAGTGATAGAAGAAGGTCGACATAATAGACTTGTTCGGATAGCCTGAAATTTGGGACAATAACATTTCACAAACTTATTTGTATCAGTTATTTTAAAATGAACTCACTTAGTTACCGAACAAGTCTAATAAATCAACTTTCTAACTTGGGTTGCTAAAACATCTTCCTGATAGTCACTGTCCTACTCTCTTTATTGTTATTATGCACGAACAGTTTTACTTGTGCCATCTTTTTGATATAGGTTGATGAGACCTTCTTTGCAGGCACGGATCATATCCCCTGCTTTAACTTCCTGAGGTACAGTAATGGTCAACAGTTCCATTGGATTTGGGGCACGGTCAATCTTGTTGCCTTTAGCATCATGAAGGTCTTCGATAAAGCATTCAAAGTGACGGAAACCTGGTCCGTAAAACTCAACACGGTCACCTTCCATGATAACGTTACGCTGACGAATAGTTGCTGTCATATTATCTTTGTTGAAAGCAACGACTTCACCGACGAATTTGTATTGTGGAATTTTACGACGAGCACCGAAGAGTTGCTCGTTTTCTGATGGGGTACCATAGTAGAAACCTGTTGCCAATTCACGTTGGGCAACCTTCCACATTTCATCGATCAAGTCTTGTTTGATGGCTTCAAATTTCTCTGGGCTTTCCATGTAGGCATCTACAGCAGCCTTGTAGCAGTTAGCAACTGTTGAAACGTAGTGGATTGATTTCATACGTCCTTCGATTTTAAGACTGTCCACACCATTTTCAACCATATCTGGAATGTGGTCAATCATAGACATATCAACGGCTGACATTGAAAATTCTTCTGGAATTTCCCCTTGAATACTCTTACGCTCCTGACCGAAAGGCATATCGTAAAGGTCGTATTTCCAACGGCAAGACTGTGAACAGCCACCACGGTTGGCATCACGGTCACTCATGTGGTTTGAAAGCGTACAACGACCTGAGTAAGAGATACACATAGCACCATGAACAAAGGCTTCGATTTCGATATCTGTACGACGACGAATTTCAGCCAATTCTTCCATTGACACCTCACGCGCCAAAACAACACGCGTTAGCCCGTATTCTTTCCAGAAGTGGAAAGTTTCAACGTTGGTCGCTGAGGCTTGTGTTGACAGGTGGATTTCAAGGCCTGGTGCCTCTGTCGCACAAATCTCGATGAGGGCTGGGTCAGACACGATAACCGCATCAAGTCCCATATCACGCAACTCACGGAACCATGCGCCAGCACCGTCTTCATTTCCTTCGTGGGTAACCATATTGGCAGCAACATAGACTTTAGCGCCACGCTCGTGAGCGTAATTAATCCCTTCAAGCATCTCTTCCATTGAAAAGTTACCAGCACGGCTGCGAAGTCCGTAAGCTTGTCCACCGACGAAAACAGCATCTGCACCGTAATCAACGGCAACTTTCAATTTTTCCAAGGTCCCAGCGGGTGCAAGCACCTCAGGACGTTTTTTTACATTTGACATGTTCTTCTCCTATTTGCAAGATAAGTTAAGATATTGAGAAATAGCAAAGCTATTTGTTGGCTTTCTAGTCCCCTGAAATAGTAACTCCAGACTAGAAAGACTGGTTTTTATTTGACACGGTCTGGCTCGTATTCGTAGAAACCAGTATCCAAGCCACGGTTGGCTGGGTGAAGTTTGCGAATGGCTTCATCAAACAAGAAAGCCTGATCTTGGCTGAAATCACCAGCCATAATAAGGTCACGTGCTTTGACGAAATATTCAGCAATCTTGACAAAGTTGTCACCCAAGGTGTACACACCATCAAGTTTCCAATGGTCAAAACCATGCGCCACCAACTCAGATAACTTGGTCATCATGTCCAAATCATTATTGGCAAAGATATGCGTCCCGTGATTATCCTCATAAACAGAGTAGTGAGAATCTGGATCACTAGGCTCAGCCAAGAAAAGGTCACGATCCTTGGTGATACGCTCATCTTTTTTGATGAAGTTATAATAGTTTTGAAGCAGCGGACGTTTTGAGTGGTGGATGATGCTAGCACCATAAACCAAGACTTCACCTGGAATTTCTAGCTTCTCACCCATGACAAAGAGTTCTGCTGACGGAATTTCACGTGCTAAGACTGCCTCAGAAGCACCAGCCGTTTTTCCCCAGAAGTTAATCTGACGGCTAGACGTTACCATAGTTGACGCATCGTAAATCGTCTTGAATGGACGATTGTCACGCTTGCAGATATAAAAGACACCTGCATCGCCGACTGTGATGTAGTCAGCCTTGATCTCTTCAAGGAAGTCAAGATAATCCGGTAAAGCGTCCATCATATCTTGGTGCATGAGGGCATTAACAGCAACGGTTAATTCCTTACCATAACTGTGCGTAAGCTCAGCTACCTTGCGAAGCTCTGGAAAAGTCATATTCTTTGGCAGACGAAGACCATAGGCCATCTCACCAACGTAGATACGATCAACACCAAGCTCCAAAAGGGCTTTCGCTTGTTCTAAACTTTCTGCTGTCGCAGTAATAACAATTTTTTCCATAAGTAAGATTATATCATACTTTGACCAAGCTAAACCAAAATTAAGAGGATTTTTTAACTTGTTAATAACCATTCTAAATAAAAACTAGGACTTAAGATGGATTTTTGATTTTTTATTAAGTTTGGACTGTTATTTGCTTATTTTTATGGTATGATAGTAAAGGATTTTGTAACAATTGATAAAATCTTAATTTTAGTTAGAAAGGAGAGGTTGTATGGCACTCGAAAAGCAGTTTGAGACTCCAGTTGAGGATACCCAAAAGCAAGGTGCTCAAGAAGAACGTTACCGTGAATACCAAGAAATCAATCGTAATAACGCTAAATTTCGCGAACTCCTCTTTTTTGCCCGTATTGCTATTTTCTCAATTTTCACTGTTTTGATTAGCTTTATCCTACTGGTCCTTTCTGTCCGACCGCTCCTAGCCTTTCCAATTGCACTCTTGCTTAGCTTGGCACTAACGTCAACGCTTTACTACTTTGTCCTATCTATGAGACATTGAGCGTTTTGCAACTACTTCTTTGAAGAACAAAGCAGTCTAAGCATCAACTATTATCGTATTCATAATAAAGGAATGCTCTTCTCTGACCTTGTCAGAAAAGAGCATTCCTTTTCTTATTCTATCAAAATAGCACTCCAAAGATAAATTGATCGTCCTCTTTGAAGTGCTATCTAATCATTTGTATTTAAATCATTCGATACTTTAGGCATCAGCTTGTGTCTTGTCAGTATCTGAAGACGGTTGGTCTTCTACAAGGTCAATAACAATATCATCAACTTGAGCAGAGACTTCTTCTTTAGTATCTTCTGTGACGTCTTTTACCGATTGAAGAGTCTCTGTCGCAAAATCTTTAACCTGACCAGATTTTTCTTTGACAGCTGCTAGTAAATCTTCTTTGCTAAAGTCAGCATTCTCGTACTTTTCTTTGTAGTCATTGAAGGTATCCACAGCGACTTCTTTGTACTCATTAACCTTCTCTTTAGCAAGTTGATGGTAGCTTTCTGGATCCTGCTTATAGTCCTTATAGAGGTCTGTTGCTTTTTCAGCAACTTCTTTTCCTTTTTTGGTAGTAAAGAAGTAAGCTGCCGCTGCTCCTGTTGTCGCACTAACAATTACTGTTTTTAAGAATTTATTCATAATAGGTCTCCTTTACACTTAGTGACTATTTTGATTTTCGAAACAATTTTGATGCTACTTTAGCTGCTCCTGTAACAGCTCCGACTTTTCCTATTGAGCCTGCTTTATGCCCAATACTTCGTGCTTGGGTATTCAAATCTGACACACTCTCAGACAGGTCTGCTATAGCAACAAACAAAGGATCAATTGTTGATACCTTAGTATTAACATCTTCAACCAGTACATTAGCTTTAGCTAAAATATCATTGGTTTGATGCAGGGTCACGTTGACATCACTTGTCAAGACTCGAAGGCTTGTCGTTGCTTCGTCGATTGCTTTTGATGCCTTATTCAAGAGCATAATAAGTGCAATAACTAATACAGCAAAAGCAAGGGCGATTATTAAAACCGCAATTTCAATCATATCTATTCCTCAGTTTTCTTTCGTTTTATAGTTTTAGCTGCTTTATAAATAGTTTGGGGTCTGCTTTTGACGACGTCTATAAATCAGTAAGGCTAGGCCTGTAATAACAAGTACTACTGACAGCCACTGCGACACACGAAGTCCTGCCAACATTAAACTATCAGTTCTCATGCCTTCAACGACAAAACGCCCACAACCGTACCAAATCAAATAGAAAAAGGTGATTTCCCCTTGTTTTAAAAATCCTGGACGGTGTCTAACAGCTAAGATGATAGCAAAACCAATGAGATTCCAAACAGACTCATAAAGAAAGGTTGGTATCCGATAAGCACCCTCAATAAACATCTGATTTTTGATAAAACTTGGCAGATAATTCAGAGATGACACTGCCTTACCGTAGGCTTCTTGGTTGAAAAAGTTTCCCCATCTTCCCATAGCTTGAGCAATCATCACACCTGGTGCAGCAATATCTAAAAAGTCTATCGGAGAAATGAAACGTGATCTTGAAAAGACATAAAGAACAAGTGCTCCTGTTAGTAAACCACCATAAATCGCAATTCCACCATTCCAAATCGCAATGATATCGCCTAGATGTTTACTATAATAGTCCCACTGAAAGATGACATAATAAAGTCTAGCTCCTATAATCGCGATTGGAAAAGCAATCAAAATAAAATCCAAGATATCATCAGAGCTAATGTTCTTTCTTGCCCCTTCTCTCATAGCTAGATATACTGCTAACAAAAGGCCAGATACGATACAAATCGCATACCAACGAACTGAAAATGGTCCTAGTTGAAAAGCAATGGGATTTATCATTCGTCTTCACCATTTTGAGTAATCAGGTTTGTTAAACGTTCTTCGAAAGTCTTGGTTGCATCAAATCCCATCTGTTTTGCTCTGTGGTTCATCGCTGCCGCTTCAATGACAACTGAGACATTTCGCCCAGTCTTAACAGGGATGCGAACTCGTGGAATCTTAACGCCCTGCAATTCAATTTCTTCATTGCCATTTCCAAGGCGGTCAAAGACCTTGCCTTTTTCGAAATTATCAAGATAGATAGCCAGCTGCACTTGAGAAGAGTTACGCACAGCACTTGCACCGTATAGGCTCATGATATCAATGATACCAACTCCTCGAATTTCTAATAGGTGACGCAAAATCTCAGCAGGTTCGCCCCAAAGTGTTTCTTCGTCCTTAGCGTAAACATCAACACGATCATCAGCGACAAGTCGATGACCACGCTTGACTAACTCAAGACCAGTCTCACTCTTACCAATACCAGAATCTCCTTGAATCAAGACACCCATACCATAGATATCCATGAGAACACCATGGACACTTGTACGCTCTGCCAGTTGAGAATTAAGATACCAAGAAATCTCACCAGACAAACCCGAAGTAGGCTGATGACTGCTAAGAACCGCAATCCCTTCTTCCTCAGCAGCTTTTAGCATCTCTTCTGGAACATCAAGACCACGCGCTACAATAATAGCAGGTGTCTCATGCTTAAACATAGCTCTCAAAACAGAGTAGCGGTTATGTGGCGTCATGGCGATTAAGTAAGACCATTCCTTCATACCAACTAACTGAATTCGTTCGGGTGAGTAAAAGTCAAAATAGCCTGTCATCTCAAGCCCTGGACGTGAAATATCTGATGTGGTTATTTTTTTTGCCAATGCTTCTGCTGTGCCATGAACAACATCTAGTTTGACCTTATCAACGAGCATCTGTACCGTAACTACCATAGCAATTCTCTTTTCTCAATTATTTTCTCTCATTATAGCATGATTGGGCAAGAAAAGAAAGCGCTAACTTATTTTCAAGATATTTACAAAAATCACCACAGAAGATATGTGGCGATAAAAACATAACTCTAAGTTAACACTCTCTTATAGATAGAAGGATTACCAGTACCAGCCATCCTTATCATCTTTGATAATTTTAGCATCCTTGCGTCTTCGAGGACCAGTTCCAAATTCATCTCGAATGCTATCTTCCTTGTAGGGAAGGAAGATAGCCAAAACAATGTACAAAACGAAGCCGATACCATCGGTAAATAGAGAGAAAATAACGTAAAGAGCTCTCACAAGATTGACATCCCAACCGTAACGATCACAGATTCCAGCTAAGACACCAGCAATTAATCTTTGATGACGTTGTTTGTAAAATTTTTCCTTCATGATGATTCCTTTCTAGTCTCCTTTGTTACTTTAAGTATACGTTTTTTAGGGTAAAAATACTATCAGACTCGGGACCGATTTTTAAATAAGCTCCAATCGTCCATGACAATTACCGCAGGCGTATTTTGACGTATCCACCCGACGCTTCCGGGCATAAGTCTGCCCACACTGCTGACAACGGTACTGATAAGCGACTTTCTGCGATGGTATTGACGGGGCATAACGTAAACCATCAACTTGTCGAAGCAAGGTTTTAAAATCAGAATCAGCATGGCGATAGCCTTTTTTCTCGTAGTACAGATGATAGTGACACAGTTCGTGACGCACAATACGGCGAAAGACCTCAAGACCGTAAGTGTGGTAGAGTTTGGGGTTAAAATCCAAATGCCCGTCTTTAGGAAAAAAACGACCACCTGTTGTTCTCAATCTACTATTCCACATGGCTTGATGGCAAAATGGCTTCCCAAAATCCTCTATTGACACCTGACAAACATACTCAGTTAGATTCACGAGGAGATACCAAAGAAAGATTTACTTTGCCACGTTCAAGATCCACTTTTGAGACCCAGACTGTCACCACGTCTCCTACTGAGACCACTTGACTAGGGTGATTAACAAAGGTTGTACTCATCTCTGAGATATGAATCAAGCCATCTTCGTGTACACCGATATCAACAAAGGCGCCGAAATCAACAACATTACGTACGGTTCCTTCCAATTTTTGACCTATCTCAAGATCTTTCAAGTCTAAGACATCTTGACGAAGGATAGGTGCTTCAAAGTCATCTCGAAGATCTCGACCTGGTTTCAACAGGTCAGCAATGATATCTGTCAAGGTCTCGCTACCGATAGCAAGCTTTTCAGCCGTTTTCGTCACATCAAGACCAGTTAATTTTTGCTTAGACTGATCCGTCAATTCTTTGATATCAAGTAGGTCAAAGAGTTGCTTGACTGCTGGGTAAGACTCTGGGTGCACGCCTGTATTATCAAGGAAATTCTTTGCATTTGGAATACGTAAAAATCCTGCTGCTTGCTCAAATGCCTTAGCACCTAGGCGAGGTACTTTCTTGATCTGAGCTCGAGAGGTCAACGCCCCATTTTCTTCACGGTAGGCAACGATATTTTCCGAAATGGTCTTATTCAATCCTGAAACGTGGCTGAGTAAAGCTGCACTAGCAGTATTGATATTAACACCGACTTGGTTGACCACAGTATCCACAACAAAATCAAGATTCTCAGTCAGTTTTTTCTGACTCACATCATGCTGGTACTGACCGACACCAATTGATTTTGGATCGATTTTTACCAGTTCTGCCAAAGGGTCTTGTAGGCGACGGGCAATTGAGATAGCAGAGCGCTTCTCGACAGTAAGGTCTGGAAACTCATGACGGGCTAAGTCTGACGCTGAATAGACTGAGGCGCCGCTTTCATTAACAATGACATAACTAACATCTGAGAAATCCTTGAGAACTTCTGCTACAAAGGCTTCGCTCTCACGACTTGCTGTTCCGTTACCGATAGCAATAATCTCCACCTGATAGGTCTTTATCAACTGCGCCAGTTCTTTTTTAGCTAGCGCAATCTTTGAGGCACTGGCAGGAGGCACAGGATAAATTACCTGTGTTGTGAGTAATTTCCCTGTCTGATCAACCACTGCCAGCTTGGCACCCGTACGAAAGGCAGGGTCAAATCCAAGGACTACCTTGCCTTTTAAAGGCGATACCAAAAGAAGATGGCGCAAGTTTTCTGAGAATAAGCTGATGGCACCATCTTCAGCGGCTTCTGTCAATTCTGTACGAATACGACGCTCCATAGCGGGTACAATTTTCTTTTTGACAACCTGGCTAACCACTTCTTCAATATAAGCATTTTTTTCTTTAAAGCGAGCCGCAAAAAAGCGTAACATGTAGTCTGTATTGTGTTCAAAAGAGACTTTAAGAACACCCAATTTCTCACCACGATTGAGAGCGAGTGTACGGTAGCCCTGCATTTTTGATACTTGATCAGAGAATTGATAATAAATCTGAAAGACCTTTTTGTCATCCAGACTGTCATCCTTTAGAAGAGATACGATGCGACTGTGAGTCCACATTTCATTATAAGTCCAAGATCTTAAGTTGGCATCCTCAGCCATGGCTTCTACAAGGATATCTACCGCACCTGCTAGTGCTTTTTCTGCCGTTGGAAAATCCTCTGAGGTAAACTGATTTGCTTCTTCTTGTAAATTAGCTACATTTTGTAGGACTAAGCGCGCCAAATCAAAGAGACCTGCTTCACGCGCGATGGTTGCTTTGGTACGACGTTTTTCCTTATAAGGTAGGTAGAGTTCCTCAACATCTGCTAACTTCTCTGCAGTCTCAATAGCTGCTTTTAAGACTGGTGTCAACTTTCCTTGTTCGTCAATCTTAGCAAGAACCGTTTCTTTACGTTCAGCTAAGGCTGTCAATGATTTGTCTCGGTCAATAATAGCCTTGATCTGAACTTCATCCAAATTCCCAGTCTTTTCCTTACGATAACGGGCAATGAAGGGGATGGTATTGCCTTCGGCACTCAGGCTCAATACCTGTTCAATTTGATTAGTTGTCAGCTCTAATTCTTGAGCAATGCGTGTTATATTTTTGTTTTCCATAATACCTCATTATATCAAATTTCAAGTCCAGCCCAAAACAACAACCCTAAAATGTGAATAGTCAGAAAATAACTAGATTTTCTATTGAAATGTGTTATAATAAAGGTAAATTAACATGATAAGGAGTTTTTCATGAAAAAGAAAGAATATTTTGGTTTTAAGAAATCTAGGTCCTATGGTCTTTGCGGTGTTGTATTGGCAACAGCTCTATTAGGTTTCTCCTATAAAGCTTCAGCCGATGAAACAAGCACTGTCGCCAATGATAACCAAATCTCTAATCTAATAACAGAGACTTCTAATCTTACTAGTAACACCACCAGTTCCGAGATTCAAACTCAGGAACCTATAGCTGAGACTTCAGAAGTAACTGAAGTGACAGAGGAATTGCAACCAACTGAAATAACAAGTTCTGAAGAGCCCTCCACTAACAACCTTGAAAAAACAACTAGTGAGGAACCAAATCTCCCATCATATCAGGAACAAGAAACACCTATCACACAACAAGATGACCAGACAACTTCTTCAGTTCTAGAACAGATAAGTCCAAATCTTGTTTCACAAGAGCCACAAGCAAAAGTCAACACCAGCCTTGAGACAGCAAGTCATCAAGCTGAAACAACTCCTAGTTCCGATGACAGACTACAAGATGATAATGGTAATCTTGACTTATCAGCTGCTACAGCTCCAGTAGATCCAACTGTTGTCACATCTGTCAGTCTCCACGGAGCTAATCTCAATCTCCAATATAATCAAACCATTGCTTCAAATGCCCAGTTACTCTTTGCGGTTTGGTCTGAAGAACGAGATCAAGATGATCTAAAATGGTACAAGGCAGACTCTAAGGGAGCTGTAAATGTTCCTCTATCCAATCACAAAAGTCTCGGTACTTACAATATCCATACCTACCAATCTGTGAATGGGCAAATGACTGGTCTCAATGCTAGAACTTTTATCGTAGCTGAGCCTAAAGTAACGACTTCAATTGAGAAAGTCTCTTCAACTAGCTACAAAGTTACTGTGTCAAATGTTCCTTCTTACATTACTAATGTTAGTCTTCCGACTTGGACAGAGGCTAATGGACAAGATGACATTATCTGGCATGAAGCAGAACAAAGCTCTTCATCAACTTATACTGCGACGATTTCAACAGCAACACACCATCTCGAATATGGTCACTACAACGTTCATGTTTACGGCTATAATCAGATCACCCAAAGTTTAGTTGGACTTGCAACGAACGGATTTGACAATCAACTCCAAGTAGGGGAGGTGACGGTGACTCCTACGGCAACTTCAAAAGGAATCGAACTAACATTATCTGCCGACTTAGCAGCCAATATTACCATTATGCATGCAGTCTGGTCTGAAAAAAATGGGCAAGATGATCTTAAATGGTATACTGCTGATAAATCTGGGAAAACCCTCGTTGACTATACTGGAGACTACGGTATTTATAACATTCATACCTATGCTGCTGTTAATGGTAGTATGATTGGATTAAATACAAGTACAATCTCTATCACCGAACCTCATGTCAAAACAGCAATTACCCAGGTTGATGACACCACTTACAAGGTTACTGTTAGTGATGTACCCAGTTACATTACCGATATTAGTTTACCGGTTTGGTCAAGCAAAAACGACCAGGATGATATTAAATGGACTTCAACACAGACTGATGGTGAAGGAAACTACACCGCTACTATTTCATTAAAAGATCACAATTTCGATACCGGTCATTATAACGTTCACGTTTATGGACACAGCCAGGTTACAAAAGGATTAGTTGGGCTTACAGCAACCGCTGGTTTTGATGTCTCACAGGAGGGAATAACATTAACAGAACCAGGTGTCAGTTATCAAAATTATGATGCTACCAATGGTACTATCCAAATCGTGATTACTGAAACAGATCACTCTAAGACAATTAAGTCTGTCAATGTCGCAGCTTGGTCTCAGGATAACCAAGCTAACCTCCACTGGTACTCAAGCAGTCAAGTGGTTAACGGCAAAATCATCGTAACTGTCGATGAAAAATACCACCACAATCTAGCTGGTACCTACACGATTCACGCTTATGTTACAACAACTGATGGCAATACCAATGGAACAAATGTTGGTCAATTCCATTTTGATAAAACTAAAGCCGATGCTAGTGTAGCCGTCGCTTATACAGGAACTGGAATCTATAACGTTACCATCTCTAACATTACTTCTTCTGGCGAGGTACTCTACGCTGTCTGGTCAAATATCAATGACCAAGATGATATCATCTGGTACAACAGCCAACAAATTGGTGATCGTGCCTTTGGTACTATCAATGTAGCTAATCACAAAGGAACTGGAGACTATTCTATCCATGTCTATCAAAAAGATCATGACACGATGACCTTTTTGACATCGACGACTTTTACAGTTGACCAAACAGACTTTACGACACCTTATTACAATCAACGCGATGCCCGCTGGGGTGGCAACCGCTATGGAAACTACTCTCTATCTTATTCTGGATGTGTACCGACCTCACTTGCTATGGTCTTTTCAAGCCTAACGGACAAAACCGTACTTCCTACAGATGTCGCTAACTACCTCTACAATAATACTAGCGAATTCAACAAATCATTTGCAGGAACATCAGGACAAGGAATTCTAGAAGCTGCATCAGCTTGGGGAATGACTGCAACACCACTTGGTAGTCAAAACGCTCTGATTACCGCTCTCAAAGAAGGTCACCATGTCTTAGCAGCGGTACAGTACGATAAATTTGTCTCCTCAGGTACTCATGAACTTGTTCTAAAGGGGTATTCGAACGGAAATACCTACGTCTATGATCCTTACACACAAGGAAATGTCGGTTGGTACGCCATCAATGCCCTTTGGAAAGAACAATCAACAGATCGTATCGATACAGCAGGTGTTGGTGCTCCATTCATCAAAATTGTTGACGCTTAAATCGTCAGTAGTTTATGCCTTGCTACATAATATAAATAAAGACATAGTCTGATGGACCATGTCTTTATTAGTTTCATTTTAAGAATTCTTGAATAAGCTTCTATTTTGCTTCAAAGTGTGCTTTAACCAAAGGAGCGACTTCTTTACCATAGAGTTCAATAGCCTTTAGAACGTCTTCGTGTGGCATTGAACCAACTGGTAAATGGAGCATAAAACGATCTAGCGACAAATCTTCAATGAGTTGAATAATCTTTTGAGCGACTGCTTTAGGGTCTCCAACCATCATGGCACCTTCTGGTCCGACAGACTGCAAATACTGTTCCTTGGTCATCTCTCTCCAGTGAGGGCGCCCTTTGGCAATATTGTCAACCGTCTGCTTAGTAGGGTAGAAATAACGTTCGATAGCTGATTGCTTATCTTCCTCAATCCATCCCCATGAGTGAGCTGCAACCTTCAACTGTTCATCGCTATAGCCGTGTCGGCTGCCGATTTCCTTGTAAATAGCAACAAGCTGGGCAAAATGTTTTGGGTTGCCACCAATGGTTGCATAGACAATCGGTAGCCCCTGCTCTGCAATTCTTACCGTTGAGTCAAGGTTACCTCCAGTTGCCACCCAGATCGGGAAATCCTCTTGAACGGCTCTTGGGTAAACTGGACGATGGTCAACCGATTGTGTCAAGTGACCTTTCCAATTTAGAGTCGTATTTGCCTTGATAGCCTGTAGCATATCAAGTTTTTCATTGAATAACTCATCATAATCTGCTAGGTCATAACCAAATAATGGGAACGACTCAATAAAGGAGCCTCGACCAGCCATAATCTCAGCTCTGCCATTTGACAAGGCATCAATAGTCGCATACTGCTGATAGACACGAACAGGATCTATCGACGATAGAATCGTCACTGCAGACGAAAGGCGGATATGTTTGGTGTTTACCGCTCCTGCAGCCAAGACGATTTCAGGTGCAGAAACCGCAAAATCCTCTCGATGATGCTCTCCGATAGCGTAGACATCTAGTCCCACCTGATCTGCCAACTCAATCTCAGCAACCAACTGACGAATGCGCTGTGCATGGCTGTAGGTCTGTCCACTCTCCTCCAAGACTGTTGTTTCTCCAAATGTTGAAATACCGAGTTCGATTTGTTTTCCCATAATCATATACCTCTTTCTTTGATGAGTTTATTTTATCACTAATTAGTATTAAAATAAACTATTTGGCTCAAGATCAAAAAATACTATAAGATAAACTCACTTTTCGTCTCCTGTACCTCAAATCCCCCTTTTTTTAAAAAAACAAGTATAATAGAAGACGTTATTATTATAGAAAAGAGGAGTCTATCATGGCTATTACTTACAAAAAAGAAGATTCAATGGAAAGCTTGTTCGAGCAATTTGCAAAACTACCAGACAAAATAGATTCAGATCCAAATGCTGGCAAAAATCAAGACAAAGAGAAAAACAGCTCAGATAAAGCTGTTAAAGCAAATTAATCATTTGAATCAGAAGGTGAAATCATGGCTATTTTAAATCAACTGCCATCTAGTGTGCTTCAGTGGTTTGCCATCTTTATATCAATCATTATCGAAGCACTTCCTTTTGTTTTACTGGGGTCCATCTTATCTGGTATCATCGAGGTCTTTGTAACCCCTGACACCGTCCACCGCTACTTACCTAAAAACAAATGGCTTCGCATCCTATTTGGCACCTTTATCGGCTTTCTCTTTCCCTCTTGTGAGTGTGGGATTGTTCCAATTATTACTCGCTTTTTAGAAAAGCAGGTGCCCTCCTATACGGCTGTTCCTTTTCTAGCAACTGCTCCTATCATCAATCCCATTGTCCTGTTTGCTACATACTCAGCATTTGGAAATTCTTGGACCTATGTGACTTTACGATTACTGGGAGCTATCTGTGTGGCTAGCATTCTAGGAATTTTACTGGGATTTGTCGTTGATGAACAGATTCTAAAAGACAATAGACCTCCGATTCATCATCACGATTATAGTCACCATGGTTTCTTTAAGAAGCTATTTCTCGCCTTGGTACATGCTATTGATGAGTTTTTCGATACAGGTCGCTACTTGATTTTTGGGACACTCCTTGCCTCTGCAATGCAAATCTATGTTCCAACTCGTATCTTGACTAGCATTGGACACAATCCTATCGTTGCCATTTTAATTCTGATGCTAATGGCTTTTATTCTTTCGCTTTGTAGCGAAGCAGATGCCTTTATCGGTGCTTCTTTGGTCTCAACATTTGGCATGGGACCAGTCCTTGCTTTCTTGCTTATTGGACCGATGGTTGATATAAAAAACCTACTGATGATGGTTAAGTCTTTTAAACCACGCTTCATCATACAATTTGTTGCAACATCTAGTCTTGTCATCATCGTCTACTGCTTATTAGTGGAGGTCCTCGCATGATTCGATTTCTCATTTTAGCAGGTTATTTTGAGCTTGTCATGTACCTCAATGTGACTGGCAAACTCAATCAGTACATCAATATCCATTACAGCTACTTAGCATACATTTCAATGGTTTTGTCCTTTATTTTAGCTGTTGTACAACTTATCCTCTGGGCTCGTAAGGTCCGCACACACAGTCACTTGACTGGAAAATGGGCAAAGCTAACCAGTCCCTTGATTCTTGTCTTTCCTGTTTTAGTTGGGCTTTTAGTGCCTACAGTAACTCTAGATTCTACAACGGTATCTGCAAAAGGCTACTACTTCCCATTAGCATCTGGCAGCAATGCCCAAACAGCTGCCGAAGACAATGTCTCTATCCAGTATCTAAAACCTGATACCAGTTCTTATTTTACAGCGTCAGCTTATGAAAAAGAGATGGCAAAAGAGCTCAAAAAATATCAGGGAAGTGGCGAATTAACCATCACAACTGAAAACTATATGGAACTGATGGAGCTTATCTATGTCTATCCAGATCAGTTTATGGGACGCAGTATTCGCTTCACTGGATTTGTCTATAACGAGCCGAATCACTCTGGCTATCAGTACCTCTTTCGCTTCGGTATCATCCACTGTATTGCCGATTCTGGTGTCTATGGCTTGTTGACCACCGGTTGGCCACAGAACTATGCAAATAATAGTTGGTTAACCGTTACTGGAAAAATTAGCCTAGAATACAACCAAGAATTAAAACAGAACCTTCCTGTCCTACAAATCAGTGATGCAACTGAAGTACAAGAACCTAAAAACCCATACGTCTATCGTGTCTTTTAGAACAGATATAGCCTAGAAAGTAGCTTTTCTAAGCATCAGCAGTCAACATATAAAAACCGAGTTTGGATATTCCAAACTCGGTTTTTATATGTTTCAGTTTAATCTTTGGACGTCATCGCCATTTTTTTATAGCCCAAAGCTAGGCGATAGAGGTTAATAACTGTTACCACGACCCATACAATAAGCCATAGCCATTCTTGTCTCATGAAGAAGAAAATGCTCAAAGCTAAACAGGCAGTCGTCATTAAAATGGTAGATAGGTAGTTTTTGACAAACATCACACTCCCCCTCTTTAAAGCAATTCTTCCAAAAGACCTCTCATGAAATCTTCTGAATTAAATTCACCAATGTCATCTATTTTTTCACCAAAACCAATCAGCTTAACAGGAATAGCAAGCTCTTCACGGATGGCAAGAACGACCCCACCCTTAGCAGTACCGTCGATTTTGGTCAAGACCAATCCTGTCAGAGGTGTGATTTTTGAAAACTCTTTAGCTTGGCTAAGGGCATTTTGACCTGTAGAGGCATCTAAGGCAAGAAGCGTTTCATGCGGTGCCTCTGGAACCACACGTTTGATGATACGTCCAATCTTTTCCAGCTCAGCCATAAGGTTGTCTTTGTTTTGCAAACGACCAGCTGTATCAATCATCAAGATATCTACACCTTCTGCGACAGCTTTTTCCATACCATCAAAGACGACAGAAGCAGGGTCTGCCTTGTCTTTACCTGTTACAACTGGAACATCTACACGACGTCCCCACTCAAGTAATTGGGCTACTGCCCCTGCACGGAAGGTATCTGCAGCAACCAACATAACCTTTTTGCCTTCAGTCTTATATTTATGGGCCAGTTTTCCGATAGAAGTTGTTTTACCGACACCATTGACCCCTACAAAGAGCATCACTGTCAAACCATCTTGAAAATTAATTTTCTCATTATAGACACCGTCTTTATCATAAATATTGACAAGTTTTTCAATGATGACACGTTGCAAATCTTCTGGTTTCTTGGCATTTTCAAGTTTGGCTTCATAGCGTAAGTCCTCTGTCAACTGTGTAGCAACAGTTACACCCACATCAGATAGGATAAGCAACTCTTCCAATTCTTCGAAAAAGTCTTCATCGACCCTGCGGAAGTTGGCAAAGAACTCATTCAGACGCGCAGCGAATCCTGTACGGGTCTTTTTAAGACTGCGATTATACTTATCTTCCGTCGTCTCACTGGCAGGTTCTGGTTCTTCTTGGCTAACAACCTTGGTTTCCACAGCTTGGAAATGGATTTCTTGACCCTTTTCCTGAGCTTCTTTGGCTGCCGCTTTTTTGGCATAATAATCTGCCATCACAGCATTGAAATGCTCTTGACCTTCTGTCAATGACGCTTGCTCTGACGTAACTTCCTGTGACAGCTCTGACTCACTGCTACTCACAACGAGCTCGTCTTCTAATAGCTCTTGCACCTCAGCTGTCTCAGCTTCGACGGGCTCTGCCTGCGCTGTATCTACTTGCTCTTGACTGGTTAGATTTTCTTTTGGCTGACTAGTGTCAACGTCTTCTTGTGTATTTCCAAATAGGCGATCAAATAACCCCATTTCTTCTCCTTTACTTATCTAGGATATACTGGTGAACCGCTTCTGCGACACCCGATTCATCATTAGTTTTTGTTGTTACTGCATTAGCAGTTGTTTTAGCAATTGCTGCGCCATTTGCCATAGCAACACCCCAGCCTGCCCACTCAAGCATAGAAAGATCATTTTCTTCATCTCCCATAGCCATAACATTGGCTGCAGTCATTCCCAAATGCTTGGTCAATAGATCAAGCCCAACTGCCTTATGAACACCTTTTGGCATGATTTCTAAAATAATATCACGTGATTTGAAAAGTTCAAACTGCTCATACAAATTGGCTGGGATTTTAGGAATCTGCTGATCCAAAAAGCTTGCATCAGTCACAATAACAATTTTGTTATAGACGATGTCTCTTGGCAAGTCTGCTAGTGAATCAATCTCAACAAAGGTCAGCATCGGATTTGCCTTGTGATAGTCTGAGTGATTTCCTTGACTCTCTAGACTGTAAACCACACCATCACTGATAACATCCACAGGTAAACCTAGAGGCTCCATAGCTTGATAAATAGCTTCAACTTGCTTAAAGCTCAACTCAGTCTTAGCTAAAATATCGCCGTTATTCCGTTGTACCAAGCCACCGTTAAAGGTAATGCTATAGTTATCTTCATTGTAGAGACCCAAGTCTTCTAAGATATGCTGGATAGCCTTCAAAGGGCGTCCTGTTGTGATAACAACCTTCACGCCTAAATCACGAGCTGCTGCTAGAGCTTGACGGTTCTCAGGTGTCACTTCTTTTTGACTGTTAAAAAGAGTACCATCCATATCCAATGCCAAAACTTTTATATCTGCCATCTATTTCACCAATCCTTCCATGTAGGCAATCACTGCCTCGTCCTCACAATGTCCAATAACCTCGTCTGAAATATCCTTGATTTGCTGGCGGGCATTTTCAGTTGCCACTGCTTTTCCGACAAAATCTAGCATTTCATAATCATTAAGATTATCCCCAAAACCAATCATTTCTTCAGGAGAAATCTCCAGTTCCTGTCCCAAAGCCTTGAGACCTGTTGCCTTATGTAAATCTGAAAAGATAATATCCATAGCGTCAAAGCCAGTTGTGACCGCTGTTTTTCCTTTCAGATTTTGATTCAACCAAATCTCACGCGCTGCTACCGTATCTGCTGTGAATTGGCAGGTCACTTTAAAAATGTCATCCTCGACCTGAGTCAGATCACATCGTTGCACATTTTCGTAATAATGTGTCATGTGTTCCACATAGTCTTGGCTAGCATCCAAGGGAGCGTATGATCCACAACGTCCTGACAAGAGGTAACCCGCACAATCATCTGACTGATTTAAAAGATCCACAATCCCAAGATAATCCTCAGGAGCCATCTTTTGTTCAAAAAGAATCTCTCCTTTGTATTGGACGACAGCTCCATTTTCAGCAATAATGGCAATACGATCTACAAAGCCCTCAAAGAGCTTATCCACCGCAATTAAAGCACGTCCACTAGCTACCGTGAAGATCATATCATCTCCAAAAGCTTCTAGTAGAATCGCCAGACGCTGACGATCATAGGTGCCATCCTTTCGCAAGAAAGTCCCATCCATATCTGTTGCTATTAGTTTAATCATACAATCTAACCTTTTCCCTTTCAAGGGGGTGCAAAACCCGAGTGGGATATGCATCACAAATCCTAATATAACTTCTTCTATTATAACACAGAAACACCAAAAAAAGACGCGCCAAATTGACACGCCCTTATCTGCTATAAATCAATCTTCACGCCATTTTTGAAGGTTAGGCTGATTTTCTTATTTCCTTTATATCCAATCGCTCGACACTAGTCTGCCAGAGTTCTTAATTGAAATCTGTGATGAGGTCATCCTGCTCTTTGAGCTTTTAGATAAAACCATCAAGGCTGATCTAGTTTCCTGCAACTCTTTCTGTTTTTCTTAGTAGGCTGTTACCAAGGTATCGTACTGTTCTTGGTAAAGATTTTGATTCTGAGCCTTCCTTGCATTCCTATCGACCAAGTCCTCGATGTCTTGTCGTATGGTTTCAAGATGATGCTCCAAATCATTAATCCTAGATTCAAGTGGTGTAGTGTCTTTTGCCATGTCAATTAAGAGCTCTGTATTTGCGATAATCTCATCTCGATTGCTGAGAAGTTGATTGATGGCTGATAGGAACCATGCTTTAATTGCTTCTTCCGTCACATAAGTTGTCTGACATTTATGCTCACCCTTGTACTTGCCATTGCACTGGTAGATAGTTCTGTACTTGCTGATGGAATGCCACACCCTACTTCCAAAAGACGCCCCACAAGCACCGCAGTACAATCTTCCTGTAAAGATGTTACTGGTCTGCCTTTTCTTTTCAAGTTTATCCAATTCAACATGGGCCAAATCAAACACCTCACGTTTGATAATGTTCCTTTTCATCAGAAGGACTAGACACAAAAACAGTTCACTACCCAACATATGGTAATGAACCGTTTTATATTACATAATAGTTGTCATGAGTTCTCTAACAATCTGAACTGATTTCTCAAAAGAAATATCTTGTGCATATTTGAATTGTCTTTGATAACGTGTCCAAAGTTGCTTTTGATAATCAGAAATTTCAATGCTATCTAGCTGACTTTCCCAAATGTCGATAATCTCTTTACTACCTCGTTTTTCAACAGTATTCTCTAGAGCTTTACGCAACACATCGAAATCTATCTCGTCTTTTCTGATATGATACAAGGTAAAAAGGTCATAACGATCACGAGGACGTGTTGATACTACTCCTCGGCTAATAATAGTTTCCAATTTTTCAGCTAGAACAGTTTCCAAATTATAAGTCCAAACCTCAATGGTTTCATTAGTAAATAAAGATGGCATCGAATAAGTAATTTCTCGAGGCGTAATCTTATCACCTGTTGTAATGTCTATAAATACAACCTCTCTTAAGGTATCAAACGTAGCATTAAGTTTTAGAGAAAATCCCCCATATTCGTCATCTTGACGAATCGGCTCTAATTTATCCACTTCAAATGAAAAGACATCCTCCGAATCTGAAAGAATCTCCTCGAAGATAGCAATCAAATTCTCTTGATTAAGTGCAGTCCCTTTAAGCGTCACATCTAAATCCATCGTCGTTCGCTTATCAAGTCCTATCAACTGTCCTCTTAGATAACCACCTTTAACAATAAAAGAATCCTTATAAGAACTTTTAGCAATCAATTTCAACACCTGTTCAATCAGGAAGTTTTGTTGGAGCTGCTGGGCAGGAATACCTCTATCCTTAGCCATATTCTTAATCTTTGCCTTAAAGCTATTTGCATTGGAAAACATTAGGCTAATACCTCCATATAAGATTGTAACTTATTAGTCACCTTGAATAACTGTGCATAGTGAAAAAGTTTTGAATAGTTAACTTTGTGATTTTGAAAATACATCTTAAATGCAGGAGCAATAACTTGAACATCAACCTGATAAATTGGCCTTAAACACTCTGCTAAAACTCTCTCTGGCTCATATACCTTAATCTTCTGCCCCACTTGTCTTTCAAGTTCTACAATTCCTTCATCGTAATAAGAACGAAGAGCTATCGGACGTATACCTTCTGCTTTGATATTTTTTGTATTAGTTCCATATGGAAAACTCATGGTCATTTCAAACGGAACTGTTAGCGATAGGCCATTTAGCCAAAGAGCCGTTTCTAAAGAAAAAATTCCTTTTGAAAAACGTTGCTGTGCCACAAACCATTCATCCAGATAAGTATCAGGGAGGCGATATAACCCCTTTTCTTCAACCTCTACTAGCCCCTCTTCAATCATTCTCAACAACAATTTGTAAGGTAGTTTCTCTTCAACCACCTGTTGAAAGGTCAAAAATCCTTGATGTTGTTGAAATGCAGTCATAATACTTTCACTACTATTCATAATGGCAGGCTCCTTTCAAAAGAAATAAAATGCTAACACTTTCATTAAATGTTAGCATTTTATTTCTTTTATATCAACTATTTCGGATCTAATTCCTTCAATAAGACTGACACCAAAGCACGAGCTTTTGGCAAACGAATAAAAACTAAACTAAAAGGACTTAGTCCTGTGCAATTCAGAACTAAATCCTTCACTTAAAATATAATGTCTAACTTCTTGGGGGCAGTACATTATCAACGAAGTGCTTTTAAATTCTTTCGAATCAATATACCTAATTTTACTTAGTTAGAACTGTCAACTTATATCATATCTCTTAAATAAAGCTCCAAAGACTAGTGATAACACAGTGATGGATCCTCCAATAATGAAGAGATTAAAAGTATTATTCGGCTCTAAAACCACTGAGAAAAATCCAGTCCCAACCGGCATAAAAAGTATAGCTACCGTAAAAATGATACCAAAGACTCTACCAAGAAACTCATTATCTACATCTCTTTGAACGATAGAGAAAAATTGGATATTAAAAATAGATAAAAATAGACTAAACAGTGCTGGAGACAAGGCTAGAACAATGACATTGTGGAATAGAGAATAAAACGGAGTAGATAACATTAACATAATACCCGAACACGCTAATAGGAGCATTAAACGTTTACTTGATAAAGATTTATTGACAAAACCACTTAATATCGCTCCAATAAATCCACCAATTGCTTCTGCTGTTAAAAATGTTCCATAAAGCTCCTCTGATATTTCTCCAAACATTTGATTACTATAAGGTAGCAATAAATTATAAGCTGCTAGAAAAAAATTAACTAAGGCAGAGAGAATGATAATAATAAATATTGGCTTATGGTTGTAGACATACTTGAACCCTATTTTTAAGTCGTTAAAGACTCCACTTATTGTCATTTTCTCCTTTGTGACCACTTCTTCATTAATAGGTATAATAAAGAAAATTAGTGATGCAGCAATTAAAAACGATAATCCATCTAATAATAATACACCATGTATGCCCAATATATTATATAGGAAAATTGCTACCATTGGTATAGTTACTTTAATAATGGTACTAGTTGTTTCCAAATAGGAATTTAGTTTTGTTATATCATCTTTCTTCACAATTTCTTTCGTAAATGCTTTATATGACGGTCCAGAAAAGGCACTCATAAAAGCCAAAATAACATTGGTGATGACAATCGCATACACCAACCATTGTTGTTGAGATAGGAACGAAAGACCTATACAAGCAATACCGCATAAGATATTAGTTCCAATGATAATTTTTTTTCGCTTGAAGTTATCAGCAATAACCCCACCAAACAAATTAAATAGAACACCTATCACACTTTCTAAAGATTGATAGATTGCAACCAGTGACAGAGAAGTCGGATTAATACTTGCCAAAAATGTATTATTGGCGAAATCAAACATGATATCTCCTATTCGAGATATAACTCTACTTACAGTAAGGTAAGTTATATTTTTTGTATCTATTTTCAAGAGCAACTCCTTAATTATTAATATTTTCTTTTATCAGGTATTTGAAGCCTTAATATTATCGGGAATATTATTCCTTACTAACTTACATTTTTCAATTTTATCGCCTTTCTTATAGCTAAGCAAATTACCCACCAACAATAGTGATAATATCCATCACCAAAATCAAAATCAGCAAAAATTTTGAAATTTTCTTCATAATCGGACTTCCTTTCAATTTTTATTTATTGTACAATAAATAAAAATTGAGTTAATTTGTGTTGGGAAAGTGGGAAAAATATGAAATCAAAACTTGGCATCACACTTAGAAAAGTTCGTAAAGGAAAACAAATTAGTCTATGCTCTGTAGCAGATGAACATCTTTCAAAATCACAAATCTCTCGTTTTGAGCGTGGAGAATCAGAAATATCTTGTATTCGACTAATCAATATTCTAGACAAATTACACATTACGTTAGATGAGTTCCTTATTTTACATGATCAGTACTATACCAAAACGGAATCATTCACCAATTTAGTACAGTACATCCGTCAACAATATTCATCACAAAACATCAATAATATACAATCTCTACTTTCGGATTCCTCAAATTACACTTTAGATTCTTTTGAAAAAACAATGGTAAAGTCCATTTTACACACAATGGATTCAAGCATCATTCCATCAGATGATGAATTACTTCAACTGACAGATTACCTCTTCAAAGTAGAAAAATGGGGGTACTATGAGATTATTTTATTAGGTAACTGTGTTCGAACAATTAACTACAATTCCTATTTCTTATTAACAAAGGAAATGTTAAATAATTATATCTACTCTTCTCTAAATAAAACTAATAAACGAATAGTCACTCAATTAGCTATCAATTGTTTTATTCTTAGTATCGATAAGGAAGAATATGCTAACTGCTCCTATTTAATTGATGAAATAAAAGTATTGTTAGATAATGAATTGAACTTTTATGAACAGACAGTCTTTCTCTATGCGACCGGGTACTATGAATTTAAGCAACAATCAGGTACTGGAATTGAAAAGATGAAACAATCTATTCAAGTACTTGATATTTTAGGAGAAGACAAGTTAAAATTACATTACACCGACCATCTTGATAAATTAGTTAACAAGGAATAAGTGAAATCATTCTCTATCTTTTAACGTTTTATATATCAAGGGTGTCTCAATAAAAACAACCACTTTAACAACTATTCACTTATACCATTAGACAAGAAAAAAGCCTTGGAAACAATCCATTCCAAGGCTTTCTTTATATTCTATGGCTCTATAATTTCTGTAGTGGGTAAATCTCATTCAGATATTGTAGGGCTTTTTAGCGGTATGAAAAAAGCCCCACATGACTTATAATGAAAAGC
>NZ_JAFBEI010000023.1 GCF_016908655.1 Streptococcus saliviloxodontae
TAACAACGACCTCCACTACTATTATACCGGAGGTCGTTTATCTAGTTTATGAAATTAATTTCTGAAAACGATATTTTCTTCATGCGTTTGTCGTGAGCTTCAGAAGCTGCTACTAATGCTTACAATGACAACTTGGAACGTGATGCCAACTACAAAAAACAAGCCATTTCAGAATTGAAAGGTTTGTCAACAGATGAGTTGCAACGTGAACTTGATGCTGTTTCAAATGTTGTTGGACAGTACCGTAACTCAAACGATGTTGATGGAGCAAGCAAAGCCCTTGATGCTATCTATACTGCAGCACGAGAAGTTTCAGAACAAAACTTGGCTAAAAAAGCTGACGACAGTAAGAAGGCAGAAGATACAGCTGCAAAAGATGCCTTTATTGCCGCTCTTCAAAAAGATGCTAACTACAAGAAACAAGCTATCTCAGAATTGGCAGGTCTTTCAAAAGATTCAGCAGATTCAGAGTTGCAACGTTATTTGACAGCTTTAACAAATCTTGTAGCTGACTATACTGCAAAAGCAGATGCAGAAGGTGCTGATTTTGCTAAACTTTCAGAACAAGCGAGTGCAGATATCGATGCTATCTATACTGCAGCACGAGAAGTTTCAGAACAAAACTTGGCTAAAAAAGCTGATGACAGCAAGAAAGCTGATGACAGCAAAAAAGCTGATGACAGCAAGAAAGCTGATGACAGCAAGAAAGCTGATGACAGCAAGAAAGCTGATGACATCAAGAAAGCTGATGACAGCAAGAAAGCTGATGACATCAAGAAAGCTGACGACAGCAAGAAAGCTGATGACATCAAGAAAGCTGATGACAATAAACAAACTAACGACGTCAAAAAAGCTACTCAAGCTGCAACAGAAGCGGTGACTGATCGTCGAGGTAAACCTTCGTATGCTGATAATACTGCAAAAGCTTCAGAAACTAAAAAAGCTGAATTGCCAACAACAGGTGAAGAATCATCAGTTACAGCTATTGCAGCAGGTGTGATGATGGCTACACTTGGTTTGGTTGGTATCAAAAAACGTAAACAACAGTAATCTTTAGCTACCAATAGTGTAAGCAACTAAAAAGAGCCGTAAGGCTCTTTTGTTATGTCTTGACTATTATTTGGACTATCGGGGATAGATGCGGGAAAACCTGTTTCTCATTTTGACGCTACTTTTGTAGGCTTTTAATACTGTTTGAGAATGAGTTGGGCGATAATTGGGCTGATGATGACGTACATGATTCCTGTGATTCCTATGGCTAAGCCTGCCATAGCACCTTGTACTGGTCCGTAGCGAAGGGCGGCACCTGTTCCTACAGCGTGACCTGTACCTCCTAGAGCTAATCCAACAGCGACAGGGTCATTGATATGGAGGAGTCTAAGGAAACTAGGTCCAATAACACTGGTCAAAATGCCGGTAACAACGACAACAACTAAGGTGACGGTGGTCATACCTCCCATCTTGTCACTGATACCAATTGCCATAGCAGTTGTAACTGATTTTGGAAAGAGGGAGATAGTTAAAAAATAATCCATCCCAAATATTTTTGCAATCAAAGCGGTGTACAGTGTATTGATTAGTGTAGAGATGCTGATACCGGCTAAGATAGAACGGTAATGGTGTTTCATAAGATGGAAATTTCGATAAAGTGGAATGGCTAGAGCTACTGTTGAAGGGACGATGAGTGTATTGAGGTAACTTCCTCCGACATAATAATTTTTGTAAGGGATTTTGGTGATTTCAAGAAATAGAATGATGAGCACCGTAGCAAAAAGTAGAGGAGTGGTTAAGGGGTTCGGAAAACGACGGTGGACTAAAATACCTATCAAATAGGCAAAAATGGAGAGGCTTAAGCCGAAAATAGGACTAGTAGTGAGTTCAGTCATGGTTTTTCTCCTTGTTTTGATAGTCCCCTTCGAAGTGTGTTTTGACCCAATTGACGACTAGTGCGATAGTCGCCAGATTAAGGAGTAGAGCTCCTAAAGTGATCAGTGTGATAGGGATGATATTGGGAGCGACTATGTTAAAACGCTCCATAATTCCGACACCTGCGGGTAAAAAGAGGATGGTCATATTAGCCAATAAAAATTCCCCTACCGTAAAGATGTGTCGTATTCTGACCACTTTGACCTGTAGTGCGATGAATAGCAGGATTAAACCAATGATTGATCCTGGGACAGGGAGTGAGAAAAAAGATGATATCCCTTCTCCGACTAAGGAAAAAAAGAGGATTATCATAAATTGAACATAAAGTTTCATATCGACCTCGTTTTAGATAGTGTTTCTACTTCTGCACCGATTGTCTGGGTGATTGGTGTAGAAGTGCAGTCATGTCTTTTAGTTTACTACTCTAAAATGGTTTTTCAAGTTGTTTTTTTAGAAAACTTCTATTTTAAGTGATTTTTTCAAGAAAAAGAAGCTGGGATAGTACATACATCCTGAGCTTCTTTTTTTTCATTTTCTTAGTCACGCATTCTATCGGAGGTTTTAGTAGCGATGACTAAAACTAGACTTCTCTTTTACAAGTTTAAAGAGGAGTTAGGTCTCTAGCTCATTTCGATAATATAGTTAATCTGTTCGGTAGTTTTAGTGATTTCCATAGACAGTTGAGGAGACCTTGCGAGGAGGTTTGAGATTTCCGGATACAGTTTTAAGGTTGATGACTTGATGTCGGTAAAGCAGTTATCCGAATGCTGTTGAGATGTAAAGCTTTCGAAAAGGAAAATGTGCTTGTTGTTGATACGGAAATAAGAAATGTGAAATTGGATTGGTTTTCGTTTAGGGCAGGCTGAAATATGATGAAAAATGAAATTAATGAGTTGGTAAAACTCGAGATCACTGATAGGGACGTGATTCAAGTCGGCTAAAAAATTCACTTGTAGTGTGATACCTTGTTGTCTCATTTTCAGCAAGTGTTCATGAAGTTGGTTACGGATAATATTAATTTTGATGTGACCAAGCTGCTTTAGGATGTTGCGATCTAGTTGATGCAAGAAAAAAGGAGTCTCTCTGAGAGAATGTACTTTTTGATTTTTTTTGTAAATATTCTCTAGGTAGCTGTAATAATTTTTTTGATACCTACTCTTATCGCTTAGGAGATTAAAGATATAGTGGTTGTAGTAATCAATATCTTCCAAGTGACGTCTCTCTTCTGAGTCGATGTTAAAAGCAAGTTGTTTTTTGGTTTGGTGACTTAGGTTGACCAGATCCCAAAGGATAAGGATTGTGTAGATCGCAAAGCTAGGTAACTGCCAAAAATGATTATCCAGATAGGCTTGTGGAAATGTATTTGGAAGGGCGTGGTGAAGTACCATTTGCAATAGGTAGAGAAGGTAAAAAGCAATCAGTAAACCAGTACTTCTAAAAGCTGCTGCACGATAATGTGCTTTATCCAGTTTTTGAATTAACGAAAAATCTATAGCGGATAATTTAACCAGTGAGAAAAAGAATGGGAATGATAGAAGGGCAGTATAAAAATTGAATGCCGAGATAGAGAAGTGACCTCCGTTGATTGCTGGTAGAATCAACAGGTAGATCATTTTTCTCAAATAGGTTGTGACAAGTGATGGGTAACAAGCTTGGATAAAGCGAATACCAGGAGCTTGGTTGGGGTGGAATCTATTGATGATGATAAGGAAAAAGAGTGGCGCGATAGGGAGGCTGAATTGAGCGCAATAGCTACTGGCTAGAAAATAAATAACGCCAAATAAGATGAATTGATTTGATTTAATTGAGATACCTGTGAATTGTTTAAAGATATACCACTCGACCAGAAAGAGAGCGGGGTACTCTAAAAAGTTATAGATGAGGTCGTTCATAAGTCTGTTTACTTTCTGTTGGACATTCTAATCGTTGTCTAAAGATGTATTTTCTACTAAGTGTATTCAGAGAGAGAGCGTGATTTTGATTTAGGATATCACGCACACGTTTTAGTCCCATGCCTTTACCATTCTTTTTACTGCTGTAGCCTTCTTTGAAAATATCAGTCAGATCAACCTGCTTCTCTTTGGTGCTGTTTTCGATGATAAAAACAGTGTTGTTTTCTTCGATGAATAAAGCTAGACTGATAGCTTTATTGGGAGATATAGCTGCAAAGTTGATAGCATTTTCGAATAGTTCGGTGACTAGGGTGATAAAGGGTAGGTCTTTGATAGGGTACTTGTCGATGGTATCAGGAATTTCGATGCTGACTTGGATACCTCTGTGCTGAGCTTCCAGTGACTTAGCCACTAAGAGTTGTTTTAAGTAAGGAAGTTGAATATTTTCCAAATTTTGTTTATTTCTATAATATTCCTGGCATTTGTCATCGTTGTTTTGGTTCTTATCAAGGTAAAGTTCCAAAGCTTCTGTCTGATTAGTTGATATAGCCTGACGAATAGCGTTAAAATCGTTGATATACTGTTTTTGTTGGTGATTGATATCGGTGTAGATGCTCTCTAGAAGTAGGTTGTACTCTGTAAGAGATCGCCGGTGTTCGGTACATTTTTCCTCTAATTTTTGTTTGTAATAAGTTTGAACTTTTTTTCCTATCTGGGATAGAATAGAGGTTTGGACTAGCGTTAGACTGAAGAAAATAAATTTTGAGAGGTAGCTCTCAATAGTAGGGTCGATATAAGATATGCTTATTGAAAATGTTGTATAAAGAACTAATATTACATCGAGTATTGTAAAAGGTGAGAATCTTAAGTAGTTATGCTTATTTGAAGTTTCGAGATTTTTGATTGCAATCGGGTCGAATTGGACAAGGATGAAAAATCCATGAATCATAGGTAAAATGAGTAAAATACCAAAGAGTTCGTAGTAAGCATTATCAGTGATATGGAAAGGTTTTAAAAATGTCGGTAGGACATAGAGTGAATAGAATTTATAGAGGGTGTCAAAGCTGACAATAGGGTAGAGAGAGTAGAAGACAAGTTCTGAAAAAGAAGATGCCTTTGTCCAAGTCCAGTATAGGAAGAAACAAATCATAACGATGCTAGGTAGGATTGGAATCGGTATGAGAGTACTGAGCACGTAGATGATAGCAAAGCCGATGTAAATGCTGGTAGGAATTTTAATTGTGCTAATGTACTTGAAAACACTGAGTTGTGTGATATAAATAATCAGATAAGTCAGTGTGACTCCCCAAATTGGAAAGCTGGATGAGATAGAGTGAAGCATGGAGCTCTCCTGAAAGTAATATTGATGATTTCAACAAGAAAGTTATCATTCTAATTATATCATAAAATGTATGGAGTTTGGGGATGATTGGTTTTGTTATTAAGGTTTGTGGTCGTTGAGTGGCAAGAGTTATGGAGGGAATTTTTTATAGTCTTTATAAACGTTATTTATCTAAGGTGTAGGAGTGTGGATCTGCTATATGTTAATTGCAATCTCTGGTTTTTGAGTGTTAAAATAGGAGATTTTCGCTATACTCTGAACTTTTCGACGTCACTATTAGTTGTGAAATGAGAGGTTGATGACCTTGTGTACTCCTTGGAGAAAGTATCAAAAAAAGACTCTTTGACGAGTCTTTCTAACTTGATTAAGCTTTACCGTAATCGTAATCGCTATCTGTCATTGCTTCTACTGTTCCCAAAAGGTAGCCGTTTCCGACTTGAGAGAAGAAGTCGTGGTTTGATGTTCCTGTTGAAATACCGTTCATAACAATAGGGTTGACATCATCTGCAGTATCAGGAAAGAGCGGGTCTTGTCCCAGGTTCATAAGAGCCTTGTTGGCGTTGTAACGAAGGAAAGTCATAACTTCCTCTGTCCAACCGACATTATCGTAGAGGGTTTTTGTATAGTTTTCTTCATTTTCATAGAGTTCATAAAGCAAATCATACATCCATTCGCGGAATTCCTCTTGCTTGTCTTCAGGTAATTCGTTGAAACCGAGTTGGAATTTGTAGCCGATGTAAGTGCCGTGAACAGACTCATCACGGATAATCAATTTGATAATTTCAGCGACGTTGGCGAGTTTGTTGTTACCTAAATAATACAGAGGGGTAAAGAAACCTGAATAAAAAAGGAACGTTTCTAGATACGTTGATGCCACTTTCTTTTGAAGAGCATCGCCGTTTTCATAAATATCATTGATGATTTTTGCTTTTTTCTGAAGGAATTCGTTGTTATTTGTCCATTCGAAAATATCTTCAATTTCTGACTTGGTATTGAGAGTTGAGAAGATAGATGAGTAGGATTTGGCGTGAACAGACTCCATGAACTGAATGTTGTTGAGAACTGCTTCTTCGTGTGGTGTACGCACGTCAGCACGGATAGCTTCTACACCAGATTCAGACTGCATGGTATCAAGAAGAGTCAATCCTCCGAAGACCTTACCAACCAGGTCTTTCTCCTCGTCGGAGAGTTTTCTCCAGTCGTCAAGGTCATTTGAAAGAGGGATACGAGTATCTAACCAAAACTGCTCTGTCAATTTCTCCCAAGTTGATTTATCGATGACATCTTCAATTTCGTTCCAGTTTATAGCTTTATAGTAGGTTGTCATGGCTTTCTCCTTGTTTATAGTTACCCTCTATTATACCATAAAAGTGATGCAAGGAAGGAAATAAAGAAGGGCTTCTTTGGGTTTTGAGAAGGTAAGTTTGTGTAAGTGTTTCTTGTATTTTGTTTGAGGTGTTTGTTTTTAGTTAAAGTAAAAACCTGAAGTTTACGAACGTCAGGTTTTTTGGTGTCTATTAAGTTTTAGCAGATTTAATCGCTTAAATCACACAGCTTTCACATTGGTTTGAACCAACTTCTTCACCGTCATCGGTATAAGTGCGGACGTAGTAGATTGACTTGATGCCTTTGTTATAGGCGTAGTTGCGTAGGATTGACAAGTCGCGTGTCGTCTGTTTGCTTTCTGTTTTCCATTCGTAGAGTTCCATTGGAAGCTCACTACGAAGGAAGAGCGTCATAGATAAACCTTGGTCTACGTGCTCTGTCGCAGCGGCATAAACATCAATCATCTTACGCATATCCATGTCGTAGGCTGATGTGTAGAATGGGATAGTATCTGTTGACAATCCGTTGGCAGGGTAATAAATCTTACCAATTTTCTTTTCTTGGCGCTCCTCGATACGTTGAGTGATTGGGTGGATAGAAGCAGAGCAATCATTGATATATGAGATAGAGCCGTTTGGTGCTACGGCAAGGCGGTTTTGGTGATAGAGGCCATCTTCCATAACGGCTTGACGGAGGGATTCCCAGTCTTCTGATTGAGGAATGAAGTGGTCTGCAAAGAGTTCTTTAACCTTGTCTGATTTCGGAACGAAACGTCCTGTTACGTATTTATCGAAATAGCTACCGTCAGCGTATTTTGAGTTTTCGAAACCGACGAAAGTAGCCTTTCGTTCACGGGCGATGTTATTTGACTCTACCAAAGTCCAATAGTTCATAAGCATAAAGTAGATGTCAGTAAATTCGATAGACTCTGGACTACCATAGGCGATATGGTGTTGTGCTAGATAGCTATGTAGTCCCATTGCTCCCAGTCCAAAGGTATGAGCTTGGCTATTGCCATTTTTAACAGTAGGAACGGCTTCGATACTTGATGAGTCTGTCACGAAGGTAAGGGCGCGTGTCATAGCCTTGATAGAACGACCGAAGTCAGGAGATGTCATCATGTTGAGGATATTGGTTGAACCGAGGTTACATGAGATGTCTGTCCCCATTTCAGTGAACTCTTGGGCATCATTAAGTTGACTTGGTTTTTGGACTTGGAGAATCTCAGAACACAAGTTAGACATAATAATCTTGCCATCAATTGGATTTGAGCGGTTAGCGATATCCACGTTGACAATATAAGGGTAGCCAGATTCTTGTTGTAGTTTTGAGATTTCAGTTTCTAGATCACGAGCATTGATTTTAGTTTTGGTAATCTTAGGATTGGCAACTAGCTCATCGTACATTTCAGTGATGTCGATATAGTTGAAAGGCACACCGTACTCTTTTTCGACAGTATAAGGGCTAAAAAGGTACATGTCTTCGTTGTTGCGTGCTAGCTCGTAGAATTTATCAGGAACGGTTACGCCAAGTGACAGTGTTTTAACACGTACTTTTTCATCGGCATTTTCTTTCTTAGTTGATAGAAAAGCGATAATATCTGGGTGGAAGACGTTTAGGTAAACAACACCAGCACCTTGGCGTTGACCGAGTTGATTTGAGTAAGAGAAGCTATCTTCGAACAACTTCATAACAGGAACAACACCTGAGGCTGCTCCCTCGTAGCCTTTGATAGGAGCACCAGCTTCACGTAAGTTGTTAAGTGAGATACCAACACCACCACCGATACGAGATAATTGCAGTGCAGAGTTGATGGAACGACCGATTGCATTCATATCATCAGTGACTTGGATCAAGAAACATGATACCAACTCACCACGTCGGCTACGACCGGCATTTAAGAAAGATGGTGTAGCTGGTTGGTAGCGTTGATGGATCATTTCCATAGCGAGGTCATGTGCTAATGCTTCGTTACCGTCAGCAAAGTAGAGGGCATTGAACATGACACGGTCTTCGATATTTTCAAGGTAGTAATCACCATCGTTTGTCTTCAAAGCGTACTGTTGATAGAATTTGTAAGCAGCCATGAAAGACTTGAATTGGAAGTTTTGTTCTTTAAGATCACTTGCCAATTGTTCAATAAAGGTTGGGTTATACTTGGCGATGAATTCAGACTCGATGTAATCGTGCTCGATGAGGTAGCTGATTTTATCGGTCATGCTATCGAAAGCCATTGTATTTGGATGAACGTTTTCCTTAAAGAAAGCTTCAAGAGCTTCCTTATCTTTGTGGAGTGGAATTTTTCCGTTAATAGGGCGATTAATTTCGTTGTTGAGGCGGAAGTAGGATACGTCGCCTAAATCTTTAAGACTCATTGTTGGATTTCCTTTTTGATGTCAGAAAGAGGACGAGAAGGTTGTTAGATGATTTAAAAATAGTCTAACGGTCGTCAGCAGTCCTCTTTACTAGATTGATTTGATGAAGGTTTGTTCTCAGTGAATCAAGCCTTGTTATTGCATTTAGATAATTTCTTTTAATTTAGCAGGTTGGAAACCAGAAAAGACGATATCGCCAGCTTCAATAACAGGAGCGGCTGTAAATCCTAAACCTTTGACGTAATCGATTTTTTCAGGATGTTCGTCAATGTTGATTTCTTCAAAATCAGCGCCCTCTTTTTCCAAGAATTTTTTTGTCATCTTGCATTGCATGCAATTATTTTTTGAAAATAGCGTGATAGTAGCCATGATATCTCTCCTCTTTTAGTGTTTTAAATGTAAGTTGTTTTACCGAGGAAAATTGTGATAAAACTTTTTTCTTGATAAAACAGGACTTAAATAGAATACCCAAATTATGGAAAAAAAGCAACGATTTTTTCTTTCTCTAACACAATATTTTGTGCTTTTATTGCGTAGGTATCCCTATATCTTGTGGTTGTAGGCTTTTAAAGACTTTTAACAGAAAATGTTACTTTTTGTAACATTATGTGACATATGAGATTTGAAAAAGTCTTTATTTGGTGTTATTATGTTAAAAAACATAACATAAAACAGGAGGTTGTTATGACTGAATATACAAATGTATTGTTGAAAGATGGAAAAAAATACCATTATTATGATTTGAAGACTATTTTTGAAAAAAGTAAACGCCCTGTATCTGACTATCCCTACACACTTCGTATCCTATTAGAGAGTCTTATGCGTAAATTGGATGGTTTGGATGTTACTAAAAATCACATTTCGAATATTTTGAATTTTCCAAACAACCTACCTAGTGAAGAGATTCCGTTTAAACCGAGTCGTGTAATTCTCCAAGACTTTACAGGGGTTCCTGTGGTTGTTGATTTAGCCTCTATGCGTGATGCGATTGTCAAAAACGGCGGGACTGCCGATATGATCAATCCAGAAATTCCGGTAGACTTGGTGATTGACCATAGTGTCCAAGTGGATTTCTTTGGTTGTGATACAGCGCTTGAGGATAATGTCAATTTGGAGTTTAAGCGTAACAATGAACGCTATGAATTTTTAAAATGGGCAGAGTCGTCATTTGATAACTATCGAGCTGTTCCACCAGCAACGGGTATTATCCACCAGGTCAATATTGAATTTCTTTCTGATGTTGTTATCGAAAAAGATGGGATGCTATATCCGGATTCAATGTTTGGAACAGACAGTCATACAACGATGATTAATGGTATCGGTGTTTTAGGCTGGGGTGTCGGTGGTATCGAGGCTGAAGCAGCCATGCTTGGAGAAGCTTCTTACTTCCCAGTACCAGAGGTTATTGGTGTTCGCCTCACAGGAAGTTTACCGAAAATTGCGACTGCTACAGATCTGGCGCTCAAAATCACACAAGTACTACGTCAGGAAAATGTGGTTGGCAAATTTGTGGAGTATTTTGGTGACGGCTTGTCGTCACTCTCTTTAGCTGATCGAGCAACGATTGCTAATATGGCACCTGAGTACGGAGCGACTTGTGGTTATTTCCCAATTGATGACGAGACGCTTAATTACATGCGGTTAACGAATCGTGATGAAGACCATATCGCCTTGACAGAACAGTACGCAAAAGCTAATCATTTGTTCTACGACCCAACTACAGTACCTACTTACAGCAAGGTTGTTGAAGTTAATTTGTCAGATGTTAAACCATCTATTTCAGGACCAAAACGTCCGCAGGATTTAATCTTGCTTTCAGATGCCAAGGATGCCTTTCAAGATGCCCTTGTTCGTGAAGCAGGTGTTCAAGGATTCGGTTTGGAAAAAGACGAATTAGAAAAAGAAGCAATAGTGCATTTTGAAGATCATGATGAAACGATTAGGACTGGACATGTTGCGATTGCTGCTATCACCTCTTGTACCAATACTTCTAATCCCTATGTTCTTATGGCGGCAGGTTTATTAGCTAAAAATGCTGTTGAGAAAGGACTTGCTGTCTCTAAAACTGTTAAAACGTCTTTGGCTCCAGGCTCTAAGGTGGTCACAGCTTATTTGGCAGCGAGTGGCTTGCAGTCTTACTTAGACCAACTTGGTTTTAATGTTGTTGGTTACGGTTGTACAACTTGTATCGGTAATTCAGGTAATTTGATGCCAGAGGTGGCTAAAGCCATTGTAGATGAAGATTTACTGGTTTCGGCGGTTCTTTCTGGAAATCGTAACTTTGAAGGACGTATCAATCCTTTAGTGAAAGCAAACTACCTTGCTAGTCCACCGCTTGTGGTCGCTTATGCGCTTGCTGGCAATACTAATATTGACTTGACCAGTGAGCCACTTGGTTTTGATAAAAATGGCAGAGCAGTTTATTTAGATGACATCATGCCAAGTAGAGATGAGATTGAAGACTATGTTTCGACCTATGTGACACGTCAGCTATTTGCCACAGAGTACAAACAAGTCTTTACCGATAGCGACAAATGGAATGCTATTCCAACTAAGTCTAGTCAGGTTTTTGATTGGAATGAGTCATCCACCTATATCCAAAATCCTCCTTATTTTGAAGGGTTAACGGATGACTTAGCCATTAAGACTTTAAAGGATCTCAGTGTTTTAGCTAAGTTTGGTGATACTGTAACGACAGATCACATTTCGCCAGCAGGAAATATTGCGCGTAATAGTCCAGCTGCCACTTATTTGAAGCAAAATGGTGTTGATTATATGGATTTCAACTCTTACGGCAGTCGTCGTGGGAATCATGAAGTTATGATGCGTGGTACCTTTGCCAATATTCGGATCAAAAATGAGTTGGCTCAAGGGAAAATTGGTGGTTACACGGATTATGAGGGGGATATCATCCCGATTTATGATGCCGCTATGGCATACCGTGACAAAGGGCAAGGGACTATTGTTATCGCTGGAAAAGACTACGGCATGGGTTCTAGCCGAGATTGGGCTGCCAAAGGAACGAATCTTCTAGGTGTTAAGGTTGTCTTGGCAGAATCCTTTGAGCGTATCCATCGTTCTAACTTGGTTATGATGGGGATTTTACCTTTGCAATTTTTGGAGGGAGATACAGCACAGAGTCTCGGTTTAACAGGGAAAGAGACTTACTCTGTTGATTTATCAACAGATCCTGGTGTTAACGATATCGTGACAGTGACAGCTCTTTCTGATGGCCTTGAAAAAACATTTTCTGCTTTGGTGCGTTTTGATGCAGATGCCGATATTCGCTATTATAAAAATGGTGGTATCTTACCTATGGTGGTTCGTAAAAAGTTGAAAGGGGTTTAATATGACAGTAAGTAATGGTTTGAAAGATATGATAGCCTGTGACACGCGTATTTCATCGATAAGTGATGATCGGCTATCTTATGGTGGCTATGATATTTCAGAATTGATGACTAATAAAGCGACTTTTGAAGAAGTGATTTACTTGCTCTGGAATGGTCACCTACCGACACAAATAGAGTACAATCATTTTGTCAAAGAACTGAGAGCTAATTACACGATTAGCGATGCCATCGAGCAATGTCTGTTGATTCAATCACGTCCGCACCTTCATCCTATGAGTGTGCTACGGTCAACGGTTTCCCTCTTGGGAGTCTATAACTTACAGGCAGAAGAAAGATCGGTAGAAGCTGTTTATGAACAAAGTGTTCAGTTGATGGCTAAGATACCAACTATTATTGCAGCTTTTGCACGACTTAGAACAGGACAACAACCTATTGAACCTAGGGAAGATTTAGGCTTTGCAGCTAATTTCTTGTATATGTTAAATGGCGAAGAACCGTCTAACTTGGAAATTGAAGCCATGAACAAAGCTTTGATTCTTCATGCAGACCATGAATTGAATGCCTCAACGTTTGCAGCGCGTGTCTGTGCATCCACTCTGACAGATATCTATTCTTGTGTGACAACAGCTATAGGTGCTCTCAAAGGTCCCTTGCATGGTGGCGCTAATGAACGTGTCTTTGATATGTTGGTTGAAATTCGAGAATTAGGAGACGTAGAGGCTTACCTATCTGAAAAATTAGCATCTAAGGAAAAAATTATGGGGTTTGGCCACCGTGTTTATAAAACGGTTGATCCAAGGGAGACTTATCTCAGAGAGATGGCTCAGGCTCTAACAGCAGGAACACAGGAGCAAGAACTCTTTGATATTTCTCGACAAATAGAGCTTTTTATGAAAGAGAAGAAAGGGTTGATTCCTAATGTCGATTTTTATTCAGCGACGGTATATCATGTTTTGGGGATTGATAGTAGTATTTTTACCTTGATTTTTGCAATGAGCCGTGTGTCTGGGTGGATTGCCCATATTCAAGAACAACAAAAACACAATAAATTGATTCGACCTAGATCAGCTTATAAAGGCTTATCTCACTTGGAATATATTCCAATCAATAGACGCTAAATAAAGGAGAAGAAGCGATGGCAGAAAAACTAGTAATGACAAGTCAAGGGTTGGCTGTCCCTGATCATCTTGTTATTCCCTACATTGAAGGGGATGGTATCGGTAAGGACATTTGGGCAGCCTCTAAGGAGATAATTGACCGTGCTGTTTCGGTGGCTTATGCAGGCGAGCGCTCTATCGAGTGGAAGGAGGTTTTAGCGGGTAAGAAAAGCTTCGACATGACAGGAGAATGGCTACCAGAAGGGACTTTGTCCAGTATCAAAGAGCATCTTGTTGCGATTAAAGGACCGCTTGAAACTCCTGTTGGAGGAGGTATTCGTTCATTGAATGTTGCTCTTCGTCAAGACTTGGATTTATATGCCTGTGTACGTCCTGTCCGTTATTTTGAGGGTGTTTCGAGCCCTCTGAAACATCCTGAAAAGACAGACATCACCATTTTTCGTGAAAATACCGAGGACATCTACGCGGGAATCGAATGGGATAGCGAATCGGTAGAAGTTAATAAAGTGATTCGATTTCTAAAAGAGGAGATGGCCGTATCAAAAATTCGTTTTCCGGAGACATCTAGTATCGGGATAAAACCGATTTCTAGCGAGGGTAGTAAACGCCTGATTCACTCTGCGATTGATTATACCCTCAAAAATGGTCTAACAAAAGTTACCCTTGTTCATAAGGGAAATATTCAAAAATTTACAGAAGGTGGTTTTAGAAAGTGGGGCTATGAGTTGGCACAGAAAGAATATGCTGACGCTTTATCTGATGGACGTTTGGTAGTGGATGATATTATCGCAGATAACTTTTTACAGCAAATTTTACTTAATCCAGAGCGTTTTGATGTTGTGGCTCTGACCAATCTCAATGGTGACTATGCTAGCGATGCTCTAGCAGCTCAAGTGGGAGGAATAGGTATCTCACCTGGTGCCAATATCAATTATGAGACAGGTCATGCTATCTTTGAAGCGACACATGGGACAGCCCCAGATATAGCAGGGCAAAATATCGCCAACCCCTCGTCACTCTTGTTGTCGGCTTGTATGATGCTTAACTATCTCTCTTGGTATGAAGCAGCAGAGTTTATTGAAAGAGCCTTAGAGGACACTTTGTCAAACCACGAGATGACTGCTGATTTAGCTAGTCAAATTGAAGGTGTAACTCCTCTATCAACAACTGATTTTGCATCTTGTCTTTTACAAAAAATAGCAAGGTAATATATATAGAAGAAAAATGAAAAAAGTGGAAAGGGATTTCAAGTTTTTTCCACAAAACAATTTTTTACCTTGAAAAAATAGTCAAGATATGCTATACTAAAAAATGTAAGGGTTATCAAAATAACCCCAAAAATTCAAACATTAAAAAGGAGAATCCACTATGGCTTCTAAAGATTTCCACATTGTTGCAGAAACAGGTATCCACGCACGTCCAGCTACTTTGCTTGTTCAAACAGCTAGCAAATTCGCTTCAGACATCACTTTGGACTACAAAGGTAAATCAGTAAACCTTAAATCAATCATGGGTGTTATGAGCCTTGGTGTTGGTCAAGGTGCTGACGTTACAATCTCAGCTGAAGGTGCAGACGCAGACGATGCAATCGCAGCTATCGACGAAACAATGACAAAAGAAGGATTGGCATAATAATGACAGAATTGCTTAAAGGAATTGCAGCATCTGATGGTGTTGCCGTTGCTAAAGCATATCTACTTGTTCAACCGGATTTGTCATTCGAGACTGTCTCAGTCGAGGATACAAGTGCAGAAGAGGCTCGTTTAGATGCTGCCCTTGAGGCATCACAAAACGAGCTTTCTGTTATCCGTGAGAAAGCAGTAGATACGCTTGGTGAAGAAGCAGCAGCCGTTTTTGATGCACACTTGATGGTTCTTGCTGACCCAGAAATGACTGGTCAAATTAAAGAAACAATTCGTGCGAAACAAGTTAACGCTGAGAGTGCTTTGACAGAAGTTACTGATATGTTCATCACAATCTTCGAAGGTATGGAAGATAACCCATACATGCAAGAACGTGCTGCAGATATCCGTGACGTTACAAAACGTGTCTTGGCTAACCTTCTTGGTGTTAAATTGCCTAACCCAGCAGCTATCAGCGAAGAGTCAATCGTTATTGCACATGACTTGACTCCTTCAGATACTGCACAGTTGGACAAAAACTTTGTTAAAGCTTTTGTAACTAACATCGGTGGACGTACAAGTCACTCAGCTATTATGGCTCGTACCCTTGAAATCGCTGCTGTTCTTGGTACAAACAACATTACTGAACTTGTTAAAGATGGTGATGTTCTTGCTGTTAATGGTATTACTGGTGAAGTGATCATTAACCCTACAGATGAACAAGTTGCAGAATTTAAAGCAGCTGGTGAAGCTTACGCTCAACAAAAAGCTGAGTGGGCTCTTCTTAAAGACGCAGAAACTGTTACAGCTGATGGTAAACACTTTGAGTTGGCAGCTAATATCGGTACACCTAAAGACGTTGAGGGTGTAAACGATAATGGTGCAGAAGCAGTTGGTCTTTATCGTACAGAGTTCCTTTACATGGATTCACAAGATTTCCCAACTGAAGATGAACAGTACGAAGCTTATAAAGCTGTTCTTGAAGGAATGAACGGAAAACCTGTTGTGGTTCGTACAATGGATATCGGTGGAGATAAGGAACTTCCTTACTTTGACCTTCCAAATGAAATGAACCCATTCCTTGGTTTCCGTGCTTTGCGTATCTCAATTTCTGAGACAGGCGATGCAATGTTCCGTACACAAATTCGTGCCCTTCTTCGTGCATCAGTACATGGTCAATTACGTATCATGTTCCCAATGGTAGCTCTTCTTAAAGAATTCCGTGCAGCTAAAGCTGTATTTGATGAAGAAAAAGCTAACCTTAAAGCTGAAGGTGTCGCTGTTTCAGATGATATCCAAGTTGGTATCATGATTGAAATTCCAGCTGCAGCAATGCTTGCTGACCAATTCGCAAAAGAAGTTGACTTCTTCTCAATTGGTACAAATGACCTTATCCAATACACAATGGCAGCTGACCGTATGAACGAACAAGTCTCATACCTTTACCAACCATATAACCCATCTATCCTTCGTTTGATTAACAATGTTATCAAAGCAGCACATGCTGAAGGTAAATGGGCTGGTATGTGTGGTGAGATGGCAGGTGATCAACAAGCGGTTCCGCTTCTTGTTGGTATGGGACTTGATGAGTTCTCTATGTCAGCAACCTCAGTTCTTCGTACACGTAGCTTGATGAAAAAACTTGATACAGCAAAAATGCAAGAGTACGCAAACCGTGCCCTTACAGAATGTTCAACTGCTGAGGAAGTTCTTGAGCTCGAAAAAGAATATGTCAATTTTGACTAATAACTAATAAAAAGGGGGGCTTTCCCCTTTTTATTCTAATCTTGATAGAAAACGCTATCAATTCGAAATTTTCTGAATTTATTGACTTCAATATATTGAATTTTTTATGAAAAATGATAGAATAAACTTATGGTAGTTATGAGGTCTATTTTACATAGTAAATAGTTGAATTAATTTCAAATCATGCTAAAATAAGTTTATAAAATTTGTACCAATTGGTACAGGTTTTGGAATTTTAGTTTTATTAACCTCATAAATAAAAAAAGGAGACCTATTAAATGACAAAACAATACAAAAACCTTGTCAATGGTGAATGGAAACTTTCTGAAAACGAAATTAAAATCTATGCACCAGCATCAGGCGAAGAACTTGGTTCAGTACCAGCGATGAGCCAAGAAGAAGTTGATTACGTTTACGCAACTGCAAAAGCAGCTCAGCCAGCTTGGCGTGCTCTTTCATACGTGGAACGTGCAGCTATCCTTCACAAAGCAGCGGACATCCTTGTTCGTGACGCTGAAAAAATTGGTGCTGTTCTTTCTAAAGAAGTTGCTAAAGGTTATAAAGCAGCTGTTTCTGAGGTTGTTCGTACAGCGGACATTATCCGTTACGCAGCTGAAGAAGGACTTCGTATTGAAGGTGAAGTGCTTGAAGGTGGTAGCTTTGAAGCAGGAAGCAAGAAAAAAATTGCTATTGTTCGTCGCGAACCTCTTGGACTTGTTCTTGCAATCTCACCATTTAACTACCCAGTTAACTTGGCAGGTTCTAAGATTGCTCCAGCCCTTATCTCAGGTAACGTTGTAGCCCTTAAACCACCAACACAAGGTTCAATTTCAGGTCTTCTTTTGGCAGAAGCATTTGCAGAAGCTGGCGTGCCAGCAGGTGTCTTCAGCACTATCACTGGTAAGGGTTCAATTATTGGTGACTACATTGTTGAACACGAAGCAGTTAACTTCATCAACTTCACAGGTTCTACACCAATCGGTGAACGTATCGGTCGCTTGGCTGGTATGCGTCCAATTATGCTTGAACTTGGTGGTAAAGACTCAGCAATCGTTCTTGAAGATGCTGACCTTGATGTAGCAGCTAAAAACATCGTTGATGGTGCCTTTGGTTACTCAGGTCAACGTTGTACAGCTGTTAAACGTGTTCTTGTAATGGAAGACGTTGCAGATGCGCTTGTTGAAAAAATCCGTGAAAAAGTTGTTAAATTAACTATTGGTAATCCAGAAGACAATGCAGACATCACACCACTTATTGATTCATCAGCGGCAGACTTTGTTGAAGGTCTTATTAACGATGCTAGCGAAAAAGGTGCAGAAGCTGTTACTGAAATCAAACGTGACGGTAACCTTATCTGCCCAGTTCTCTTCGATAAAGTGACTTCAGACATGCGTCTTGCTTGGGAAGAGCCATTTGGTCCAGTTCTTCCAATTATCCGTGTGAAATCAGTAGAAGAAGCAATTGAGCTTTCAAACAAATCAGAATACGGTTTGCAAGCATCAGTTTTCACAAATGACTTCCCACTTGCCTTCAAGATTGCTGAGCAACTTGAAGTGGGTACTGTTCACATCAACAACAAAACACAACGTGGTACAGATAACTTCCCATTCTTGGGTGCTAAGAAATCTGGTGCCGGTGTTCAAGGTGTTAAATACTCTATCGAAGCAATGACTTCAGTTAAATCAGTAGTATTTGATATTAAATAAATGGTCACTAATGGTTACTCACTATTAGTCTGATTGATAAAAACTCCTGAGAGGTTTGTTCTCTCAGGAGTTTTTATATTGTGTGTCTAGAAACTAATAATGATATCTATCATCCTTATTAAGTTTTGTATGATAGTAACGTAACGTTATCTAACACATATAAAAAGATAGGCTAGTGACAGGGAGAATGTATCTCTTGTTACTAGCCCACTTGTTATAAAAGTCTATTTAAGATGTAGTTGTTGATTTTTGAGGTTAATCTCTGAGACGGTAGCAAACTTTTTCAATTTTTTGAGGTCTTCTTTGTGTGTTACAAAGGTAATGACGCTTCCAGTTTTTCCCATACGTCCAGTACGTCCAGCGCGGTGAGTATATGATTCGATATCACGAGGAACTTCGAAATTAATAACAACTTCCAGATTATCAATATCGATACCACGTGCGACAAGGTCTGTTGCTAGTAGGAGGGAAATATCGTGGTTCTTGAATTTTTCGAGAATAACTTTTCGGAATTTAACATTAACATCACTGGCTAAGGATACTGCAGAAGAATTGTTGAATTGAAGACGTTCTTCTGCTGCTCCTAAATCAGATAAACTGTTAAAGAATGTGAGTCCTCTAAAATCAGGGATATTAGACAATTTTCTCAGAGTATCAAGGCGATCACGTTTATCAACTTGTAAGTAATAGTGTGAAATGGTATCCAGTTTTTGATCTGAAAGATCTAAAGCAATTGTATTTTCAGCTAGGCTGCTTGTATCAACCTTATTAGTAGCACTCATATAGACAAATTGATGGTCACGTGGAACGTGAGTTGTAATTTTTGAAACGAAGTGATACTGAGAGTCGCTGAGGAGTTCATCAAACTCATCGAGAATAATCGTATCGACAGACATCATTTTTATTTTTTTGAGTTTGACTAATTCAAAGATGCGTCCAGGTGTTCCAATTAAAATTTCAGGTCCTTTTTTTAAACGTTCAATTTGACGTTTTTGACTAGAACCAGATAGGAAAAGTTGAGCTGTTAGTCCAAGAGGTTCAGCCCATTCCTTGGTTACTTCAAAAAGTTGACCGGCCAATTCAGTGTTTGGAGCTAGGATGAGCAGTTGCTGAGACTTTTTGGGTTTTAGTTTTAGCAAGCTAGGGAAAAGGTAAGCGAGGGTTTTTCCAGTACCTGTTGGACTGATTCCAAGGAAATTATCGCCTTGGCTGATGAGAGGAAATGCTTGCTCTTGAATAGGGGTGAGCTGATTGAAATTGAGGGCAGCTAATTTTTCCTGCCATACTGTGGGAAACGTTTTAATCATGTTGTTACTCTTTTTCTAAAATGATATTTCTTTCATTATATCATGTTTTGGTGTAAAATAGATAGAAAGACAATTTTAGACAGGAAGAGTTTATCATGAGAAAAAAACCGATTATTATTGGCGTAACAGGTGGTTCAGGAGGAGGAAAGACGAGTGTATCTCGTGCGATTCTTGCTAACTTTCCGGATGCCAAGATTGCTATGATTGAGCATGATTCCTACTACAAGGATCAAAGTCATCTAACGTTTGAAGAACGTGTTTCAACGAACTATGATCATCCTTTAGCGTTTGACACAGATTTGATGATTGAACAGATTGATGAATTGATTGCAGGTCGCCCTGTTGATATTCCAATCTATGATTACACGCAACATACGCGTAGTGATAAAACGTATCGTCAAGAGCCACAGGATGTGTTTATTGTGGAAGGTATTCTTGTTTTAGAGGACAAGCGTCTTCGTGATTTGATGGATATTAAATTGTTTGTTGATACAGATGATGATATTCGTATTATTCGTCGTATCAAGCGTGATATGGAAGAGCGTGGCAGAAGTCTTGATAGTATTATTGAGCAATATACTAGTGTTGTAAAGCCAATGTATCATCAATTTATTGAGCCAAGCAAGCGTTATGCTGATATCGTGATTCCAGAAGGTGTTTCAAACGTTGTAGCTATTGACTTGATCAATACCAAGGTTGCTGCGATTTTGAGTGACTAATAATTAATAGAGAAGAATTTAAGATAGGATAGTCTTAAATTCTTTTTTATAGTCAGAAAGAAATGAATCCGTCACTAATTGTACCAACTTTTCAGAAAATTCGATAAATAAAGTGAATTTTCTTGACAAGTTTCATAGAAAAGGTTAAGATATTTGTAATAACTATCGATAAGGAGAAGTCAAATGACATTCGCAACAAAAACTGTTTTGCTATTGCGTAATGAGGGCTAGTGCATGAAGAAGCATTAGTCCTGTTTGGCTTACCAAGCGGGAAAGAGAAACTCGCTTGGAATTCTCCTAGCGGGTTTTTAATTTTATTGTTAGGATTGGTTGGTGCCTGTCTGAGATTCTCTTAAAAATTTAACTTCTGAAGTTTAGCTATGATTTTCAGAGAATTGCGACAAGTTAGCGTGCTCTCATCAGAGTCCCTCAAAGACAGCTACCATCCATGCTTTCTCGATTTACTATCGAGAGTATTCTTAGAAAGAGGTATACTATGCGTACAGTTGAATTTCTTGATACAAGTCTTCGTGATGGCGAACAAACGCCGGGTGTAAACTTCTCTATCAAAGAGAAGGTCGCAATTGCTAAGCAGTTGGAAAAATGGGGAATTTCATCAATCGAAGCTGGTTTCCCAGCAGCAAGTCCAGATTCCTTTGAAGCAGTAAAACAAATTGCAGCAATAATGACAAAAACAGCTGTTTCTGGTCTGGCACGTGCTGTCAAATCTGATATTGATGCTTGTTATGAAGCTATCAAGGATGCAAAATTCCCACAAATTCATGTTTTCATTGCTGCTAGTCCTATCCACCGTGAGTTCAAACTGAAAAAAACTAAGGAAGAAATTCTTGAAAGTGTAACAGAACATGTCTCTTATGCACGTTCAAAATTTGAAATCGTTGAGTTTTCACCAGAGGATGCAACACGTACTGAGTTGGACTTTCTTCTTCAAGTAGTTCAAACAGCTGTAGATGCAGGTGCTACTTATATCAATATTCCAGACACAGTTGGTTTCACAACGCCTGAGGAATACGGTTATATTTTCAAATATTTAATTGAAAACGTCAAATCTGACCGTGAAATCATCTTCAGTCCACACTGTCACAATGACCTTGGAATGGCAACTGCCAACACGCTTGCTGCTATTAAAAATGGTGCGGGGCGTATTGAAGGAACTGTTAACGGTATTGGTGAGCGTGCTGGTAACGTAGCCCTCGAAGAAGTTGCTGTTGCGCTTAATATTCGTGAAGATTACTATCAAGCTACATCTGATATCGTCTTGAACGAAACGATGAATACTTCTGAAATGGTTTCTCGTTTCTCAGGTATTCCCCTTCCTAAGAATAAACCAATTGTGGGTGGTAATGCCTTCTCACACGAATCAGGTATTCACCAAGATGGTGTTCTTAAAAACCCACTCACTTATGAAATCATTACACCTGAATTGGTTGGTGTTAAGAAAAACTCTCTTCCACTTGGTAAACTCTCAGGTCGCCATGCCTTTGTTGAAAAGTTGAAAGAATTGCAACTTGATTTTGAAGAGTCTGAAATCGCAACTCTCTTTGCCAACTTCAAGAAATTGGCTGATAAAAAACATGAAATTACAGATGCTGATATTGTTGCTTTAGTAGATGGCAATGAAATTTCTAACCCAGAAGGGTTCCATTTTGATGACTTAAAATTGACTTCTAATCCAGATGATACCGTAACTGCAGTCGTTACTATGTCAAATGAAGACAATGAAGATGTTGAAGTGATTGCAAATGGTAAGGGTTCTGTAGAAGCTATCTTTAATGCGATTGATAAGTTCTTCAATCAAACCGTTAAATTGCTCAGCTACAATATCGATGCTGTGACAGAAGGTATTGATTCTCAGGCCCGTGTATCGGTTTCTGTTGAAAATATTGACTCAGGAACAATTTTCAATGCTTCTGGAATTGATTTTGATGTCTTAAAAGCAGGTGCTATTGCTTATGTTAATGCCAATGCTTTTGTTCAGAAAGAAAACTCAGGTGAAATTGGGAAAGCAGTTTCTTTCCGTGATATCCCAAACGCGTAGAATTAGAGAAGAGGGTAAAATGAAAAAAATCGTAACATTAGCAGGGGATGGTATCGGTCCAGAAATCATGTCAGCCGGCTTAGAGGTTTTGGAAGTAGTTGCTCAAAAAGTCGGTTTTGAGTATGAGACACAAGCAAAAGCGTTTGGAGGTGCTGGAATTGATGCCGAAGGCCATCCACTTCCTCAAGATACTCTAGAGGCAGCAAAATCAGCAGATGCTATTCTTTTGGCAGCTATCGGTAGCCCACAGTATGACAATGCACCAGTTCGACCAGAACAAGGTTTGTTGGCTATTCGTAAGGAATTGAACTTATTTGCAAATATCCGTCCAGTTCGCATCTTTGATGCTTTGAAGCATTTATCACCTCTTAAACCAGAACGAATCGAAGGGGTTGACTTTGTAGTAGTTCGTGAATTGACTGGTGGTATCTACTTTGGAGAACATACCTTGAATGAGGCGTCAGCGCGTGATGTTAATGATTACTCAGCAGATGAAATTCGTCGTATCTTGCGTAAAGCATTTGATATTGCACGTGGTCGTGGAAAAAAAGTAACTAGTATCGATAAGCAAAACGTACTCGCAACGTCTAAATTATGGCGTAAGGTAGCTGAAGAAGTAGCAACTGAGTACCCAGATGTTACTTTAGAGCACCAGTTGGTAGATAGCGCAGCTATGATTATGATTACCAATCCAGCTCGTTTTGATGTTGTTGTAACTGAAAATCTTTTCGGTGATATCTTGTCAGACGAATCATCAGTTCTACCAGGTACTCTTGGCGTAATGCCATCAGCTAGCCATTCTGAAAATGGACCAAGCCTCTATGAACCAATTCATGGTTCTGCACCAGATATTGCTGGACAAGGTATCGCCAATCCTATTTCAATGATTTTATCGGTAGCTATGATGTTGCGTGAAAGCTTCGGTCTTGAAGAAGCAGCGCAATTGATTGAAACTGCAGTTGATAAAACATTGACACAAGGTGTTTTGACACGTGACTTGGGAGGTCAGGCTGATACTGCTGAGATGACTGCAGCTATCATTGCCAACCTATGAGTTTAAGTTTTATTTTATTGCTTTACTTATTGCTTTGGAATTTGCTTGTTTTTATCACTTATGGTGCAGACAAGCTAAAGGCCAAGCGAGGAGTTTGGAGAATCTCAGAGAAGCTACTGCTAATAGAAAGTTATGTTTTAGGTGGGCTGGGGGCTTATTTAGCAGGTCTTGTCTTTCACCATAAAACACGTAAATGGTATTTTCGTTTAGCGTGGTATCTAGGACTCTTAGGTGATGTAATTGTGATTTATTTAGTTTGGAGAATATAATATGAGTGGAAAATCAATTTTTGATAAACTTTGGGAACGCCATGTCGTAACTGGTAAAGAAGGTGAACCTCAACTAATGTATGTGGATCAACATTACATCCACGAAGTAACTAGTCCACAAGCCTTTCAAGGGCTTCGTGACGCAGGTCGTACAGTTCGTCGTCCTAATTTGACTTTTGGTACAACTGACCATAACGTGCCAACTGTAGATATTTTTAATATTCGTGATTTGATTTCAAAAAATCAGATTGATACTCTAGCTCGTAATGTTGAAGACTTTGGTATCGATGCTGCAACTCATGGGACAGATCGTCAAGGTATTGTACATATGGTTGGTCCTGAAACAGGTCGTAGTCAGCCAGGTAAGTTTGTTGTCTGTGGAGATAGCCACACAGCGACTCATGGTGCTTTTGGTGCGATTGCCTTTGGTATTGGAACATCAGAGGTTGAACATGTATTTGCAACGCAATGTCTATGGCAAGTTAAACCTAAAAAGATGAAGGTTGAATTTGTTGGAACGCCTCAAAAAGGAGTTTATTCAAAAGACTTTATCCTTGCTTTGATTGCACGCTATGGTGTTGATGCTGGGGTTGGATATGCTGTTGAATACTGTGGTGAGGCTATTGATGCACTTTCTATGGATGAGCGTATGACGATTGCTAACATGTCTATTGAGTTTGGTGCTAAGATGGGATTAATGAATCCTGATCAAAAAACCTATGACTACGTTCAAGGTCGTCCATGTGCTCCAGAAGATTTTGATGCAGCTGTAGCAGATTGGAAAACGCTTGTATCTGATCCAGATGCTGAGTACGACAAAGTGATTACAATCGATGTGTCTAAATTAGCGCCAATGGTGACTTGGGGAACTAACCCAGAAATGGGTGTTGAGTTTGACCAACCATTCCCAGAAATGAAAGATATGAATGATGAGCGTGCTTATCACTATATGGATGTGAAACCTGGGGATAAGGCAGAAGACATTGAACTTGGTTATGTCTTTATTGGTTCATGTACAAATGCTCGTTTGTCTGACTTAGAGCTAGCTGCTAAGTTTGTTAAAGGCAAACATATTGCTCCTAACTTAACAGCTATTGTAGTACCAGGTTCTCGTCCTGTTAAGAAAGAAGCAGAACGTCTTGGTCTTGACAAGATTTTCTTAGATGCTGGTTTTGAATGGCGTGATCCAGGTTGTTCAATGTGTCTTGGTATGAACCCAGACCACGTTCCAGAAGGTGTTCACTGTGCGTCAACAAGTAACCGTAACTTTGAAGGTCGTCAAGGTTATGGAGCACGTACTCACCTCTGTAGCCCAGCTATGGCAGCGGCAGCAGCAATTGCTGGTAAATTTGTCGATGTTCGTGATATGCCAGAAGTTCAAGGATAAGGGAGAAAAAAATGGAAAAATTTACCGTATATACTGGGAAAACTGTCCCTTTGATGAATGATAATATTGATACTGATCAGCTCATTCCAAAACAATTCCTAAAAGCTGTTGATAAAAAAGGTTTTGGTAAAAACCTACTTTTCGAATGGCGCTACCTTAATGATAACTATGATGAAAATCCAGATTTCATCTTTAATAAACCAGATTATCGTGATGCAACTATTTTGATTTCTGGAGACAACTTTGGGTCAGGTTCATCACGTGAGCATGCGGCTTGGGCGCTTGAAGATTATGGTTTCCGTTGCGTTATTGCAGGTTCTTTCTCAGATATTCATTACAATAATGAATTGAAAAATGGTATGCTACCAATTGTTCAGCCTCTTGATGTTCGTGAGAAATTGGCTGCGCTACCAGCTGGTGAGGAAATCACTATTGACTTACCAAATCAAGTCATCAAATCTTCTGCAGGAGATTTCCATTTTGATATTGATGCTGAGTGGAAACGTAAATTGGTTGAAGGACTTGATGATATTGGAATCACACTTCAATATGAAGACTTGATTTCAGCTTATGAAAAACAACGTCCTGCTTATTGGCAGTAATAGCTAAGTTAGCTCTAAACCCATCTAGTGAACCACTTCCTAGATGGGTTTATTAGTTGAAGTGGAGTGAAGGAATATTATGGATCTTGTACGTGTTACATTTGATTTTAAAGATATGGTACTTCTTGATCATCTGAACAAGGAAGCTTTTCCAGATGATGAGCGCGTGGAACTGGCTGACTTGATAGCCTATAGCCTAGAAAATGGCAGAGAAATGTTGGCCTTTTATGAGGTAGATACATTTATTGGATTTGCTGTTTTGATGTCTTCGGATGATCTTGTCTACATGTCGTTCTTCGCTGTTCAGAGTGAGCTTAGAGGGAATGGCTACGGTAGTCGAGTGTTAGATGCTATTTCTAGTCGTTATCCCCATCGTAGCTTTTGTCTAGAAGTTGAACGTCTGGATGAAGACTGTGTCAACAGAGGAGAACGTTTAGCTAGATGGCGTTTTTATGAAAGAAATAATTTTACTGAGACAGGATACCTTTTAGAATATGGGAAGCTGTCTTTTGATATCTTGTGTCGTGGTCCTTTTAAACCTGCAAGTTATGAAAGATTATTATCTTCAATCGCGACTTTTAGATTTCAAGTCAGGAGAAGGTGAGAAAAAGCTCAGCAGATGCTGTGCTTTTCTGATATAATAGGCAGTATGGAAAACAATGTTAAAAAAGGTAATTATGAAGTGATGTTAGCACAGGCCAAGGCGCTATTTGCTAATGAAAATAATGCTCTCGCTAATCTATCAAATGCTTCTGCACTATTAAAAATGACCCTACCAAAGTCCGTTTTTGCAGGTTTCTATCTTTTTGATGGTCAAGAATTGATTTTAGGACCGTTTCAAGGTCGTGTTTCTTGTGTACATATCGCAATGGGTAAAGGGGTTTGCGGTCAGTCAGCACAGGAGAGAAAGACAGTGATTGTCGATGATGTGACGAAACATGAGAACTACATCTCTTGTGATTCTGCTGCGATGAGTGAAATTGTCGTTCCGATGATAAAAGATGATCGTTTGATTGGTGTTTTAGATCTAGATTCTTCTCTAGTAGGAGACTATGATGAGGTGGATCAAGACTATTTAGAAAAATTTGTTAGGGTCTTGTTAGAGAAGACATCTTTTAATTTTGATATGTTTAGGAGTGAGGGTTGATGTACCAAGCGCTTTATAGAAAATACCGAAGTCAGACCTTCGATGAGATGGTAGGTCAGTCTGTCATCTCAACAACGCTTAAACAGGCTGTCTCTACTGGGAAAATTAGTCATGCCTATCTTTTTTCTGGTCCACGTGGAACAGGTAAGACCAGTGCTGCTAAAATTTTTGCCAAAGCGATGAACTGTCCAAATCAAGTAGATGGCGAACCTTGTAATCACTGTGATATCTGTCGGGATATTACAAATGGTAGCTTGGAAGATGTTATTGAAATTGATGCTGCTTCAAATAATGGTGTTGATGAAATTCGTGACATTCGTGACAAGTCGACCTATGCTCCTAGCCGTGCGACCTACAAGGTTTATATCATTGATGAGGTTCACATGTTATCAACAGGAGCGTTTAACGCTCTTTTGAAAACCTTGGAAGAACCAACTGAAAATGTTGTCTTTATTTTAGCAACAACGGAGCTGCATAAGATTCCAGCGACAATTTTATCAAGGGTACAGCGCTTTGAATTTAAGGCGATTAAGCAGAAGGCTATTCAAAATCATCTAGCTAGTGTCTTATCAAAAGAGGGGATTGCTTTTGATGAGGAAGCTTTAGTGATTATTGCTCGCCGTGCAGAAGGTGGGATGCGTGATGCACTGTCTATCTTAGATCAAGCACTCTCTCTATCGTCAGATAATTGTGTATCTATCGCAGTAGCAGAAGAAATCACAGGTTCTATTGGTTTATCAACTTTGGATCAGTATGTTAAACATATTAGACAAGGGGAAACGACAGAAGCTCTAGCTGATTTACAAGTGCTTTTTGATAACGGTAAGTCCATGAGTCGTTTGGCGACAGATTTGTTAGAATACCTAAGAGACCTCCTTATCGTAAAAGTGGGTGGAGACAATACCCACCAGAGTTCCCTTTTTGAGGAGAATCTGATCATGGCACAAGACGTTATCTTTTCCATGATTGATTGTGTTACTCAAAACCTTTCTGCCATCAAAACAGGTACACAGCCGAAAATCTATGCAGAGATGATGACTGTTCAGTTAGCTGGATTGAGTGTTAACTCAAATCAGCAGTTACCTGACAATCTTGTTCAAGAGTTTGAAGCCATGCGTCAGGAAATTGCAGAACTCAAACAAGAATTGACAGCTTTAGGGCGACAACCGATTGGTGAGGCACCGAAACCAAAGATGAAATCAGGATTCTCTTTCAAGGTAGATAAAGATAAAATCATGAAAATTATGGAAGATACTGTAGAAGATTCTGTTAGATCAAAAGAGTATCTTGAAGCTCTAAAAGCTGCTTGGAATGAAATTTTAGATGCTATAAGTCCTCAAAATCGAGCGCTTCTGATGGGCTCAGAGCCTGTTCTAGCCAATGCAGATAACGCAATATTAGCTTTTGAAGCTGCTTTCAATGCAGAGCAAGCTATGAAACGAACAGATCTTAATGATATGTTTGGGAATATTATGAGTAAAGCTGCAGGTTTTTCTCCAAATATTATGGCAGTTCCAAAGTCAGACTTTAATCATATTAGAAGTGAGTTTGCCCGAAAAATGAAAGTCTCTACACCTCAAACCGAGGAAAAGAACGCTACAGCCTCAGTTCCAGAGTCTTTTGCCTTTTTAACAGAAAAACTATCGATTAGTGAAGATTAAAAAACTGCGTAATCCTTTTGGATTGCACAGCTTTTTTGTTATAATGGAGTCATGTTAAATCGACAAGTAATTTTTTTGACCCTTATCACTATTATAGAGACCTACTGTTTTAATCAAGCTATTTTTGACAAACAGTATTTTTTTGCTAGCTTTTTTGGTTATCTATTGTTGCGCCGTCTCTACACGAGCTTTATCATTACAAAGCTATTGAAAGCAGCAGATAAGCTTACCAAGAAGTCAGACTAATTTCTCCGCTAGAGAGGGTGTCTTTTTGACCATCTTTTAGGGAAATGATGAGTTGACCACTATCAGTAATATCGGTTACAAGTCCTCTGTACTCATGACCATCCTTTTGGTAGGAGACAAGACGATCTAATACTAGAGACTGTTCTTTATAGTAGCGGATAAGGTCTTTTTCAGGAGTCTGATAGAAAATTGACCAAATTTCAGAAATAAGATCATTACGACTTATCGGGCATTCTTCAGTAAAGAGAGAGCCAGCTTTATCGGTAAGGTCGTCAGGGAAATCCTTGATTACAAGGTTGATACCAATACCGATAATTAAATCGGTAACTGTCCCTGTTTCCACAGATGAAATCGCTTCGGTCAAGATACCGGCGATTTTTTTATTGCCTAGGTAGACATCGTTGACCCATTTAATCTGGCATTGAATTCCTGTCAAACGGTGAATAGCTTTGACAAGACTGGCAGCAGCCAGTACAGTGTAAGGTTTTAGGTTGTGAAAGTCACAGTCTGGCGATAGCCTAAGTGACATATAAATGCCACCTTGTGAGCTAGCGTAGAAAGGGCGTCCAAATCGCCCTTTAGCACCAGTTTGATTTGGAGCTAGATAGAGTGTGTTAGTAGGATGACCTAATTCGATGCCTGCCTTAGCATCAATTTGTGTAGAGATGCTTTGCTCATTTAAGAAGACTTTTAGAGGAGGGCTCTTTTTTTCGATAAGTGAAGGGACTAATAAATCTCCTGAAACTAAGTGATAGCCTTTGTTTTTTTGTGATTGTATCGTGATTCCCTTAGTTTCGAGGGTCTTGATGCCTTTCCAAATAGCTGTTCGAGAAATGGCTAACTGGCTAGCAAGTTCTTCGCCACTGATGAAATCTGAACAGGTTGAGAGGAGTTCATAGATTTTTTCGTAGGTTTTCATACTATTAGTATAGTATAAATTTGGTTATTTGCCTAAAGATTTTCAAAAGAAGTTACAGCTATAGTTTTTTTCTATCATCTCTTCGTTAAATTTTTATAAGAAATTGCTATTTTCTCTTGCTTAAGTATGGTATACTAGAAACGTTATTAAGTCCCGAAAAGGTGGTAGAGCCTTCGTGCTTTTATCAGTTCTTTGTAACTTTTTAACCCGCTTTAAGCGGTCAATGATTTATTAAAAGGGGGACATTTTTTATGTCAGAACGTAAACTTTTCACGTCTGAGTCAGTATCTGAGGGGCACCCTGATAAGATTGCTGACCAAATTTCCGATGCGATTTTGGATGCGATTTTGGAGAAAGATCCAGATGCTCACGTTGCAGCTGAAACAGCTGTCTACACAGGGTCAGTCCATGTCTTTGGTGAAATTTCAACAACAGCCTATGTGGATATCAACCGAGTCGTGCGTGATACCATTGCTGAGATTGGCTATACCAATGCAGAATATGGTTTTTCAGCTGAGTCTGTTGGCGTTCATCCGTCATTAGTTGAGCAGTCACCAGATATTGCCCAAGGAGTTAACGAAGCCCTTGAGGTTCGTGGTAATGACGACCAAGATGAGTTGGATTTGATTGGTGCAGGTGACCAGGGTCTCATGTTTGGTTTTGCCATTGATGAAACACCAGAGCTCTTGCCATTGCCAATTTCATTAAGTCACAAGTTGGTGAAAAAACTGGCAGACCTTCGCAAATCAGGTGAGGTTTCTTACCTTCGTCCAGATGCTAAAAGTCAGGTTACTGTTGAGTATGATGAAAATGATCGTCCTGTACGTGTGGACACAGTGGTTATCTCAACTCAGCATGATCCAGAAGTCACAAATGAGCAGATTCATCAAGATGTGATTGAAAAAGTGATTAAAACGGTTATTCCAGCAGAATACCTTGATGATGAGACGAAATTCTTTATCAATCCTACAGGTCGTTTTGTTATTGGTGGACCTCAAGGGGATTCTGGCTTGACAGGTCGTAAAATTATCGTTGATACTTACGGTGGCTACTCACGTCATGGTGGCGGTGCTTTCTCAGGTAAAGATGCCACTAAAGTTGACCGTTCTGCATCATACGCTGCCCGCTATATTGCTAAAAATATTGTCGCAGCAGGTCTTGCTAAAAAAGCAGAGGTACAACTTGCTTATGCTATTGGGGTTGCTCAGCCAGTTTCTGTTCGTGTCGATACTTTTGGCACATCAACGGTTTCAGAGAGTGATTTGGAAAAAGCGGTGCGTCAGATTTTTGACCTTCGCCCAGCAGGTATTATTCAAATGCTTGATTTGAAACGTCCAATCTACAAACAAACAGCGGCTTATGGCCACATGGGACGTACAGATATCGATTTACCTTGGGAAAAATTAGACAAGGTAGAAGCTCTTAAAGCAGCAATAGGATAGAGAATTTACTTTATAAAAAAGAGGAAGCTGAGACAAAAATCTCAAGCTTCTTTTGTTTACCCTTTTATTTTTGGGGGTAGATTTTCTCCTTGGCATCATTTATTAGGCGCTTTAGTACCTACAAATCAGACTCTTACAGACCTAGTCCCTTTTTGCATAAAAGATTTAAAATAGGCCTTGGCTTGGACGAGAGACTAAAGCTGTTGTTTTAGTCCATCATGTAGCTTAGGAAGCCTTTAAATAACTGTATTAAACAATCGAAAATTTTAATGTAGTTAGCTATTTTAAAGCTTAATAAGACTAAAAAACTTCTCTTAAATGTAACATAGAGGTTACGAGAATATCTCAATTTGATGAAAAAACTTCACTAATGCCTCATCACTTTAATTGTGTTATAGGGATAAATGTGCTAAAATAAAAAGGTTGAATTCTAGGATAAGAAAGTTTAGAGAGTATGCGAAAAATTGTAATTAATAGCGGAAAGCCTCTGTCAGGAGAGGTAGCGGTCTCGGGTGCAAAGAATAGTGTTGTTGCTTTGATTCCTGCTATTATTTTGGCAGATGATATTGTTACCCTTGATGGAGTTCCAGCTATCAGTGATGTAGATAGTTTGGTTGACATTATGGAAGTCATGGGGGCTAAAGTTAAACGTCAAGGCGAAACTTTAGAAATTGATCCACGAGGTGTGGAAAACAAACCTATGCCTTATGGTAAGATCAATAGTCTTCGTGCTTCTTACTATTTCTATGGTAGTTTGTTAGGTCGTTTTGGTGAAGCAGTTGTTGGACTTCCTGGAGGGTGTGACCTCGGTCCACGTCCAATCGATCTTCATTTAAAAGCTTTTGAAGCTATGGGAGCTAAGATCACTTATGAGGGAGACAATATGCGTCTCTCGACAGGGGGAACGCCTGTTCAAGGTACTCATATCTTCTTTGATACTGTGACGGTTGGTGCGACTATCAATACGATGCTTGCCGCTGCTAAAGCTGAAGGTCGTACTGTTATTGAAAATGCAGCGCGTGAACCAGAGATCATTGATGTGGCAACTCTACTAAACAACATGGGGGCTCACATTCGTGGTGCAGGGACAGATATTATTACGATTGAAGGGGTGAAATCGCTCCACGGAACACGCCATCAAGTGATTCCTGATCGTATTGAGGCAGGTTCTTACATTGCTATGGCTGCTGCTGTCGGTGAGGGAATCAAGATAACAAATGTCTTGTATGAACATTTGGAGTCCTTCATTGCTAAATTGGATGAGATGGGTGTCCGTATGACCATTGAAGAAGATGCTATTTTTGTGGAGAAACAAGAGCAGTTGAAGGCAGTCAATATTAAGACAGCACCATATCCAGGTTTCGCTACAGACTTGCAACAACCTTTGACCCCCTTATTGCTGACAGCGCACGGTCGTGCTAGCATTGTGGATACGATTTATGAGAAACGTGTTAACCATGTGCCAGAAATGGCTCGTATGGGTGCCAATATCTCAACAGTCGGAGGACGTATTGTTTATGAAGGTCCAAATCAGTTAACGGGAGCTCCTGTTAAGGCGACAGACCTTCGTGCTGGTGCGGCTCTAGTTACTGCAGGATTGATGGCAGAAGGCCAGACGGAGATTACTAATATTGAGTTTATTTTACGAGGCTATTCTAATATCATCGAAAAATTAACTGCTCTAGGTGCAGACATCCGAATTGTTGAGGATTAAATGGATAAGCTAGATTTCAAGAAAGTGATTTTTGAAATAAACTTATCAAAAAAGCCAAAAAGCAAGCTACTAGGAAGTGGCTTGCTTTTTTGGGGATAAATAGCTTTAATATAACTGACTATTTTATTTTTTTAGGGAAAAGAAGAACGGATAAAATTGTGATATAATGAGTAATAATTGGATAAGGATATCATCTGATTAGTTAATCAGTAAAAGATAATTAAAAATGTCCATATTTTTAAGTGATGTGTAGCTAGTTTTTGGTCAGAAAGGAAAATGATGGAGACAGTTAGTGTTATTATTCCTGTTTATAATGGGGAAAAGTACCTGAGACAATGTGTAGAAAGTGTCCTCAAACAGACTTATTCACAGTTGGAAATTATTATTATCAATGATGGTTCTAAAGATAAGACGGCCCTTATTTGTGAGCAACTTCGTCATCAGGATGAGCGTATTCGTGTTTTTCATAAACCAGCCAATGAAGGTCTGGGAGCAGGGCGAAATACATCGCTTGATTTAGCTACTGGGGATTATATTATTTTTGTAGATTCTGATGATTGGATTGACCCTAATCATATAGAAGATTTGTACCAACTCTTGAAGCGAACAGATAGTGATATTGCCATTGCTAATTTTACCCAGTATTTTGAGGAAAATGGTTCTTACAATATTCATCTGACAGAAGCAGATTATTACGAAGCGGTTTACAGTCCACAAGACTGGTTTGCTTTCCAGTACGGTCACGGGCATAATTTGAGTCTTTGCTTTACAGTACCTTGGTGTAAAATGTATAAGCGTTCTATATTTGACACTATTCGTTATTATACAGATGGTTTTGGTGAAGATGATCGTACAACTTGGAAGACTTATCTGATGGCAGATAAAATTGCCTACATGCATCGTTCGAGCTATGTCTATCGTGTTAATGCGACTAGCATGACACAGACAGCTGATCAGGGAACTGTTTTTCAAGTAGGTCCTATAGCAGAGCGCTTAGAGGTGTTGAGTCTTTTAGGTTTTGACCTCAGCAAAGAAATTGCCGCATACAAATGGCGTGCTCAGATTAATCGTGATAGTAAACTAAAAGATGGTGATATGAAAGCTTATCGTGATTTAGAATTCCGCATGCGCCTCATTGAGAAATATAAGAGATAACTAACATGAGAGTTTACATTACAAATATAAATGGTTTAGCAGGAACGGCCCAGTTTGCTCAAAATATGGTTACCGATATTGGTGTTGCTTTGGGCTATCGTGAGCTTGGGATTTACCGATATGATATCAATGCAGATAGTCCTGCTGAACTTAGTAAGCGAATTGATGGGATTATTGCGGGTTTACATCATGGAGACGTTGTTGTTTTTCAAACTCCAACTTGGAATACAACTGTTTTTGATGAACGCTTGATGGAAAAATTGCAGGCTTATCGTATTAAAATTGTTATTTTTATTCATGATGTTGTGCCTTTGATGTTTGCTGGAAATTTCTATCTAATGGAGCGGACTATTGCTTATTACAACAAGGCGGATTTGATTATTGCACCTAGTCAAGCTATGATTGATACTTTACGTCACTATGGCTTGACGGTTCCTAAAACGATTGTGCAAAGAATGTGGGATCACCCGACAGAAATTCCAAGTCTGCCTGCGCAGTTTAAAAAAGAAATTCATTTTCCAGGTGATTTGGAACGCTTTAGTTTTGTTCGTTCTTGGGAGTATGATATTCCTTTGCACCTTTACTCACGACATGGGGATAATCTACCATCACAAGTTCATTATCATACCTATATGCCTGATGAGGAGCTTTTGTTGACTCTGTCTCAAGGAGGGTTTGGTTTGGTGTGGATGGATGACCATGATAAGGAGTATCAAACCTTGTATTGCCCCCACAAACTTGGTACTTTTTTGACTGCAGGAATTCCTGTTTTTGTCCAAAGAGGAATAGCTAATCAAGATATCATTGAAAAAAATCATCTTGGTTTTGTTGTGGATAGTCTTGATGAAGTAGTTGCTATTATACAGCAAATGAATCAAGAAACTTATCAGGAAATGATCGGTCGTGTTCGAGAATTTAACCGTTTGTTGAGGTATGGTTACTTCACACGTCGACTTTTAACAAATGCAGTGTTTGAGGTGTTATGTGATTAAGAAAAAATTATCAGAAATCAAAGTGCGTCCTATTTTGGAGTCCTTACAGTTTATTAATCAGCATCATTCGTCAGTAGCTCGTTTTGGAGATGGTGAGATTGATTTGATGACAGGTTTGAGCATTCCTTATCAGTCTTATGATCCTAAACTGGCTGCTTCTTTGAAGCATATTTTACAGACACCAAGTAGTCCAGAACTCTTGGTTTGTTTGCCAGACGTCTTTGACGGCTTGGAGCGTTATAATCAAAATGCGCGTCAGTTTTGGAAGGGTCATTTTGAGCGTTATGAGGATTTCTATGAGGAAAACTGTCGGTCAGACTGGTATGGTTCTACCTTTTTATCGCGCCCTTACATTGACTTAGAGGACAAGACTGCCTCTGCAGCATATTTCACAGAAATCAAGAAATTATGGCAAGACCGCGACATCTTGCTTGTTGAAGGGGTGACGTCACGCTCTGGTGTCGGAAATGATTTATTTGCCAACGCCACATCGGTATCACGCTTGATTTGTCCATCGCGAGACGCCTTTGCTTACTATGATGACATTTTGTCTGCTATTATCAAGCACAAAAAGGATAAGTTGGTTATTTTGATGTTAGGTCCAACTGCTAAGGTCTTGACTTATGACTTATCTAGGTTAGGGCATCAAGCCATTGATTTAGGGCATATCGATTCAGAGTATGAGTGGTTTCAGATGCAAGCTCCTTACAAAGTCAAGTTGGGTCATAAGCACACAGCAGAATTCAATGAAGACTTAGATATCACCTTTGTTGACGACGACTTTTACAATGAGCAGATTCTTGAAGTTATTGGGGTAGAGTCTAAACAAGTTGTTCCGAAAAAAGCAGCGTCTGATCTCATCAGTATTATTGTTCCTGTTTACAATGTGAGAGGTTATCTAGAGCGTTGTTTGACCTCAATTTCAAAACAAACCCACTCTCATTTTGAAGTGCTTTTAGTCAATGATGGCTCAACAGATGGTAGTGCAGCAATGTGTCAGAGTTTTGTCGAACAGGATTCGCGTTTCCAACTGTTTCATCAGGAGAATGCTGGTCCATCTGCTGCTCGTAATTTGGCCTTAGACCATGTGTCTGGTGACTATATTACTTTTATTGATTCAGATGATTTCATCGAAGAGACTTATCTGGAAAATCTGTTGATGCACCTCAAGGAAACAGGCTCTGATATTGCAGCGACAAGCTTTACCTCCTTCAACGAAGAACGGTCAAGTTTTCTCTTTTTCCACAATCAGGATAACTATTTCCAACGTGTTTATACTGTTCAAGATTGGTTAGACCAAGAAGGGAATATGAAGCATAACCTGCATCTGGCCTGGGTTTTCTCACCTCTTAAATTGTATAAGGCAGAGTTATGGGATTTGGTTCGTTTTCCAGTGGGGCGCTTGAGAGAAGATGATGCCACTATCTATAAGGTGTATTTGCAGGCTAATCAAATTGCTTATACGAATGCCGGTCCTTACTATTATTCGCAACGTTCAGAAGGCTTATCACGAAACGGTATGCTCAAGGATGTGGCAACAATGGTGACTAATGCAGAGGAAAGATTGGCTCTTATGGTCCTATTAGGCTATGACCCAAGTAAGCAACTTGAATCTTATCTTGGTCGTTTACGAAAATGTCAGTCGGATGCTCTTAGTTCTGGTCAAATTAGTCTTTATCAAGAGTTATCTGCTAAGCTTGATTTGTATGACCGATTTCGTCGGAAAGGGGAATAGATGGAAAAAGTTTCAGTAATTGTGCCGGTATTTAATGCAGGTGACTTTCTTAGACCATGCTTAGACAGTATTGTCAATCAGACTTATGACAATCTAGAGATTATCCTTGTCAATGATGGCTCAACAGATGGTTCGGCAGCGATTTGTGAGGAGTACCGCCAAAAGGATGCGCGTGTGCGTCTGATCAATAAAGCCTTGGGTGGTGGTGGTGTCGGTGCTGCACGTAACTCAGCCTTACCTTTGATAACAGGTGATTATGTTCTTTTTGTGGATAATGATGATTGGCTAGAGGAAAATCATATTCGTGTTTTATATGATTCCTTGAAGGAAACTGATAGTGATATCGCTGTTGCCAATTTCACAGAATTTATTCAGGAACGTGGGACGTTTTCGTTTCACCTTCGTCCAGAGGATTATTTTCAACAGGTTTATACGCCTCAGGAATGGTTTAAAAAGCAATATGATGGTCACTTTGCTTTTAGCCAATGCTTCACTGTTCCTTGGGTTAAGCTTTACAAGGCTAGTTTGTTTGAGAATATTGTCTATCCTGAAAAGGAAAAGGTGGAAGATGACTACACAACTTGGAAACTGTATCTAATGGCTGATCGTATTGTCTATTCTAATACCGGTATTTATTTTCACAGAAAGCGTTCGACAAGTGTCACTAAGACGGTAGACAAGTCCTTTGTCTTTCCTTTGCGTAGCATCGAAGAGCGAGTAGCGATTTTAGCTTTGATTGGTTTTGATATTTCAGAGGAATTAAGAGCTTATCGCTGGCGTTTACAATTGCATCGTGAGTCTTTTTTGGAGGCTGGTCGAATGCAGGAATATCATAATTGTCTTCAAAAACTGTCTATTTTGGAGAAATGGAAATAGTATAAAACTAAAGGTCTGAAATATTTGGACCTTTTTTGCATAAAAAGAAACAAAAGAACCTATTGTAGTAGAAATAAAACTATTATTATCAGAATATTCGAGATATTCAAATACATACTTAAAAAAATAATGCTTATATAGTTGTTAAATCGAGGTTTATGATTTTAGAGATGTTTTAAAATTTAATTTATCTTTTCTTTTATTGTTGTATATAGGGCAAAAAAATGTTAAAATAAGCAACGGAACTGTAGAATATAGATATATAGGATAACGTAAGGAGAACTGAATGAGTAAAAAAAATTTGATCATTCTTATGGAGAGTCTTCACGTAAAACACGTGTTAAGATGCACAAATCTGGTAAACACTGGGTAACAACAGTGATGTCACAGATTGGTTTTATCCGATTTATGAAGAGAGGGACAACAAGTCCTCTTAGGGTAAAAGATGTGACAAGCATGACAGATCGTCATTCTGCTATGATTGGTCTGTTACGTGGAGCAGTAGCTGCAGGAGCGGTTGTAGGTGCTGGTGCTCTTGTAGAACATGAGGTTTACGCCGATGAAGATGTTGCAACACAGAGCCTAGAGGTTTCTAGTACAACAACTGTCCTTGCTGGGACTGATACTGTAGCCATGTCAACTGAGACAACTGCTTCAGAGACAACAACTGTTGAGCCGGCACAGACGGAAGTTCAAGTGACTTCAGAAGTGACTCAAGAGAGTAGTGAAGCACCGAATTCAGATTTGCAAGTAGCTTCTGTATCAGAGTCTGTTTCGGTGTCAGTGTCAGAATCGGTAATTGAATCAATTTCAGAATCTGTCTCAGAGTCTGTATCAACATCAATCTCTGAGTCAGTTAGCGAGTCGACATCGGAATCGCTTTCAGCATCTGAGTCACTATCAACATCAGAATCTTTGTCATCGTCTGAGTCAGAAAGCAGTAGTCGTTCAGAAGTGTCACAATTAACACCGCGTTCAACTAGAACCACTGATAGTACTAGCACAACGTTAGCAGAAAATAATTCTGAGCAAGATGTAACACAAGATCGTGCTGATTTGGCGGATGCCATCACTACTCTTAAAGAATCAATAACAGAAGCGAAAAACCGTGGGATTGATGTCTCTGTTGAGGCAAAGACTTTACAAGTAGCACAAAGTTTACTTGATGATACTTCAGCAACCTCAACAGCTCTATCTGCTATGGTAGTAACCACCCTTGAGACATCGTCAAAATTAGATGAAAAAGAGTTAGTTGGTGCTAAAGCGATTTATTCGAATAGTGTCAGTAATGGTCTTGCAGTAGATTCTGAGGGTGTTGTTCATGATGATAAGTATCCTAGTGATAAGTACTGGAAAGATACTGCGACAGGACGTTATTCCTTCCAAATCATTGGTTTGACGACGACAGGAACTCAAGATGGTTCAGATTACTATGCTGTTTTATCAACTGATAGTGACGGTAGCGGTAAACTTTACATGACGATTGTCAAACGTTCTGATAATTCTGTCTATCGGAATGCCCGTGAAATTTCATCTTCTAAAACATGGGTATACCAGTATGCTAAAGCGAGTGAAAACTGGTATATCACAAAAGGGACAAATACCTACAATATCCGCGTAGGTGATGATCCAGTTGAGGTTGATACTCATAAGAACTTGATGTTCCAGGAATATTCGATTTATCAAGATGCTAACACAGAAGCTTATAAACAAATTAATGAGTTGATTCCAGGTAAATCAACACAAATAACACAGTACGTCTTGCGTGAGGCTGATGGTACAGAGACAGTTGTTGAAACTAAGACTCTAGAAGGTCTTGCTGGACAGACTTATACGATACCTGGACCGAAAGAATATGATGGTTATCAATTAGTTGAAGTACCTACGGAAACGGAAGGAACATTCTCTAATTTTGTTAAAGGGTATACGTTTGATAAAACTTACACTGGTGGATTGACTTTCCGTTATACACAGATTGACGATAAGGGAACCATGAGTGTTGAATTGTTGAAAAATGGTTCTCCATTTACTGGAGATGTTAATTATCCTGATGGAACAACTAAGCCATATACAGGTCCTATAACTATTGAGCCATTGGGTAATAATGAGGGGGTTATTGGTGGTAAATATCCATACATCAAGGATACGTATCCAGACCCAACGGACTCTAGGTATGATTTGAATCACTATGTAACGGTGGCAAGTCCTTATAAAGAGCAAGGACAAAATGTTCGATATGTTTATGAAAAGATTGTCGATAACACATCGCAGAGTGAGTCAGAATCTCTGAAACTCCAATCATTATCAGAGTCGGCCTCTGAGTCATCGTCAGCATCAATGCGTGAGTCGTTGTCAGAATCTGCTAGTGTATCTGTTTCGGAATCGTTAATGGAATCATTGAGTGAGTCTGCTTCCGAATCAAGTCTTGAGTCATTGAGTGAGTCAGTCTCAGAATCACAAAATGAATCCCTTTCCGAGTCCCAAAGTGAATCAGTCTCAGAATCGTTGAGTGAGTCAATCTCCGAGTCAACCAGCGAATCAGTTTCAGAATCGTTGAGTGAGTCAGCGTCAGAGTCGTTAAGCGAATCGGCTTCAGAATCATTAAGCGAATCAGTGTCAGAATCGCTAAGTGAGTCAGTTTCAGAGTCATTGAGCGAATCAGTTTCAGAATCAATTAGTGAATCGGTCTCAGAATCGTTGAGCGAATCTGTTTCTGAGTCAACTAGCGAATCGGTATCCGAGTCATTGAGCGAATCCGTCTCAGAATCGTTAAGTGAGTCAATCTCAGAATCCTTGAGCGAATCAGTATCCGAGTCATTGAGCGAATCAGTTTCAGAATCGTTGAGCGAGTCAGTTTCAGAATCGTTAAGCGAATCGGTTTCCGAATCCACAAGTGAATCGGTTTCCGAGTCATTGAGCGAATCAGTTTCAGAATCCTTGAGCGAGTCGGTTTCAGAATCATTGAGTGAGTCCGTATCCGAGTCATTGAGCGAATCAGTATCTGAATCGCTAAGTGAGTCCGTCTCAGAATCGTTGAGCGAATCAGTTTCAGAATCAATAAGTGAGTCGGTTTCAGAATCGCTAAGTGAGTCGGTTTCAGAATCGCTAAGTGAGTCCGTATCCGAGTCATTGAGCGAATCAGTATCTGAATCGCTAAGTGAGTCAATCTCAGAATCACTACTCGAATCCGCTTCAGAAACTTCAAGTGAGTCAATCTCAGAATCCTTGAGCGAGTCAGTGTCAGAATCCTTGAGTGAATCAGTTTCCGAGTCATTGAGCGAATCAGTATCTGAATCGCTAAGTGAGTCCGTATCCGAGTCATTGAGTGAATCAGTTTCAGAATCCTTGAGCGAGTCACTTTCAGAATCAATGAGCGAGTCGGTTTCAGAATCATTAAGTGAGTCAGTGTCCGAGTCACAAAGCGAATCAGTTTCAGAATCGCTAAGTGAGTCAGTGTCCGAGTCATTGAGCGAATCAGTCTCAGAATCGTTGAGCGAGTCAGTGTCAGAGTCACAAAGCGAATCAGTATCAGAATCGTTGAGCGAATCAGTTTCCGAGTCATTGAGTGAATCAGTTTCAGAATCGTTGAGCGAATCAGTTTCAGAATCGCTAAGTGAGTCAGTCTCCGAGTCAATAAGCGAATCAGTATCTGAATCCCTAAGTGAATCAGTTTCCGAGTCCCAAAGTGAATCAGTGTCAGAATCGTTAAGTGAGTCAATTTCAGAATCAACAAGTGAATCAGTTTCAGAATCGTTGAGCGAGTCAATTTCAGAATCGTTAAGTGAGTCAGTGTCAGAGTCAATAAGCGAATCAGTATCTGAATCGTTGAGCGAATCAGTGTCCGAGTCATTGAGTGAATCAGTTTCAGAATCCTTGAGCGAGTCCGTCTCAGAATCGTTAAGTGAGTCACTTTCCGAATCATTGAGCGAGTCCGTTTCGGAATCCCTAAGTGAGTCAGTGTCCGAGTCACAAAGCGAATCAGTTTCAGAATCCTTGAGTGAGTCACTTTCCGAGTCATTGAGCGAATCAGTATCTGAATCGCTAAGTGAGTCAGTGTCCGAGTCCTTGAGCGAATCGGCTTCAGAGTCAATAAGCGAATCGGCTTCAGAGTCATTAAGCGAATCGGCTTCAGAGTCATTAAGCGAATCGGCTTCAGAGTCAATAAGCGAATCAGTATCAGAATCCTTGAGCGAATCAGTTTCAGAGTCACTAAGTGAGTCCGTTTCAGAATCGTTGAGCGAATCAGTATCAGAATCGCTAAGTGAGTCAGTCTCAGAATCGTTGAGCGAATCAGTTTCAGAATCCTTGAGCGAGTCAATTTCAGAATCACTACTCGAATCCGCTTCAGAAACTTCAAGTGAGTCAATCTCAGAATCGTTGAGCGAATCAGTATCAGAATCAATAAGTGAATCGGTCTCAGAATCGTTGAGCGAGTCGGTTTCAGAATCAATAAGTGAGTCAGTGTCCGAGTCACAAAGCGAATCAGTTTCAGAATCCTTGAGTGAGTCAGTCTCAGAATCAACAAGTGAATCCGTCTCAGAATCGTTGAGTGAGTCAATTTCAGAGTCACTAAGTGAGTCGGTTTCAGAATCGCTAAGTGAGTCAGTCTCCGAGTCATTGAGCGAATCGGCTTCAGAGTCATTGAGTGAATCAGTTTCAGAATCACTACTCGAATCCGCTTCAGAAACTTCAAGTGAGTCAATCTCAGAATCATTAAGCGAATCAGTATCAGAATCCCTAAGTGAGTCAATATCAGAATCAACAAGTGAATCCGTCTCAGAATCGTTGAGTGAGTCAATTTCAGAGTCACTAAGTGAGTCGGTTTCAGAATCGCTAAGTGAGTCAGT
>NZ_JAFBEI010000024.1 GCF_016908655.1 Streptococcus saliviloxodontae
GTCTCGGAGTCCCTAAGTGAATCGATATCCGAATCACTGAGCGAGTCTGTTTCCGAGTCGTTAAGTGAGTCCGTCTCGGAGTCCCTAAGTGAATCAATCTCAGAATCGCTAAGCGAATCGGTTTCCGAGTCGTTAAGTGAGTCCGTCTCAGAATCGTTAAGCGAATCAGTGTCAGAATCATTAAGCGAATCAGTTTCCGAATCCCTAAGTGAGTCAATTTCTGAATCGACCAGCGAGTCCGTTTCAGAATCCACAAGTGAATCAGTCTCAGAATCCCTCAGTGAGTCAGTCTCAGAATCGCTAAGCGAATCAGTATCAGAATCACTGAGCGAGTCCGTTTCAGAATCGTTAAGTGAGTCCATTTCTGAGTCAACAAGTGAATCGGTGTCTGAATCCTTGAGCGAGTCAGTGTCAGAATCCTTAAGTGAGTCAATTTCTGAGTCCACAAGCGAATCAGTATCAGAATCGTTGAGTGAGTCCATTTTCGAATCGTTAAGTGAATCGGTTTCAGAATCAACCAGTGAGTCCATCTCAGAATCGTTGAGCGACTCTGTTTCCGAGTCCTTGAGCGAGTCAGTTTCAGAATCGATGAGTGAGTCCATTTCCGAGTCCCTGAGCGAATCAGTATCAGAATCGCTAAGTGAGTCCATTTCCGAATCCTTAAGTGAATCCGTCTTAGAATCTCTAAGTGAATCAGTTTCCGAGTCAACCAGTGAATCAGTATCTGAATCCACAAGTGAGTCCGTCTCAGAATCGATGAGCGAGTCCGTTTTAGAATCCTTGAGTGAATCGGTTTCCGAATCCTTAAGTGAGTCCGTCTCAGAATCGATGAGTGAGTCCATTTCCGAATCCCTCAGCGAGTCCATTTCCGAGTCCTTGATCGAGTCGGTTTCCGAATCCCTAAGTGAATCAATTTCTGAGTCATTGAGCGAGTCAATCTCAGAATCCTTGAGTGAGTCCGTCTCAGAATCGCTAAGTGAATCAGTTTCTGAGTCAACAAGTGAATCGATCTCAGAATCGCTAAGTGAATCGGTTTCCGAATCCTTAAGCGAATCCGTCTCTGAATCCCTCAGCGAGTCAGTGTCTGAGTCATTGAGTGAATCCGTCTCAGAATCGTTGAGCGAGTCGGTTTCCGAATCCTTAAGTGAATCAATCTCAGAATCGCTAAGCGAATCCATTTCCGAGTCAATTAGTGAATCGGTCTCCGAGTCCACAAGCGAATCCGTCTCTGAATCCCTCAGCGAGTCCGTCTCAGAATCGCTAAGTGAGTCCATTTCAGAATCCTTAAGCGAGTCGGTTTCCGAGTCAACCAGCGAATCCGTCTCAGAATCGCTAAGTGAATCTGTTTTAGAATCCTTAAGCGAGTCAGTATCCGAGTCGACAAGTGAATCAATCTCAGAATCGCTAAGCGAATCCATTTCCGAGTCCTTGAGTGAGTCCGTTTCAGAATCGTTGAGCGAGTCCGTTTCCGAATCATTGAGCGAATCAGTTTCCGAGTCTCTAAGCGAATCCGTCTCAGAATCCACAAGTGAGTCCGTCTCAGAATCGCTAAGTGAATCCATTTCCGAGTCAACAAGTGAATCAATCTCAGAATCCCTAAGCGAATCAGTATCGGAATCGTTAAGTGAATCGGTGTCTGAATCAACAAATGAATCCATTTCCGAGTCATTGAGTGAGTCAATTTCCGAATCGTTGAGCGAGTCCGTTTCCGAGTCAACAAGTGAATCAATCTCAGAATCATTGAGTGAGTCCGTCTCCGAGTCCCTAAGTGAATCAGCTTCCGAATCATTGAGTGAGTCAATTTCCGAGTCGTTAAGTGCATCCGTCTCAGAATCGCTAAGCGAATCCGTTTCCGAGTCATTGAGTGAATCCTTATCAGAGTCACAAAGCGAATCAGTGTCCGAGTCCTTGAGCGAGTCCGTCTCCGAATCAATAAGTGAGTCCGTTTCCGAGTCATTGAGTGAATCGGTATCAGAATCATTGAGCGAGTCAGTTTCCGAATCCTTAAGTGAATCCTTGTCCGAGTCACAAAGCGAATCAGTATCTGAGTCATTGAGTGAGTCAATTTCTGAATCGTTGAGCGAGTCAGTATCCGAGTCAACAAGCGAATCAGTTTCTGAATCATTGAGTGAATCCTTGTCAGAGTCACAAAGCGAATCTGTTTCTGAGTCGACAAGTGAATCAATTTCTGAATCAACTAGCGAATCAGTTTCAGAATCGTTAAGTGAATCGGTTTCCGAATCCTTGAGTGAGTCCGTTTCCGAATCGCTAAGTGAATCAGTATCTGAATCAATCAGTGACTCCGTGTCAGAATCGCTAAGTGAATCCTTGTCAGAGTCACTAAGTGAGTCCGTGTCAGAATCATTGAGTGAATCCGTGTCTGAGTCAACAAGTGAATCAATTTCTGAATCCCTCAGTGAGTCAGTCTCAGAGTCACAAAGCGAATCCGTTTCCGAATCAACAAGTGAATCAATCTCAGAATCATTGAGCGAATCCTTGTCAGAGTCACAAAGCGAATCTGTTTCTGAGTCGACAAGTGAATCAATTTCAGAGTCATTGAGCGAGTCAGTTTCAGAATCGTTGAGCGAATCAGTGTCAGAATCGCTAAGTGAATCAGTATCTGAGTCTCTAAGCGAATCGGTTTCAGAATCGCTAAGCGAGTCCGTCTCCGAGTCGACAAGTGAATCGGTTTCAGAATCAATAAGTGAGTCAGTCTCAGAGTCAACCAGCGAATCCGTCTCCGAGTCCACAAGTGAGTCCATTTCAGAATCGCTGAGTGAATCAGTGTCCGAGTCCACAAGTGAATCAGTATCTGAGTCCTTGAGTGAATCCTTATCAGAGTCACAAAGCGAATCCGTTTCCGAATCATTGAGTGAGTCAGTATCCGAGTCACAAAGCGAATCAGTTTCTGAGTCAACAAGTGAATCAATTTCTGAATCAACAAGCGAATCAGTGTCCGAGTCAACAAGTGAATCAATCTCAGAATCCCTTAGCGAATCAGTATCGGAATCGTTAAGTGAATCCGTTTCAGAATCGCTGAGTGAATCGGTTTCCGAGTCGTTAAGCGAGTCCGTTTCCGAATCCCTAAGTGAATCGATATCCGAGTCATTAAGCGAGTCAATTTCAGAGTCGTTAAGCGAGTCCGTCTCAGAATCGTTAAGCGAGTCAATTTCTGAGTCGACAAGTGAATCCGTTTCAGAATCGCTAAGCGAGTCAGTTTCAGAATCCTTGAGTGAATCAGTTTCCGAGTCATTGAGCGAATCAGTATCTGAATCGCTAAGTGAGTCCGTCTCCGAGTCATTGAGTGAATCAGTTTCAGAATCCTTGAGCGAGTCACTTTCAGAATCAATGAGCGAGTCAGTTTCAGAATCATTAAGTGAGTCAGTGTCCGAGTCACAAAGTGAATCCGTTTCCGAATCAACAAGTGAATCAATCTCAGAATCATTGAGCGAATCCTTGTCAGAGTCACAAAGCGAATCTGTTTCCGAATCCTTGAGCGAGTCAATTTCAGAATCGATGAGTGAATCCGTCTCCGAATCCTTAAGCGAATCCATTTCTGGATCAACTAGCGAGTCAATTTCAGAATCGATGAGTGAATCCGTCTCCGAATCCTTAAGCGAATCAGTATCGGAATCGTTAAGCGAATCGGTGTCTGAATCAACAAGTGAATCCGTCTCAGAATCCCTAAGCGAGTCAGTATCTGAGTCTACAAGTGAATCGGTTTCCGAGTCGTTAAGCGAATCTGTTTCCGAATCATTGAGTGAGTCAATTTCAGAATCGTTAAGCGAATTGGTGTCTGAATCGATCAGTGAATCAGTTTCAGAATCATTGAGTGAATCGGTCTCCGAGTCCTTGAGTGAGTCAATTTCAGAGTCAACCAGCGAATCCGTATCTGAGTCATTGAGTGAGTCAGTGTCAGAGTCATTAAGCGACTCCGTCTCCGAATCGTTGAGCGAGTCAGTTTCAGAATCAATCAGTGACTCCGTGTCAGAGTCCTTGAGTGAGTCGGTTTCAGAATCATTGAGTGACTCCGTCTCAGAATCTCTGAGCGAATCGGTCTCAGAGTCCACAAGTGAATCAGTTTCAGAATCATTAAGCGAATCAGTATCTGAATCCCTCAGCGAATCCATTTCCGAATCCTTAAGTGAATCGGTTTCCGAGTCAACAAGTGAATCCATCTCAGAATCGCTAAGTGAATCGGTTTCAGAATCCTTAAGTGAGTCAATCTCAGAATCGCTAAGTGAGTCCATTTCCGAGTCGACAAGTGAATCCATCTCAGAATCGTTAAGCGAGTCCGTCTCAGAATCGTTGAGCGAGTCCGTCTCAGAATCGTTGAGCGAGTCCGTTTCAGAATCGTTGAGCGAATCAGTGTCAGAATCGCTAAGTGAATCAGTATCTGAGTCTCTAAGCGAATCGGTTTCAGAATCGCTAAGCGAGTCCGTCTCCGAGTCGACAAGTGAATCGGTTTCAGAATCAATAAGTGAGTCAGTCTCAGAGTCAACCAGCGAATCCGTCTCCGAGTCCACAAGTGAGTCCGTTTCAGAATCGCTGAGTGAATCCATCTCCGAGTCATTAAGTGAATCCGTCTCCGAGTCCACAAGTGAATCAGTATCTGAGTCCTTGAGTGAATCAATTTCTGAATCAACTAGCGAGTCAACCAGCGAATCGGTTTCAGAATCGTTAAGTGAGTCAGTGTCAGAGTCATTGAGCGAGTCCGTCTCAGAATCGTTGAGCGAATCCGTTTCCGAGTCCTTAAGTGAGTCAGTGTCAGAGTCATTGAGCGAGTCCGTTTCAGAATCGTTAAGTGAATCGGTTTCAGAATCCTTGAGTGAGTCCGTTTCCGAATCGCTAAGTGAATCAGTATCTGAGTCCTTGAGCGAATCAGTGTCTGAATCCCTAAGCGAATCCGTCTCAGAATCGTTGAGTGAGTCCGTTTCCGAGTCAACAAGTGAATCCTTGTCCGAGTCACAAAGCGAATCAGTATCTGAGTCCTTGAGTGAATCAATTTCTGAATCAACTAGCGAGTCAACCAGCGAATCGGTTTCAGAATCGTTGAGTGAATCCGTCTCCGAATCAATAAGTGAGTCCGTTTCCGAGTCCACAAGTGAATCGGTATCAGAATCCTTGAGCGAGTCCGTCTCCGAGTCCTTGAGTGAGTCAATTTCGGAATCGTTGAGCGAATCAGTGTCCGAGTCCTTGAGTGAATCAATTTCTGAATCAACTAGCGAGTCAACCAGCGAATCGGTTTCAGAATCGTTAAGTGAGTCAATTTCCGAATCGTTAAGCGAATCCGTCTCAGAATCGTTAAGTGAGTCCATTTCCGAGTCGTTAAGCGAATCCGTGTCAGAATCGCTAAGCGAATCGGTTTCCGAGTCAACAAGTGAATCGATATCCGAATCACTGAGCGAGTCGTTATCAGAATCGATGAGCGAGTCCGTTTCAGAATCGTTAAGTGAGTCAGTCTCTGAGATAACAAGTGATTCAAGTCATCATTTGTCAACATCAGCAACACCAAATGCGAAACATTCTTCTAAGCTTCCAAGAACAGGTGAGGAAGAGTCACGACTAGCAGGTTACCTTGGAGCTGGATTGCTCTTTGCAAGCCTCTTTGCTCGCAAGCGCAAAAAAGATGAAGGCAATGAAGACTAACACCAAGCATTCAATAAGCCTATAAGAACAATCCTTTTCATGTACTTGTGGTTGCCTTGTCTATCACGTGATAAAATCAAGAAGAAGTTGGGACTTTATCCCAGCTTCTTCTTTTTACTTGTAGCGATTGGAGCTAACATGGTATAATTGGACTATTATGACGGACAAGGTTTCTAGAAAATACGCTGTTGTTGACTTAGAAGCGACGGGGGCTTCTGCAACAGCACGAATTATTCAAGTTGGAATTGTGATTATTGAAAACGATCGCATTGTAAAAACATATCAAACAGATATTAACCCCCATCAAACGCTCAGCGACCACATTGTATCCTTGACTGGGATTACAGATCAGCAGCTCGCAAAGGCACCTGAATTTTCACAAGTTGCTAAAGATATCTATCAGTTGATTGAAGATTGTATTTTTGTTGCCCACAATGTCAAATTTGATGCCAATCTGCTGGCAGAGGAGCTCTTTATGGAAGGGTTCGAGTTGAGGACCCCGAGGATTGATACCGTCGAGTTGAGCCAGATTTTTTATCCTGGTTTTGAAAAATATAACTTAGGGCAATTAGCAGAGCACTTATCGTTAGAGCTAGAAGAAGCGCATACGGCTATTAGCGACGCTTATGCTACAGCTCAGCTATTTTTGAAATTACAAGAAAAAATAAAGGCTTTGCCTCATCAAACCCTACGGGTTCTGTCTCGTTTTGCTGACAGCCTTCTCTTTGAGACGCGGATGGTCATTGATCAAGCTTTGGCTGAGACAGAAACCCCACATGATTATCTAGAGGTTGGTGATATTCTCCTAAAGCAGGATCAGCCAGAAAGAGAAGAAAGGCACTTTTCGATTAGTTTTGAGACCAATATGGCTTTACTTGGCTTAGAGCCTCGTCCTCAACAAGCAAGTTTTGCCCAATCTGTCTCCCAAGAAGTTGGCTTAAAGCCACACTTTATTCAAGCTCAAGCAGGCTTGGGTAAGACCTATGCCTACTTATTGAGTTTATTATCGCAACCAGATACTTCGCAGTTAGTCGTCTCCGTACCGACGAAACTCTTACAGGATCAGATTATGGCCAAAGAGGCAGCTGCGATAGCAGAGGTGTTTCAAACGTCTTGTCATAGCTTGAAAGGGCCTGCCAATTATATTAAATTGGATGCCTTTCAAAAACTTTTGGACCAAGTAGATCAAAACCGCCTAATCAATCGCTATAAAATGCAAATTTTGGTATGGCTCCTCGAGACTGATACTGGGGATCTTGATGAAATCAAGCAGCAACAACGGTTTGAATCCTTTTTTGACTATATTCGTCATGACGGTGAACTTGATGATAAGTCGCCCTTTAAGGATTGTGATTTTTGGGAGAAGACTTATCGGAAAGCCAAATTTAGCCGTCTCTTGATTACCAATCATGCCTACCTTTTGACAAGAGTAGAGGATGATCCTACTTTTTTAACGAATAGGGTCTTGGTTGTCGATGAGGCACAGAAGATTTTCCCTGCATTAGAAACCTTTTCACGTAGTCAACTTAATCTAAACCAAGCAGTTCTCTGGATAGAAGAGCAACTCAAGCAATCTAAAGACCTTTTGGTGACCCGCTTGCTGGAGACTATTCAATTTCAATTGAGCTATTTAGCTCAGCGTTTCCATCACCAACACCAAGCAGAGGTTAGCCCTGAGTTGATAGCTGATTTAAGTGAAAATGTCGCAGCGCTTTATCAAGAAGGTTATTTTTACGAAGATCTCAGTAAGATCTGTCAATCTCGCTTTGATCAGTATTGGATTGAGTCAGCAATCTCCTTGGATAAACGTCAGACCGTGTTGCAGGCGGCGCAACCGCAGTTGATGCGACTATCAACTTTGCTTCCTGAAACTTGTCGAACCTTGTTTGTTTCTGCAACCTTGGAGATCAGTCCGACCGTTAGTTTAGCCAGTCTGTTGGGGTATGAAGAGTATGTGATGACAAGTCTGCCAGCTACTCAATCAAAAGATCAAAAGCTTTGGATTGATGCATCGATGCCATCACCGGATAAATCCGATCAATCAGCTTATGAAGAGTCCTTGGTACAGCGATTAACAGTTTTAGCTAGTTTTGAAAAGCCTACCTTGGTTCTTTTTACATCAAAACAATCAATGCTTTCAATATCAGATCAGCTTGATCAACTAGAAGTTGCACACCTTACGCAAGATAAAAATGGTAAAGCGACGAATATCAAAAAACGCTTTGATAGAGGAGAAGTCAATCTTCTTCTTGGAACGGGCTCATTTTGGGAAGGGGTTGACTTTATCGACCATGACCAAATGATTTTGGTCATTTGTCGTCTTCCGTTTGATAATCCGAGCGACTATTTTGTTCAAAAAATCAACCAAACCTTAGTTAATGAACAAAAATCACCCTTTTACGACTATAGCCTGCCTGTCATGTTATTACGCTTGAAGCAAGCGATGGGACGTAGTAGCCGTAGAGATAAGCAAGAGTCAGCAGTTCTTTTATTAGATAGCAGAGCTGTCAATCGTTCTTACAGTCATTTGATTCGTGAGGCCTTGGGGCAAGACGAACAGATTTCTGTCCAAAAATTTGAAGAAATCATGTCAGAAGTTTCCCATTTTCTGATATAATAGAATAATCAATGTGTAGAAGGATGGTATCATGAAACGATTTTATCTCAGTACAAAAATGCAAGTCTTAGTTGGAACGGGTTTGGTCCTTTTGGTTCTGTTGATTTCTACACTAACTGTAACCTATATTGCTAGTCTTCCACGAATTCAAGCAAGGCAAGAAGCCATTCAAGTGGCTAAGCGGTACTCAGATATGGACGAACTTGGAAAGTTTCAACTGTTTACAGGAGACGATACTTACTATTCTCTCTTTGGAACTGATAAAAAGGGACGTGAGATGGTTGTCTCTGTTGGATCTGATAACTCGCATGTTTACGTTTATAAGCTTAGCGATGGTATTAGTGAATCGAAAGCTAAGTCTATTGCAAAGCGTCAGGGAGCCAAATCTGTTGACCGTGTAACCTTCGGAATTCAAGGAGAGACACCTGTTTGGCAAGTTAAGTCTGGAACAACCTACTATACAATTAACTTTCAAACAGGAGACTTAGTGAGCTAGGATACAGGAAAACATAGGTGAGTTGTTGATGATAGCGATGAGGAGGACTTATGACAAAATTATCTAATCGTGTTTTAGAAATGGAAGAATCAGTGACTTTGGCTGCTGGTGCTCGTGCTAAGGCGTTAAAAGCGCAAGGGCGTGACATTTTAAGTTTGACTTTGGGAGAGCCAGATTTTGTAACTCCTAAAAATATTCAAGAAGCAGCGACCCGCTCGATTGTGGATGGTAGTGCTAGTTTCTACACTGTAGCTTCAGGTTTGCCTGAGCTCAAGGCTGCTGTCAACACTTATATGGAGAATTTTTATGGCTACTCTGTTGCGCCTAACCAAGTAGTGGCAGCGACAGGTGCTAAGTTTATCCTCTATGCTTTCTTTGCGGCAGTTATTAATCCTGGTGATGAGGTAATCATTCCGACACCTTACTGGGTATCTTACGCTGACCAAATCAAGATGAATGAAGGCGTTCCAGTCTTTGTTAAGGCGACGGAAGAAAATCACTTCAAAGTGACAGCTCAGCAATTAGAAGCAGCACGTACAGATAAGACTAAAGTTGTCTTACTTAACTCACCATCAAATCCAACAGGTATGGTCTATGGGCATGAGGAGTTGGAAGCTATTGGCAATTGGGCTGTTGAGCATGACATCTTGATTTTGGCGGATGATATCTACGGTCGTCTGGTTTATAATGGTGCGACTTTCACTCCAATTTCAAGCTTATCTGAGGCCATTCGCCAGCAGACAATTGTGGTCAATGGTGTTGCTAAAGCCTACTCAATGACTGGTTGGCGTGTGGGATTTGCTGTAGGAGACCCAGAAATCATCGGTGCCATGAGCAAAATCATCGGTCAAACAACTTCTAACCTAACGACAGTAGCTCAGTATGCTGCCATTGAAGCCTTTACTGGTCCACAAGATGCCGTCGAAACCATGCGTCAAGCCTTTGAAGAGCGTCTCAATACCATCTACCCTCTTCTTAACGATGTGCCAGGCTTTGAAGTCGTTAAACCACAGGGAGCTTTTTATCTCTTCCCAAATGTCACTAAGGCCATGGAGATGAAAGGCTATACAGATGTGACAGCCTTCACCACAGCCATTTTAGAAGAAGTAGGCGTTGCCCTTGTTACAGGGGCAGGATTTGGAGCTCCTGAAAATGTTCGTCTCAGCTATGCGACTGATTTGGACACACTTAAAGAAGCCGTTCGCAGACTTCATGTCTTTATGGAAAAATAAGCTGAGCAGTCTTTGGAAGGATTTGTTCAGACAAACTAAATAACCTAAGAAAAGAGAAATTATGTCTAGAAAATTAGTAACCATTAGCCAAGTTAGTCAATATGTTGACCAAGAAGTCACAATTGGTGCTTGGGTTGCCAATAAATCTGGCAAAGGTAAAATTGCCTTTGTTCAACTTCGTGATGGCTCTGCCTTTTTCCAAGGAGTTGCCTTCAAACCAAACTTTATCGAGAAATATGGTGAAGAAGCAGGTCTTGAAAAATTTGATACCATCAAACGTCTTAGCCAAGAAACATCTGTTTATGTGACAGGTATTGTTAAGGCTGACGAACGTTCTAAGTTTGGTTACGAGCTTGATATTACTGATATTGAAGTGATTGGTGAATCAAAAGACTACCCAATCACACCAAAAGAGCATGGAACAGACTTCTTGATGGATAATCGCCACCTTTGGTTGCGTTCACGTCGTCAGGTTGCTATCATGCAAATCCGTAATGCTATCTTGATGGCATCAACAGAATTCTTTGATAAAAATGGATTTATCAAGTTTGATAGCCCAATCTTGTCAAGTAATGCTGCTGAAGATTCAACAGAACTATTTGAAACAGATTATTTCGGTAACCCAGCTTTCCTTAGCCAGTCTGGTCAGCTTTATCTTGAAGCGGGTGCCATGGCGCTTGGTCGTGTCTATGACTTTGGTCCAGTATTCCGTGCGGAAAAATCAAAAACACGCCGTCACTTGACTGAGTTTTGGATGATGGATGCGGAGTACCCATTCCTGACGCACGATGAGTCACTTGACCTTCAAGAGGCTTACGTTAAAGCCCTTATCCAAGGTGTTCTTGATCGTGCACCACAAGCTCTTGAGACCCTTGAGCGTGATGTGGATGCTCTTAAACGCTACGTTGCTGAACCATTTAAACGTGTATCATACGATGATGCGATTTCGCTTCTTCAAGATCATGAGTCAGATGAAGACGCAGATTACGAACACTTAGAACATGGTGATGACTTTGGTTCTCCACACGAAACATGGATTTCAAACTACTTTGGCGTACCAACGTTTGTTTGCAACTATCCAGCAAGCTTTAAAGCCTTCTACATGAAACCAGTTCCAGGCAACCCAGAGCGTGTGCTTTGTGCTGACCTTTTGGCGCCAGAAGGTTATGGAGAAATCATCGGTGGTTCTGAGCGTGAGACCGATTACGATAAGTTGATGGCTCGTATCGACGAAGAAGGCCTTAACCCAGCCGATTACGACTTCTATCTTGATCTTCGTAAATATGGTTCAGTACCACACTGTGGATTTGGTCTTGGTTTGGAACGTATGGTAACTTTCGTTGCTGGTACAAAACACATCCGTGAAGCTATTCCATTCCCACGTATGTTGCACCGCATCAAACCTTAATAAAACCCTTGAAAACTGTCTTTGGGCAGTTTTTCTTTTATTTTCGTTGAAAGCTCTGCTATTTTTTGGTAAAATAGTCAGTAATTGAATAGAGCTTGAGAGACTAGTAACCTTTTGGCAATTGACAGGGAGTGGGGGCCGTGACTGGAAGTCCCCTCAAGGAAAAATTGGTGAATTCACTCTTGTGTAGGCTAGGGAATTAAGGTTTGCTTTTGCAAATAAAAACGGATGGTACCGCGTGTCAACGCTCCGATTAGGAAGTGTTGGTATGTGGTATTTTGTTTTACCCAACTGTTCAACATAACGAGAGTTTAAGAGACTAAATAGAAAGGAATGTTTGGTTATATCATGACCAAACAGGCCCGAGCTAGTATTAAGGTGAGGTCAGCTTGATACTGTATAGGGCTTTGTAGCTTAATTTATGGATTTACAAGCACAATTAGAAGAGTTGAGAATCTCAACCCAGGCTAAGTTGAAAGAAATGACTGGAGAGCATGCCAAGGAACTCCAAGACTTGCGTGTCTCAGTTCTTGGTAAAAAAGGCTCTTTGACGGATCTTTTGAAAGGATTGAAAGATCTCTCGAACGAGGAACGTCCAAAAATTGGTAAAATGGTTAACGAAGTGCGTGACGTTTTGACGCAAGCCTTTGAAGAGACAGCCAAATTGGTCGAAGAGGCTAAAATCCAAGCCCAACTTGATGCAGAGAGTTTGGATGTTACCCTTCCAGGACGTCAGGTTGCCGTTGGTCACCGTCATGTCTTGACACAAACATCTGAAGAAATCGAAGACATTTTCCTAGGAATGGGCTTCCAAATCGTTGATGGTTTTGAGGTTGAAAAAGACTACTATAACTTTGAGCGCATGAATCTTCCAAAAGATCACCCAGCTCGTGACATGCAGGACACTTTCTACATCACAGAAGAAATCTTACTTCGTACGCACACCAGTCCTGTCCAAGCTCGTACGCTTGACCAACATGATTTCAGCAAAGGTCCTCTTAAGATGGTCTCACCAGGGCGTGTGTTCCGTCGTGATACAGATGATGCCACTCACTCGCACCAATTCCACCAAATTGAAGGGCTTGTTGTCGGGAAAAACATTTCAATGGGAGACCTTAAAGGGACGCTTGAGATGATTATCAAGAAAATGTTCGGTGAAGACCGCAAAATCCGTCTTCGTCCATCTTACTTCCCATTTACAGAGCCATCAGTAGAGGTTGACGTGTCATGTTTCAAATGTGGTGGTGCTGGCTGTAACGTCTGCAAGAAAACTGGCTGGATTGAAATTCTCGGAGCTGGTATGGTTCACCCGCAGGTCTTGGAAATGTCTGGTGTTGACTCAGAAGAGTTTTCAGGTTTTGCCTTTGGTCTAGGTCAAGAACGTATCGCCATGCTTCGTTATGGTATCAATGACATTCGCGGCTTCTACCAAGGTGATGTCCGCTTCAGTCAACAATTCAAGTAAAATGGCAGTTATCACCGTTGAAAAAATAGCAACTAATCAGGTCAAGGACTTGCGTCAATTAGCCATGGACAGTTTTACAGAAACCTTTGCCCATGACAATACACCAGATCAGCTGGAGCATTACTACCAAACCGCCTACTCAGAGGAGACTTTGGTAGCTGAGTTAGGTCACCCAGAGTCAGAGCATTATTTTGTCAAGGTCGACGGTCAGCTGGCAGGCTTTCTTAAGATTAACTGGGGTGCTGCTCAGACGGAGCAGGAGTTGGAAAATAGTTTTGAAATTCAACGAATCTATATTCTTCAGGCTTTTCAAGGGCATGGTCTAGGGAAAAAACTCTTTGAGTATGCGCTGCAATTAGCGCAAGAAAGAGGCTTTACCTGGGCTTGGTTAGGTGTCTGGGAGAAGAATTTCAAAGCACAGGCCTTTTATGCCAAGTATGGTTTTGAAAAATTCGCCGAGCACGCCTTTCCCGTTTCAGAAGACAAGATAGATCTTGATTGGTTGCTCAAGAAAAAACTGAATTAATACATATCAAAAACAAAAAAGAGGAAGAAGATGTTAGTATCATATCAATGGCTAAAAGAGTTGGTGGACATCGATGTGCCATCAGCTGATTTGGCTGAAAAAATGTCAACGACAGGTATTGAGGTTGAGGGTGTTGAAGTCCCAGCTGAAGGTCTGTCAAAATTAGTAGTCGGACATGTGGTTTCTTGTGAAGATGTGCCAGAAACACACTTGCACCTTTGCCAAGTAGACACTGGTGATGATGAGCTTCGTCAAATCGTCTGCGGTGCACCAAACGTAACAGCTGGAATCAAGGTTATCGTGGCAGTGCCAGGTGCTCGTATCGCTGACAATTATAAAATCAAAAAAGGTAAAATCCGTGGTATGGAATCACTCGGTATGATTTGCTCCCTCCAAGAGCTTGGCCTTCCTGAGTCAATCATTCCAAAAGAATTTTCAGATGGTATCCAAATCTTGCCAGAAGATGCTGTCCCTGGAGATGAGATTTTCAAATACCTTGACCTTGATGACGAAATCATCGAGCTTTCAATCACACCAAACCGTGCGGATGCTCTTTCAATGCGTGGTGTAGCCCACGAAGTGGCTGCCATCTACGGCAAGTCAGTCAACTTCCCTGAGAAATCTCTTACTGAAAATGGCAAAGCTGCAAGCGATGTCTTGGAAGTGGCAATCGAAAGCGACAAGGTTTACACTTATGCTAGCCGTATCGTGGAAAATGTGACCATCGCACCAAGTCCACAGTGGTTGCAAAACAAACTCATGAATGCTGGTATCCGTCCAATCAACAACGTTGTTGACGTGACCAACTATGTTCTTCTCTATTTCGGACAACCAATGCATGCCTTTGACTTTGATAAGTTTGAAGGGAATAAAATCGTGGCTCGTGATGCGCGTGACGGTGAAAAATTGGTAACACTTGACGGTGAAGAACGCGACTTGACTGCAGAAGATATCGTCATTACAGTTGCTGACAAACCAGTTGCCCTTGCAGGTGTTATGGGTGGTCAATCGACTGAAATTGATGCTTCATCTAAGAATGTTGTTCTTGAAGCTGCGGTATTTGAAGGAAAATCAATCCGTAAAACAAGCGGTCGTCTCAACCTTCGTTCAGAAAGTTCATCACGTTTTGAAAAAGGTATCAACTATGCCACAGTAACAGAAGCCCTCGACTTTGCAGCTGCTATGTTGCAAGAATTGGCTGGTGGAGAGGTTCTCTCTGGTCGTGTTCAAGCTGGTCACGTTCCTACTGAACCAGTTGAGGTCTCAACAAGTCTTGACTATGTCAACGTTCGTTTGGGAACTGAATTGACATTTGCTGATATCGAAGATGTCTTTGCCAAACTTGGTTTCGGTCTTGCTGGCAATGAGGAAAAATTCACTGTTTCAGTACCACGTCGTCGTTGGGATATTGCTATTCAGGCTGACTTGGTGGAAGAAATTGCTCGTATCTACGGTTATGATAAGCTTCCAACAACTCTTCCAGAAGCAGCTGGAACAGCAGGTGAATTGACTGCAACCCAAGCCCTTCGTCGTAAAGTGCGCAGCATTGCTGAGGGAGCTGGCTTGACTGAAATCATCTCATACGCTTTGACAACGCCTGAAAAAGCGATTGAGTTCAACCTTGCACCAAGCAATATCACTGAGCTCATGTGGCCAATGTCAGTGGAACGCTCTGCCCTTCGTCAGAACGTGGTTTCCGGTATGCTTGATACCATTGCTTACAACGTTGCGCGTAAACAAAGCAATCTTGCTATCTATGAAATCGGAAAAGTATTCGAACAAGCTGGCAATCCAAAAGAAGACTTGCCAACTGAGATTGATACCTTTGCCTTTGCCATATCTGGTTTGGTCGCTGAAAAAGATTTCCAAACTCCAGCGACACCAGTTGATTTCTTCTATGCTAAAGGTATCCTTGAGTTAGTCTTTGATAAGCTTGGACTTGATGTGACTTATGTGGCTGAAAAAGGTCTGGCTAGCATGCACCCAGGTCGTACAGCCCGTATCGAACGTGATGGTCAGGTGCTTGGTTTTGTGGGTCAAGTTCACCCACAAACCGCTAAAGATTACAGCATTCCAGAAACTTATGTCGCTGAGCTTAATGTAACAGCTATTGAAGCAGCGCTTGAGCCAGCCTCTGCCTTTGTGGAAATCACCAAGTTCCCAGCTGTTTCGCGTGACATCGCTCTGCTATTGAACAAGGAAACGAGCCACCAAGCTATCGTGGATGCCATCCAGTCAGCAGGTGTGAAACGCTTGACATCTATCAAACTCTTTGACGTTTATGCAGGTGCCAATATCGAAGCTGGCAAGAAATCAATGGCTTACAGCCTCACTTTCCAAAATCCAGCAGACAACCTCACAGACGAAGAAGTTGCCAAATACATGGAAAAAATCACTAAAGCTCTAGAAGAAAAAACAGGGGCTCAAGTCCGATAACAAAAAAATCCTACCAATAATATGTGGTAGGATTTTTGCTTAGATATTACTATTAAACGTATCACCATGTTGAATATCACCGTATTGATAGCCACGGTTAAACCAAGTTTGGCGTTGTTTTGAGGTGCCATGAGTGAAGCTGTCTGGTATGGTTCTGCCGTAAGCCTGCTTTTGCAAGGTATCATCGCCAACTGCGTGGGCAGCGGTCATGGCTTCTTGGATGTCATCTGTATCAAGGAGTTTGTTGTCTTGGACATATTTTGCCCAAGCGCCAGCATAGTAGTCTGCTTGTAATTCAAGTCGGACATTGAGTGCGTTAGCTTCTTTTTCTGACAGTCCTTGTCTTTGTTTATTATATTGAGACATGATACCTAGCTCTTCTTGAATGTGGTGTCCGACTTCGTGAGCGACAACGTAAGCCATGGCGAAATCCCCCTTGGCACCGTATTTGTCACCTAACTCACGATAAAAGGACAAGTCGATATAAATCTTTTGGTCTCCTGAACAGTAGAAAGGTCCAGCTTGTGCTGAGCCTTGTCCGCATGCCGTTTGGACACTGTCAGTGTAATAAACCATGGTTGGAAAATCGTACTGACGACCGTTCTTCTGAAACTCCTGACTCCAAAAATCTTCTGTCGAAGCTAGGACTTTGCTGAGAAATTGAGCCTCTTGATCAGTTGCTTGGCTGGATTGAGAGGTGGTTTGATGACTAGTGACTGATTGTGGGCTACTCGAGTTGCTACCTAAAAGCCCTCCCAAACCAGAAATACCTCCGAAAGCGACTAGAACGAGGACAAGAATGAGCTTACCTTTCCATCCTAAGCGTGAAAAGAGGGCAGAAAAAAGTGGATTAGAAGCATTGGTGTAGTTATTTTGAGAGCTAGTTTGTCCACGACGATCGTCGATATGTTGGCTCTCTCTAAGTTTGTCTGTTTTCATAATTATCTCCAAAGTTATTTCTTTTATTATATGATAATTTACAAAATAAAGTGAGCAAAAACGCTCAACCACTCAAAAAAGAGATAGAAGATTGGAGTTTTTTTGGTTTTATGGTTAGTCTTTTATTAAAAAGAGTAAGTAATGAAAATTTTGAGACGTTATTGCTAAAATCTTATTTTTAACGATCTAATCTACGGGGATGTTACCTTTGAAGCGTTTTTGACTATTTAGCGAGCCTCTGTTTACTTTTATCATTTTTGTTCGAAAGAGATATCTATTAAAATGATTAACGATAACTAATTATAGTTATAGGATATCGACAGAAAGATTACTATCTTGTAAAATGATAACAGAATATTTAAAAGGAGATTAAAATGTCAAAGAAGTATGGATACCGGTATTTGCTACCTTTGGTTATTAGTACATCTAGTCTAATCCTAGCAGCAAATCAGCTTACTGTTTCAGCCGATGAGGTGGGAGAGCCTCAGATTGAAGCAGTTGTGACAACAGAGGAAGTTGAGGTTAGTAACGAGACAAGTGTTGAAACTCAAGGTCAAGTGACTGAAATAACTGACCTAGCACAAGAGACTAGTCAAGCTCCAGTGACAGTCCTTTCTGAAGAGGAGACAGAGACTAGCCAGGAAGTCACTGATGCTAAAACTGCTTCAGTACCGACGGAAGAAACAGAGGCAGCTAAGCTTGTTTCTCGAGATACTCAAGAGCAAGGCTTTGTGAAATCAGGAGACCAGTGGCTTTATTATAATCAAGATGGTCAGAAAGCAGTAGGAACAACTCAAATTGATGGCCAAACCTATTTCTTTGATCAAGATGGTTATCAATCTAAGGGGAAATTTGCTACTGCAGAAGATGGTAAAGAGTACTACTATGATGGTCATACTGGCCAACGAGTAAGTAATGATTTTGTGACAGAAGATGGCGGTGCGACTTGGTATTACGTCGATGCTCAAGGTCAGAAAGTTACAGGTAGACAAACCATTAATGGTCAGGACCTTTATTTTGACGAAGATGGTCGCCAAGTAAAAGGACATTTTGCGACGGAAAAGGGAAAATTTGACTTCTACTACTACGATGCTCAGACAGGCCAACGATTAACAAGCCAGTTTATCGAAATCCCTTACGAGGTCAAATTATACCTTGGATTTGATTTAGTAGAGGTTAATGGCTCCACTGTAAAGAAAGAACGTTATTCTGAGCCAGAGACACGCCATTACTATTATTATGTTGATGCTGAGGGACATGTAGTTACAGGGACTTACACAGCTGAGGATGGAAAAGTTTACTTTTTTGATCAGGATGGGGTTCAGGTAAAGGGTGACTTTGCTATCGCAGAAGATGGTAAAGAGTACTATTATGACGGAGATACTGGGGAGCGCGTTTCAAACAATCGTTTTGTGAGTGTTGCTTACGATAGTCGTGAAGCAACTAGTGTTTTTCAGGGTTCAGTGCATTATGCTTCAACTGGCAAGAAATATAGATGGTACTATATCACTGAAACGGGTGAAAAAGCTAAAGGTTATTATGTGGTCGATGGTGTAGAGTATTATTTTGATAAAAAGACTGGTGTCCAAATAAAAGGTGATGAAAAACCTTATACAGATGTAGATACCGATAAAGTGGGCGCTCTTGTATATGCTGTCTATCTCATGAAAGTACCAGGTTATGATTGGTATGACCTTTATCAATTTGATTCAAATGGTTATATCATATCAGGACGTTATCTAACTAGAAAAAACTTTTTGGACTTTCCTAGCGTTTATTTAGAAACTGATGAGTCCGGTAATTATTCTATTTATGGTACTGGTAATGATTCAAGATATAATTCTTTGACGGAGTCAGATATTATTTTCTTTGAAGGGAACTATTATACGGTTGGTTAAAATGGTATTCTTTCACCATTTGATGGCGATTATTCAAAATTATTTGGTAAGTTTGCGAGAGCCTATAGTCCATCTATTAAGCAGTATAATGGCAAAGAGTATTTTTACAATCCCTTAGGAAAACGTGTTTATGATGATTTTGTTAAACCAGAGGGTAGTGATATTTGGTACTATGTCGGTCTAGATGGCCAAAAGGTGACTGGACGTCAAACAATCAAAGGGCAGGATTTGTACTTCTTTGAGGACGGTTCGCAATCAAAAAATGGTTCATTTACCTATGATGGAAAAATAATGTTTACTGATGAAGCAGGAAATATCATCAAAGGCCAATGCTTTGAACGTGATGGGGTTAGCTATACAACAGATACTGATGGCTACCTTGTTGTAGAATAAGTCTAGCTAAAAAATTTGCAGTTTTAGCCATTTGAGGTTGAAGAGAAGGTTGCTTTTAAACCAGACTCTTCAACTTTTTGTATTTTCAGTGACTTGCGAGCAAAAAGTTACAGTCACTCTAGTAAAAGATAGAAGCTTTGAGATTTTTGTTTTGTGGTTGTTTTCTTTTATCTTTGGATTTAAGAAATCGTCCAAAGGTAGGTGTGCTAATGACTTGATTAAAGTACCAGACTTTAGTATGCTGATGGATATCAGATCAAGGAGGATGACATGTATCAATCACAAATTAAAGGAGATAAGCTTTACCATGCCACATCAGTAGGCTACGGTCAAGCTGTGGAGACTTTCGGTGACACTCAAGAGGGTGAAACACCTATGAGTCTTTTGGTTATTGCTTTGGGGTCTTGTGTTACCATGTGTATTCAAGGCTACTATAAACGCTATGAGAAAAAGGAAACTGTACAGACAGAACTTGCTATTTCTTATGATGAAGGGCATTTTGAGTTTGTCATTGAGATTGCTGATGATTTGACTGAACAGAAGAAAGAGGCTATCTTGGGCTATGTCAATCAATTCTGTCGTGTGAAAGCCTTGTTGAGAGAGGATTTGACGTTTACTTATAAACTAGTGGAAAAGAGCAAGGTTAGTGAATAGGGCTAGCTTGCTCTTTTTCATGTTATAATAAAAGGACGATATTCTACAAGGAGGAACGCATGCGATTACTTTATACAGACCTTTCCCAAGACATGACGCAGATTCTAGCTCAAGAAGCACAGGCAGCGGCTGCTGATGGGAAGCGTGTTTTTTATATTGCACCAAACTCATTGTCTTTTGAAAAAGAGCGTAAGGTGTTAGAAAATTTAAGCCAGCGTGCTTCATTTGACATTACAATCACGCGCTTTGCACAGATGGCGCGCTATTTTGTCTTAGAAAAGCAAGTGCCCAAACAAGCTTTGGATGACACCGGCTTGTCTATGATTTTTTACAAGGTGCTAAATGCCCTTCCTGATAATAGTCTTAAACTTTATGGACGCCTTAGACAGGACAACGCTTTTATCAAGCAATTGGTGGACCTTTATAAGGAATTAAAAACAGCTCGCCTGACAGCTCTGGACCTAGAGGATATGGGTGAACCAGAAAAAGCCTCTGATTTGGTAACGATATTGACGGCTGTTGAAGACTATTTGCGTCAATCTGACTTTGAGAATCAGTCAAAATTGGCATTTTTTTCTCAAGCCATTGAATCAGGGAGCTTGGATGCGTCTCTGTCACATTGTGTCTTAGTCATTGATGGCTTTACCCGATTTTCAGCCGAGGAAGATGAGCTTCTACGCTTATTAGAGGTCAAGTGTTCTCAAGTGATTATAGGAACTTATGCGAGTCAAAAGGCATACAAATCTAATTTAACCTATGGCAATGTCTATCAGGCACCGCTTGATTTTCTAAAAGAATTGGCGGGGCGTTTTAAGACCAAACCAGAGTTTGTAAGCCTAGGTAATGAAAAGACAAGTGCTTTTTCAGAGCTGACATCTCTTTTAGAGAGTCGGCATGATTTTAGCCAAACGGACAAATTGCTGAGCGCTTCTGCCAAAGAGCGCATTCAGATCTGGGATGTAGTCAACCAGAAAGAAGAGGTCACTGCCGTGGCACGTCAGATTCGCCAGTTATTGGCAGATGGGGTGCGTTACAAAGATATTTTGGTCTTGTTAGGAGATGTGGATTCCTACAAACTTCAAGTTGGAAATATCTTTCAACGATTTGATATTCCTTATTATTTTGGTAAGGCAGAGTCTATGGCTCACCATCCTTTGGTCAACTTTATGGATGCTTTGGAACGTGTTAAACGTTATAATTACCGTGCAGAAGATGTCATCAATCTCTTTAAGACAGGACTTTATGGTCAGGTAGACCAAGAGGCACTCGACCGCTTTGAGCACTATGTTACCTACGCAGATATCAAGGGGCAAAAAGCCTTTACGACAGATTTTACGGTTAGTAAAAATGGAAAATATGATTTTGAAAGTCTGAATCAACTTCGTCAGCAATTGATGACTCCCCTACAGGTCTTTTTTAAGGCACGTCAGCAAAAAGGGAGTAGCCTTCTAGATAAGTTGCTCGTTTTCTTGGAGCAGGTTGACTTACCGTCAAATATGACTCAAATCAGTCAGGACGCTACCGAAGCAGAGCAAGATCAACACGAACAGGTTTGGTCAGCTTTTTGTCACTTGCTAGAAGAGATGGGAACTATTTTTGGTGAGGACCAGTTGAACTTACTAGATTTTTTGGCTTTGCTAAAATCAGGTATGTTCGCTGCCAACTATCGTACCGTACCTGCAACCGTCGATGTCGTCTCGGTCAAATCCTATGACTTGGTGGAACCGCATTCTGCCCAATACGTCTTTGCTATGGGGATGACTCAGTCTTATTTTCCAAAAGTAGTGGATAATAAGAGCCTCATCAGTGATGAAGCACGTAGTAATATTAATGAAAAACAGACAGATGGCGGAGCTTTAGTTGTCGTTACTCAAGAAAATAACAAGAAAAACTATTTTACAGCCTTGTCAGTCTTTAATAGTGCGACAAAGAGTCTCGTGTTGTCTCTTCCTCAATTAATCAATGAAGGGCAAGATAGCATATCACCTTATCTTCAAGAGTTATTGGCACTCGGTGTTCCGATGGTGGATAAGGGGCGCTACCTCAAGGAAGCCAAGGCTGATCAGATTGCTCACTACAAGGATGTCTTGTCGCAGTTAATTGCCATCAATCAAGCTGATTTTCAAGAGGAGCTAACCAAGGAGGAGCAGACCTTCTGGTCTGTCGCAGCGCGTTATTTGAGAAATCGACTAAAAGAGCAAAACCTTCATTTGGATGTGGTTGGTGAAGATGTTGATACTATCCCAGTCTCTGAGGAGGTCATGCAAGCTAAGTTTCCGACTGACGAGCCTTTGAAACTATCGGCCTCAGCAGTGAGAACTTTTTATAACAATCAATACCTCTACTTTTTACAGTATGTTTTAGGTTTGCAAGAACAGGAGTCAATTCATCCAGATGCTCGCCATCATGGGACTTATCTTCACCGTATTTTTGAGAAAACCATGTCTCAAGAAGGGTCAGAGACCTTTGACAAACGCTTGGAACAGGCCATTTTAGAGACTCATGCTGAGGAACCTTTTGCCCTGCTTTATGAACAGGACAAGGAGAGTCAGTTGTCACGATTGATTCTGGACGATATTGCGCGTTCGACAGGAACCTTGTTAAAACAAAATCAAGCCATTAGCGTTGCTGGTCAGGAGGAGGCTTTTGATATGACCTTGGATGATGTGACGCTCCGAGGGATTATTGACCGTGTCGATCGTCTAGCAGATGGAAGCCTGGGTGTTGTGGATTACAAATCAGGGAAGAATGTTTTTGACATCCAACAATTTTACAACGGTTTGTCTCCTCAATTGGTGACCTACTTAGAAGCTTTGGAGAATCATTATCAGGTGACGAGTGATCAGTTATTTGGAGCCATGTATCTTCATATGCAGGAGCCGCGCGTGGATCTATCTAAAGTTAATGACTTAGATAGTATTTTGACCAAAGCGCACAGCGAGCTGACTTACAAAGGACTTTTTTCTGCTGCTGAAAAAGAGCACTTGGCATCAGGTGCTTACAGTTTGAGGGATTCAGTCTATGAGCTAGCAGAGTTAGAGCGTTTGCTTACCCACAATCGTAACCTTTTCTCTCAGGCTGCTCGTCAGATCAGAAAAGGGAAGTTCTTCATCAATCCTTATACCGAGGATGGCGATACTGTTAAGGGGGAACAACTCAAGGCGATTACACAATTTGAAGCAGACCGTCATATGCGCTATGCAAGACGCCTTGTCACAAGACCACGAAAAGGAAAGAAAGAAGCTTTCTTGGAACTGATGGCAAGAGGAGACAAGCAGGAGGATGATGATGAGAATTAAGCCCTTTTTAACGGCTACAGAAATAACTCAAAAAATACAAGCAGAAGCAGCTTCAGATAAGGCTCAGAAAATGACAGCAGAGCAGATTGAAGCTATTTACACCAGTGGAACTAATATTTTAGTCTCAGCCTCTGCAGGATCAGGAAAGACCTTTGTCATGGTTCAGCGCATTTTAGACCAGTTAAGTCGAGGTATTTCAATCGATCGTCTGTTTATTTCGACCTTCACCGTTAAGGCAGCAGGTGAGCTTAGAGAGCGTTTGGAGAAAGGATTGACAGAGCGTTTGTCCCAAGCTGAGGACCAAGAAACCCAGCAATTTTTTGCCCAACAATTGGCGCTCTTACCGACTGCCGATATCGGTACTATGGATGCCTTTACCCAAAAATTGGTCAATCAGTATGGCTATTTGTTAGGCATTTCCCCACTTTTTCGGATTATGCAGGACAAGTCTGAGCAAGATATCTTAAAAAATGAAGTCTATGCAGACCTTTTCCAAGATTATATGTCTTGTAAGGATGCTCGCCTTTTTCAAGACTTGGTTAGAAATTTTGCAGGTAATCGCAAGGATTCACAGGCTTTTCGCCAATTGGTCTATAAAGTTTATGCCTTTGCCCAATCTACAGCAAGTCCTGAAAAATGGCTGGCAGAAACTTTTCTGAAAGCGCACGAGGAATTGACTGGCTTTGCTCAAGTACCAGATGACATGATTGAGACTTTTTTAGAGTGCTTAGAGACGACGGCTTATCAGCTCCGTGATTTGACAGAGAGCCCAGACTATTCTCAGCTAACAAAGGCCGGTAAACCAACTGCTGCCTACACCAAGCATTCTGCCATCATAACTGGCTTACTGGAGTGGTCCAGTCAGTTTGAGGAATTGTATGGTAAAGAAGGGTTAGGTCGTTTGGCACAAGATGTGACACTGCTGATTCCATCTGGTAATGAAATCACTGTTAATAAGGTCAAGTACCCTATCTTTAAGCAGTTACATGGTCATTTGGTCGGTTTTCGTCACCTAGATACTATCTTTAATTACCAAGGACAAGCTCTGCCCTTGCTCCAACTCCTACAAGCCTTTGTAAAAGACTTTTCAGAACAATATTTTCAAGCCAAGATGCAAGAAAATGCCTTTGAGTTTTCAGACATTGCCCACCTTGCCATTAAGCTGTTAGAAGAAAATCCAGATGTCTCAAGTCAATTTCAAGACAAATATCACGAAGTTATGGTGGATGAGTACCAGGATAATAACCATATGCAAGAACGCTTGCTAGAGCTTTTATCCAATGGTCATAACCGTTTTATGGTGGGTGACATCAAGCAGTCCATCTACCGTTTTCGTCAAGCAGATCCTCAAATTTTTAATAGTAAATTTAAGACTTATCAAGAAGACCCTAGTCAAGGCAAGTTGATTTTATTAAAGGAAAATTTCCGTTCACAGGCTGAAGTGATTGATGCAACTAACGGTGTTTTCGCCCATCTGATGGATGAGTCGGTGGGAGATATTCTCTATAATAAAACGCATTACCTGCTTGCAGGAAGCCCTTCCCAGCAAGAGAAACAAAGAAAACATCAGACCAAGGTATGGATCTACAATACTGACGATCCTAGCAAAGAGACAGCTGAGACTAGCGATGAAAGCCTCAGTAAGGGTGAAGTGGACCTAGTTGCCAAGGAAATCATCCGTCTCCACTTAGAAGAAGAGGTTCCTTTTTCAGATATCGCCTTATTGGTTTCATCTCGTAGTCGTAATGAAGCTCTCCTAAGCACCTTTTCGAGCTACGGTATTCCACTTGTTTCTGATGGTGGAGAGCAAAATTACTTGAAGTCTCTAGAAGTGATGGTCATGCTAGACACCTTACGTGCTATCAATAATCCTTTGAATGACTATGCCTTAGTGGCCTTGTTGAGATCACCCATGTTTCGTTTTAATGAGGACGACCTAACGCGACTAGCCTTACAAGCAGATGCTATCGAACTCTATGAAAAGTTACAGGCGGTCAAAAACCAAACAGGACAGCAGATGACCTTAGTGACAGATGCTCTTAAGCAGAAGGTTTCTCTGTTTCTCGAAACGCTCTTAAACTGGCGTCACTATGCCAAGAGTCACTCTCTTTACGATGTGATTTGGAAGATTTATAACGACAGACTCTACTATGACTATGTTGCCAGCCTTCCTAATGCCCAGCAGCGCCAAGCTAATTTGTTCGCCTTGGCATTACGAGCGGATAATTATGAAAAAACGGGCTTCAAAGGACTTCCTCGTTTTATTCGAATGATCGATAAAATCTTAGAGACCCAAAACGACCTTGCCGATGTTGAAGTCTCCCTACCTAAAAATGCTGTCCAGTTAATGACCATTCACAAGTCTAAAGGCTTAGAATTCAAGTACGTTTTTGTCCTTAATCTTGACAAGCAATTTAGTTTGGATGACTTACGTTCACCCTTGATTTTGAGCCGTGAGACTGGTGTGGGAATTAAGTATTTGGCAGATATGAAAGATGCCTTTGAAACAGACTTTCCTAAGGTACAGGTCAGCCTCGAAACGCTACCCTATCAGCTGAATAAACGTGAGCTCAAACTAGCGACCCTATCTGAGCAGATGCGCTTACTCTATGTTGCCATGACTCGGGCGGAGAAACGCCTGTACTTGGTTGGAAAAGGTAGTAAAGATAGCCTATCAGATAAGTATGGAACGGATCAGGTTAATGGCTTTTTACCGACGAGTCTGCGTGAGCAGATGCTTTCCTTTCAAGATTGGTTTTTAGCTCTAGATGCGGCTTTTCCGACTAAGGAGCTTGCATTTGATTTGTCCTTTGTGGATAAAGCAGAGCTAACATCTCAAACCATTGGTTCTTTGAAAAAAGAAGGAAACATTCATCCAGATGATCTCAGCGACAATAGGCAGAGTGAGGAAATCAGACGAGCTTTGGACGTCTTAGAGAGCGTGGATAAACTCAATAGCCGTTACCAAGCAGCCATCGATTTACCAAGTCTCAGAACACCGAGTCAGGTCAAACACTTTTACCAACCTCTTATGGATATGGATGGGGTTGCGGTGATTGATGAGCAAGCCGATCAACTAGAAGTCAAAAGAAGTCAGCAAAGCTTTAAACTACCAGAATTTGGCAAGAGAACTTCCCCAACAGGTGCAGCTATCGGTTCAGCGACACATGAATTGATGCAACGTTTGAAACTATCCGAAAAAGTAGAGATGTCAGATCTCTCACAAGCGCTCGATGAAGTCCAAGCAGAGAGTGACGTCAAGGCAAACATTGACCTCTCAAAATTGTTAGCATTTTTTGAAACAGACCTTGGTCAGCTTATCCAGAAAAATCTGCCAAATCTACACCGAGAAGCACCGTTTGCCATGCTTGTTCAGGATCCCGAGAGTGGTGAAGATTTTGTTGTTCGTGGTATTGTTGATGGTTACTTGGTTTTTGAAGACCGCATAGTTCTCTTTGACTATAAGACTGACAAATTTAAGGACTCTCAGCAGATAGCTCAACGCTATCAAGGACAGATGGGACTCTATGCTCAAGCCCTTAGACAAGCCTACGGTATTGATAAGATCGAGAAGCACCTTATTCTGCTTGGAGGAGATAGGTTGGAAGTCCTTGGTTTAGATAGTTGATAGCTTTTCAATTATTTTATGAATGTTCAGTTAGTTTTGAAAATTAAAAATTCAGTAAATACACGAAAAATTAAACAAAAGTATTTACAAGAGTTGGACCTTTTGATATACTATTTTAGTAGAGATTTAAAGACGTCGTTTTTATCTCGAAGAGGTTTATTTTTGGAGAGAGGAATAACCTCACTAATAATTGGTAGGAGAGTAGATTTACCTAGGTAAGCTAGCTAGGCAGATTGATTCATTAAAGTAGTCATTTATCAACGATATCCCCTTACAATCACAGATAGTCCCATTTGAGATACATTACTGGTGAGGAAGTGGAGAGCTTCACGAGTGATTTGCATAAAAGTACTCAAAAGAGAAAATGAGGACGAGACAAAGCTGATAAATGAATCAAAACCGAAAATCACACATTTTACCATAAGACATAAAAAAATTTCCTTGGAATCTTAGTTTCAAGGAAATTTTTTAGTTTAAACCTTCCTTTGGCAAACTGATGAGAGCTAGACCAAAGCTGTGATGGAAAATTCAAAACCTCATATCAAACCGGTCAAGATGACTAACAATCAGTTTGCTATGAGGTTGTTTAGCTTTAGAGGTAAAACCTAAAATGGGTAAAAGAAGTTAAGGTGTAAGACCTGAGTCTGATCTATTCTGCCCAGAATTTAGCCGCGATAGCTTGACCTTGTTTGATTTTAGCCCATTGTTGAGGAATAGCAAGTTCATTACCTGAATCACATGAAGCAAAACCACATTGGTGAGAAAGAAGAAGACGGTCTTTTGGTAAGATTTGTGCAGCCTCTTCGAGGAGTTTGTAGACACGTTCTTCGTCGTCTAGGTCGGTTGTTTTAGATGATAGAAGGCCAAGGACGACTTCTGCATCTTTGTCTTTAAGACTCTCAAGGGCTTTGAGGTCACCTGCAGTTTCGCTATCCCACTCAAGGAAGAAACGGTCGTAGTGTTGGTCACGCAAGAATTTTTCAGCGATAGCTTCGTAAGTACCTTCTGCAGCAGAACGGCTTTCATAGTTACCACGGCAGTTGTGGGTCCAAACTTTAAGACCAAGTTCGTGACCGTAGTCAACGACTTCGTTGTTAATAGCGACAAATTCGTCTGCTAGATCTGCTAGCGCAGCATTGCCATCAGCAAAGAATGACGCAGGGTTACTTTCATCAAAGAGTTCCCATAGGCAGTCATCAAACTGGATAATCTCACCACCAGCAGCCTTATAATCGTCCAAGAATTCCTTATAGGCTTGAATCAAGCCTGCTTTAAGCTCTTGATTTGTAGCATAAACCTGACCTTCCCCAGCCAAGCCGTCGAAGATAGCAAGTTCAGTGTAAGCATGTGCTGGTCCCCAAACAGTTAATTTAGTATCGCTGTCGCCAGCTTCGGCTTTGACTAATTTGTAGATATTGATGAAGTGGTGATTCTTACCTGAGAGGGGCTCAGTAATGCGGATACCGATATCTTTACGGGTTTCGTATTGCCCACCGTCATGGTCTTGGAAAGTATAGCCGTGCTCAGCGATATAGCGCTCAATCCCTTTAAGACCCCAAACAAAGTCCAAGTGCCACATTGATTTAGAGTATTCACCGTCAGTCAGGATATCGATGCCATTTTCTTTTTGCTCGGCAATGACTTGCTTAATGTCAGCAGTTTCAATTGCTTGATAACCGTCAAAGTTATCGTAGAAAGGGTATTGGATATCATCACGGTGCTCAATTTGAGTCTTGTAGTCGCGCAAATCAGCAGGGCGAAGAAGAGAACCAACCAATTGGAATTTAGATGTTGTCATATGATATACCTCGTGTTTTTTGATAGCTTTATCATAACTGATAAAAAGCACTTTGAAAAATAGTTAAAAAATGCTAACAGGTATAGTTTAAAACTATATCCTAAGTTTTTTGACTATGATAATGATTATTTTGACAACAATCGTTGTCAAAGTGAACAGGAAGTGTTACAATGATATTGTAAAGAAAACGATTTTAACATTGTGGAAATCAGTAGCGATAAAAGCAAACATCTTTAAAAAAATCGTCTACTGGTTAAATGGATTCGCTTTCATTCAAGTAGTTTGTCAGAAAGGAGAGAGTGATGATAGTCTTAAAAAATCGTCTCAAGGAGCTGCGAGCCAGAGATAATATCAACCAGACACAGATGGCACAACTGGCAGGAGTTTCCAGACAGACGATTAGCTTGATTGAGCGTGGCGAATACACGCCGTCAGTCTTAATTGCATTGAAGATTGCTCACGTTTTTCAAGAGCCTTTGGAAAATGTCTTTTCAATCGTGGAGGAAGAAGAATGAAAAACCTTTATCATGTTTTAGCTATCCTTTTATTTGGCGTCAGTTTAGTAAGTCTCCTTGTAGGGATGTATGGATTTCTAAATATTAACGGAAGATTTCCTTTAGTATGGCTTGTCTTATTTTTGATTGGCTTATCCTTGTGGGCATCATCAGGTAAAGCTTTGGCGATTAAATGGCAAAAATACGCTCGTTGGCTATCCTTGTTCTTATTATTGTTTTGGATAGTGGACCTGATAAATATTTTGCCGTTTAAGACAGATTTGAATTGGTACTTTGTGGTTATTTATTTTAGTTTATTTTCGGCTGCATTTGAAAAGAAAGAGGAGAAATTATGAAAACCTTAGGACGTATGATTAAGCAATTGGGGATAGGAGCTTTGTGTGGTGGTTTGATTGGGATAGTTATGGGCTGGCTTTTAGCTGTAGTAGGTCCAGAGAAACTGTCTGATCTCTTGCTATCGTCAGAAGTTATGGAAGTCTTTATCTGGGGGTTACGACTGCTTTATCTCTTTAGTATTATCGCGATGCTCTTTTATCTTCAAAAGGCTAAAAAAGAGTTTGTGCAATCTCAGAAGGTCACTGATGAAGTATCTGATGACCTCTACCGTCAATCTAATAAGGATGCTAGTTTTTCCAGTATCGCTCTAGGATTTAGTTCGATCTTTGTCCTTTTAGCCTTGATCTTAAGCTTCAGTATAACTGTGGGTGAGAATGGTATGGAGATGGCTTTTCCTATTCTGGATTTATTAGCCTTACTGGTCATTGGTACCTTACAAGTGCTTCTTTTGCGTTTTTATAACAAGATGAGAGGGATTTCGATGCCTTTACAGCCGACACTGAAAGAGCTAAAAAATAATGTCATGCAAATGGACGAAGCAGAGTTAGAAGCTAACCGCAAGATGAGTTTTGATATTGTGATGACGCTTAACGGCTTGCTTCTTCCAGCGCTGTACCTTTTTGTCTTTTTCTTATCAGTTCTTTTACAGAGAGCAGAAGTGACTGCTGTTCTTGTCTTGGCGGTCATCCACCTATATATCATCTTTTCTAATATTAAGATGACTAGAAATTATTACAAATAAAAGGAGTTTGTCTATGAAAATGTTGTCTTTCTTAAAAAATCTTGGTTTGCTTTTTCTCTATTGGTTAGGCTTTCAGATAGCTGTTAGTTTGCTTCAATTTCCACTGCTTGCGCCTACGATTGCTACCCTACCAGAACTCAGTGCGACTGCTTCCTTTATTCTAGTCAGTCTTGGAACCCTTGCTGCGGTCGCTCTGACTTGGTTGATGTGGCGGAAAATTCATCAAGGTGGCCTCATTGAGATTGAGGAAACACCTCTCACCAAATCCCTTTGGATTCCCTTTGTTATCTATCTAGTCTTTATTGTAGTGCAAATGATTTTTCCAACCGTTTCTCCCAACCAAGAGAACGTTCAAAAAATGATGACAAGCTGGCTAGGTTTGAGCTTCTTTGCTACAGTTATTGTTGCACCCATCTTAGAAGAGCTCTTCTTTAGAGGTTTGTTGGCTAAACTTTTCTTTTCAAAACTATCAGGTCACTCTAGTCTTGTTTATCTTTTGACTTCAGGATTCCTGTTTTCGATGGCCCACACCAGTGCCACATTGTATCAGTTTTTGATTTATTTGATGATGGGTGTGATTTTTGGGTTGTTTTATCTCACCAAAAAAGATATTCGCTACGCTATCGCCATGCATGCCATCAATAATCTCCTAGCTTTCTTGTTATTATTGCTTTAGAAGAGGGATTGTGTTACAGTAAAAGAAAATATTAAGGAGTTTCTTATGGCAACTTGGCAGGAACTTTATGAAGCAGCGAAGAAAGATTATAATCCCCATTATGTGTCGCCGTTTATTTACGCTAACCATGTGGTGGCTGCTATTGAAGCAGAGGATGGTCAGATTTTCACAGGTTATTGTTTTGAAGCGACAGCTGGAGTCTTTCACCTGTGTGCGGAGCGTGCGGCAGCTTTTAACATGTACCAGCAGTCTGGGCAGACGACCATCAAGCGTGTCATCGCTTTTCGAGATAAGGCACCTTTTGGTGAGGGTTCAGGGATGCCTTGTGGCGCTTGCCGTGAGTTTCTCATGCAACTGTCGGTTGATAATAAAAACTTGGAATTTATGCTTGACTATGACAAGGGTGAGACCATTACTTTGGGTGAACTTATGCCCTTGTGGTGGGGACAAGAGCGTATGGATGCAGGGATCGAAGCCATAGAAGAATAGGAGAAAACGATGAGAGATAACCACTTACACACACACCATTCTTACGATTCAGATGCCAATTTTACGGATTATCTGGACAAGTACGATGGCGAACTAGTGACTACTGAGCACTACGATTTGTCCAACCCCTACACCAAACAAGATGATGTGCCTGACTATGATGCCTATTCTAGTGAAATAGCAGAGCTCAACCGTCGTTACGATAACCGTATCAAGCGTGGTATCGAAATTGGTTACTTTGAGCCTCGCGAGGCAGACATCCTCAGCTTCCTAGATGGTAAGGACTACGATCTCAAGCTCTTGTCTGTGCATCACAATGGTGTCAATGACTACCTTGATGAAGAGGTTGCGGACATGGATAAGCATGCTATTATACAGGAATATTTAGACAAGCTAGAGCATGCTATTGGACGAGTGGAAGCTGATGTGCTGGCGCATTTTGACTATGGTTTTCGCTTGTTTGATGTGACGGTTGATGAATTAGCCCAGTATGAAGAGCAGCTGCGCCGTATCTTTACCAAAATGATTGCGGCAGAATTAGCTTTTGAACTGAATGCTAAAAGCATGTATCTCTATCATCACGAAGACCTCTACCGTTACGCTTTAGGACTAGTCAAGGAACTTGGTTGCCACAAGTATTCTGTAGGATCTGATGGTCATAAATTGGAACATTTTAGACTTTCCTTTGATAAAATCTCAGCTATCCTAGACGAATACGATATTCCAAAAGAAGATATCATATAAAAATGCCCCGACAGTTGAGCTGTCGGGGTTAGTCTTTGTCTGTAAATCGCTTGCGATATTGCAAGGGAGTCATTTGGTAGCGTTGCTTAAACTGACGGTTGAAGTTGGCTTGATTGTTAAAACCAATAGCTTCAGTAATTTGAGTAACAGATTGATCAGTGTGAACAAGAGCCTCACAAGTCTTAGATAGCCTTAATTGAAGGATGAAATCTAGACATGACGACCCTGTATGTTGCTTGAAGATAGTCATGAAATGTGCTCTGCTATAGCCAAAATAATCCGCTAAAAAATCAATACTTAAATCTTCCATGTAGTGCGTATTGAGGTAGGCAATCAGGTCTTTGAGTTTTTCGTACTTACGATAGATATCATCAGTATAGTGACGCACGACGTAGCGTTTACTATAAAGTAGATAGAGTAATTCGTGGAGTTTAGCCTTGAGGAGGATATCGTAGTAGAGTGGCTGATCGTGGCATAGCTTGAAAATGACTTGCACCAGAGTCTTGATGTCTTCGTAGCCTGCCATGTGGGGCTGTATCCGAGGCATCAGTTCAAAGTGACCATTGTGTAGAGGCTGGAGATAACGTTGGCTAAATTGTTCAATTGTCGACCGTCCTAAATTATCAAGATGAATTTTAAAGGTCTGACTTAGGTGCTCTTCTTGATCAATAGGATGAATAGAGTGCATACTGGTAGGTTGGATAAAAATCAAATCACCAGGTTGGCTATTGAAAATCTCATAATTAACATGAAATCGAGCAGTACCTTTTTCCACAAAAATAATCTCTAATTCAGGATGCCAATGATAGATAACATCAGGATAACCATTTTTAATATGAGTTTGAAAAAAATTATAGGGAAAGCCAGAAGGATTATCCTTGAGATAATAAGATGATGCCGTCATTTAAACCTCCTCAAAGTTTTTTATTTATTGTAACATAAAAAATAAGGGAGAAAATCGTTAATGCCGAAGTTATTCGACGTTGTCCAAGAGTCTTATCTAGAGATGAGAAACACTATGTTTCGAAAAATAAACAATAAGAAGCTTGGGATTTTTCCTAGCTTCTTTTAAGTTATTAATGTCTCTGACTGGTTTTGGCGTAGATAAAATTGAGAATTAGTCCAGCTAATGCCAGTATGATAGCAATGTAAAAGGCATTGGTGTAGTTGCCACTGTTAGCGGTAGCAATTTGAACGGCTACTTTTGGTGCAAAGAAAGCTGCTAAAGAGTAACCTGTAAAGACGATACCATAGTTGACACCTTGATTGGCTGGTCCATAATTTTCCATAACCATAGAAGGAAAGACTCCCATAACCCCACCAAAGCAGATACCAAGTCCAATAATACCGATAGAAAAACTGACTTGTCCAGATAAGGTTGCTAGACAAAGAAGAGCCAAGGTGACAATAGAGAAAATAATGGACAGTGTCTTACTACGTCCAATTTTATCGGAGACAGTTCCCCAGATAAATCGACCAGAAGAGTTACTGATAGAATATAGGCTGACATAAAGGGCAGCAGTACTAGCTGAGAGCCCAAACATTGATTGCCCAATGGTAGCAGCTTGAGAGGCAATCATAAGACCAGAAAAGGCTCCGAAGAAGAACATTGAGATAATGAGATAAAAAATTGGTGTTTTTAGCATATCACTCCAAGTTTTACTCTCTTGACCTGTCTTGATTGAGGTTTGTGGATTCCATCCTTTAGGTTTGTAGCCAGAGGGTGCTGCCTTGATAAAGAAACTGGCTGTGAGAACGATAATGATGTAGACAAGCCCCAAAGCTTTAAAGGCAAATTTAGCATCATGTGACTGAATAATACTTGAAGCAATGGGTGATGCTAAAACCGCCGCAAAGCCCATTCCACCAGTTAAGATTCCCGAAGCTAAACCTCGTTTATCTGGGAAAAGTCGAAGCGTGTTGCTTAGGGCACCAGAGTAGGCAAATCCTTGCCCTAGTCCCGCCATTAAGCCATAAGTAAGGTAGAGCATGACAGGGCTTGTCGCAAATCCTGTCAGGAAAAAGCCTATAGCAAATAGCAAGGCACCTAAACTAATTGTCCATTTGACGTAACCTTTGTCGACTAAGTAACCTCCAAAAATCATAGGAATAGGTCCAATAGCATTATTAATACTAAAAGCTAGCATGGTCTGAGACATTTCCCATCCTGTCTGTTTACTGAGCGGAGCAGCAAAGACACTGAAAGCATAGATGGCTCCTGTACATAGAAGAATAGCGGTTGAGGCAATGATAACCTGCCAACGATTGAGAGTTTTTTCCATAACGAGATCCTTTCCAGTCTATATTGTTTGTTTTTTCACAAGGATAGTAACAAAGAAAAAATTGTTTGTCAACGAAATTTGTGAAAAAATAAACAAAAAAAACAGAACTTTTTAGTGAATAAATACAATCGTCTGAAAAACAAATACAATAGTTTGAAACGATCCCGAAGAGTCTATACAAATTGTTTGAAAGTAGTATAATAGTTTCAAATAATTTATTGTGAAAGAGGTAACAATATGAAGCTGGTTGCTATTGTTGGAACAAATTCATCCCGTTCTACAAATCGTAAACTACTAAAATTCATGGTTAAGCATTTTGCTAATCAAGCAGAAATTGATCTTCTTGAAATCAAGGATCTGCCTGCTTTTAATCAGCCGGAAGACAAAAAAGTCCCTTCAGAAGTAGAGGCATTTTCGAATAAGATTTTAGCAGCTGACGGTGTGATTATTGCAACGCCTGAATATGACCATACCATCCCAGCTCCGCTATCCTCAGCTTTAGAGTGGGTTGCTTATACCAGTCGTGCCCTAGTTAACAAACCAACGATGATTGTCGGTGCCTCACTTGGTCTTCTTGGAACTTCTCGGGCTCAAGCCCATTTACGTCAGATTCTTGACGCTCCAGAATTAAAAGCACGTGTTATGCCGGGGACAGAGTTCTTTCTCAGTCACTCAGAACAATCGTTGACAGACGACTGTGAGCTGACTGTTCCTGAAAAGGTATTAGAGCTAGAAGATAACTTTGCAGAATTTCAAGAATTTGTCACTTTAACGCAATCTCTAGTTAAGAAGAAAGACACTGACCGTAAAAAAGCTTTTATCTGGGAAACATGGCTAAAAGCATAGAAAAAGGAGTGAAAAGATGAAATTAGTTGCTATCGTTGGTACCAATGCCAAACAATCTTATAATCGTAATCTTCTGTATTTCATGAAAAAACACTTCGCCAAGAAGGCAGAGATTGATGTTATGGAAATTACGGATGTGCCTATGTTCAATGAAACAGACGACCAAACTGATACCCCCATACTGCAAGCTTTTAATCAAAAAATTACTGAAGCTGATGGTGTTATTATAGGAACTGCAGAGCACAATCACACTATTTCTTCAAGTCTCAACAGTCTTTTGGAATGGTTGTCCTTTAATATCCATCCTCTTGATGGAAAGCCAACAATGATTGTCGGAGCTTCTTATGATATACAGGGTTCTTCACGTGCCCAATTGCACTTGCGCCAAATCTTAGATGCTCCAGGTGTCAATGCAAGTGTTATGCCAGGGAGTGAATTTCTCCTTAGTCGAGCTCATAGAGCTTTTGATGAAGATGGTAATTTGATTAATCAAAAGACAGTTGACTTTCTTGATTCCTGTTTCTTTAAATTTCAACGCTTCGTAGAAGTTGTTAATCAACTTAACCTACCAGAAGAGGTTCGCTTTGAACCAGGAACCTATGAAGTAACAACTGAAGGTCACAATGGTAAATTGCCAATGGAAGTTACCTTATCCGAAGAGCGTATTGAAAAAATTGATATTGATAGTTCAGGAGAGACTTCAGGGATTTCAGACATTGTGTTCACTCGTGTACCAGCAGAGATTATCGAGGGGCAAACACTGAATGTCGATGCTATTTCAGGAGCTTCTGTAACATCAAACGGTGTTCTTGACGGAGTAGCGCGTGCTGTTAAATTAGCAGGTGCAAATCCAGATGTTCTCAGAAAGCGAGATAAGGCACCTTCAGCCTTAGATAAAGAAGATAGAGTCTATGAGACAGATGTTGTCGTTGTTGGTGGGGGTGGTGCCGGTCTTGCAGCTGCAGCAGCAGTTCTTCAAGAAGGTAAAGAAGTTATTGTTGTCGAAAAGTTCCCAGCTATCGGAGGGAATACAGTCCGTGCAGGAGGTCCAATGAATGCACCAGACCCAGTTTGGCAAAGAGGATTTGTAGCCAATCCAGGTGAGGATCATAACTTGCAGGAGTTGATTGATATGGATATCGAATCTATTGATTTAGAATTCCGTGAGGACTTCAAAGCTTTGCAAGTAGAGGTTGAGAGTTATCTCAAAGATCCGACTTACCTTTTTGACTCAACGCTTCTTTATCGCATCCAAACTTACCTAGGAGGAAAACGTTTTGATCGCCAAGGTAATGAAATTCATGGTAATTACGATCTTATTAAGGTTTTAACTGAGAAAGCTATTGGCTCAGTGCGTTGGTTAGAAGAGATAGGTGTTGAGTTTGATCATAGCCAAGTGACTATGCCAGTAGGAGCCCTTTGGCGTAGAGGTCATAAACCGGTTCAACCGATGGGGTTTGCCTTTATCTCAGTTCTTGAAAAGTTTGTCCGCGAAAATGGAGGAACTATTTTAACGGATTCTCCAGTGAAAAAACTCATTATAGAAGCTGGTCAAATTAAAGGAATTATTGCAACAGGCCGTAATGGTCAAACGATAACAATCAATGCTAAGGCGGTGGTTCTTGCTTCGGGTGGTTTCGGAGCTAATACTAAAATGTTGCAACAGTATAATACCTATTGGTCAGAAATTGCTGACGATATTGCGACATCAAATACTCCAGCGGTAACTGGTGATGGCATTCTATTGGGACAAAGTGTAGGAGCAGACCTTGTTGGCATGGGATTTAGCCAGATGATGCCTGTATCAGATCCTATCACAGGAGCACTTTTCTCAGGTCTTCAAGTACCACCAGCAAACTTCATCATGGTGAATCAAGAAGGTAAGCGTTTTGTCGATGAATACGGTAGCCGTGATAAGTTATCTCAAGCAGCCATCGATAATGGGGGTCTCTTTTATCTCATTGCCGATGATAAAATCAAAGCGACGGCTTATAATACTAGTCAAGAAAAGATTGATAGACAAGTAGAAGCAGGAACACTTTTCAGAGCTGATACCTTGGAAGAACTAGCAGAGCAGATAGCTATCGATCCAAAAGTACTGGTTAATACCATCAGCAATTACAATTCTTATGTAGATGCTGGGTTTGATCCAGAATTCAATAAGGGAAGTTTTGACCTTAAATGTGAAAATGCACCTTATTATGCGACACCACGTAAACCAGCAGTGCATCATACTATGGGTGGTCTTAAAATAGATACTCAAACTCACGTTATTGCTGAAACAGGAAAAGTTATTCCGGGTCTCTATGCAGCAGGTGAGGTTGCAGGAGGTCTCCATGCCGGCAATCGTCTTGGAGGAAACTCCTTGACAGATATCTTTACTTTTGGGCGCATTGCAGGACAAACAGCAGTCAAAGAATTTTGTCAATAGCCAAAAGAGGTCGGAGCATGCCGGCCTCTTTAGTTGTATTTTATGGCTTCGAGCCAGTTTTTCTCTCAGAGAAAAACAAGAAAATCACCAGCTATGCTGGTGGCTGACAAGGCTTTGAGCTTCCATTTATTTTTC
>NZ_JAFBEI010000025.1 GCF_016908655.1 Streptococcus saliviloxodontae
GATACACCTGTTCCCATGCCGAACACAGAAGTTAAGACCTAGAACGCCTGATGTAGTTGGGGGTTGCCCCCTGTTAGATATGGAAGTCGCTTAGCTATAATCCGCCATAGCTCAGTTGGTAGTAGCGCATGACTGTTAATCATGATGTCGTAGGTTCGAGTCCTACTGGCGGAGTAATAAAAAAGTAGGGAATCTGTTAGATCTCTACTTTTTTGTATAATTTCAGACTATTGTAGCATTGGATAAAATGGTTTGGGAGAAGGGTTATGAATTCTAAAATTCGAAAACAGTATTCTCACCATATTGAACTATAATTTAGTCATAACCACCCGTGAAAACGGGTGGTTTTTATCGTATTCTAAAGCCTTCATCTGAAAATGGATCTTCATATTCTTTGACACTCAAGAATCAAGAGCAATGTCATCTCTCTCCTGGTCTCGTATGTATTTCGCAACAGTTTTTTCGTTCAGTTCGACCGTACTGACGTAATACCCTGATCAGCTTGTTGGTACCTCCAGTTTAGCGTTAGAATAAGGCAGGTTAAGAGCATAGGGAAGCTTCGGCAATGGGGGCAATCCTGACAGAGCAACGCTTTGAAATGTAATCTTTGTATTTGAGAAAGTTTTTGAAGACAGTTGAGAATTTCTGATTGACATTGTTTAAAATGAGTTCAATCAAAGAAATTCATAATGGCAATTGTCTTAATCATCATAGATTGCCTCAAGTGCTAGGCGATTCGACGTCTATTAAGAATAATTTCAGCGCATGGAGAAGTCTGCTTGATGATGGGAATGTAGCTGCCAATATATCCCACTGTGACAACTTTAACCTGTTCCTGAACATTTCTGAGATATTTGTGGAAGTAGTTTCTGATGATTGTTTGGGGTTATTTTTAAGGATGGTGATAATCTTTTTAATATTGAATAAAGAACCCGTCTTCTATATATTACAGAAGACGGATTCTTTAAGTGAATTTATTTAAAAAGGAACTATTATTTATCAGGGGAGAAAAAGGCTTGATAGAGTGATTTAACTGCTTCTTTCTCTTGTTCTGTTTTAATGACGAACATGACTGATACTTCACTAGATCCTTGAGAAATCATTTCTAGATTAATATGATTGTCGGATAAGGCTTTAGTCGCAGTTGCTGTAACACCAATATGGTCTTTCATATTTTCTCCAACTATCATAATAATAGAGAGGTTATGTTCAATTTCAACTTCATCAACACCAAGTTCTCGTGTGAGGTAAGACAGAATTTCTTGTTCTTTTATAGGTGTCAGTTCTCTTTCTCTAACAATAATTGAAAGATCATCGATACCTGAAGGCATGTGCTCCCAACGAATGTTGAGATCTTCTAAAATTTGTAAAACTTTTCGTCCAAAACCAACTTCGCGATTCATCAAATATTTCGACATATTGATAGAAGCAAAGTTATCATCGGCAGCAATACCAACAACTGGGACAGATGCTCCACTGTGTTCTAGGGAAATGCGTGTTCCTGGGTGATCAGGATTATTAGTATTTTTAATGACTAGAGGGATTTTCCCACGATAGGCTGGAATTAGTGCTTCATCATGAAGTACTGAAAATCCAGCATAAGCCAATTCACGCATCTCTTTGTAAGTTAATTCTTCAATTGAATGTGGGTTTTCAACGACACCTGGATGAGCAGCAAAAATACCATTAACATCGGTAAAGTTTTCATATAGATCTGCTTTGACACCGGCTGCAACAATTGAACCTGAAATGTCAGAACCTCCACGAGAGAATGTGCAGATTTGTCCTTCAGTTGTAACACCGAAGAAACCAGGAATAACTAAAACATCATCACTGTGACGAAGTTTTTCTAGTTTGTCATAGCTTGAAGGGAGAATGCGTGCATTTCCAGGTTCGCTACTAACAATGATACCAGCGTCTTTTGGATGAACATAACGAGCAGAAATACCATTTTTACGGAAATACTCAGCAATTAGCTTGGCATTGTTATCTTCACCAGCAGCAAGGAATGAATCATATAAGAAATCATTATCCTTAATGGGTAATTGGGCAAGTGACTTGATGGCTTCAGCAATATCGTCAATAATATTAGATGTTAGCTGAAGTTCATCTACCATATCTTGATAGCGATTAATAATCCAGTCTTGATCTGCAGTGACATCGTCACCGTTAGTATAGCTTTTATAGTATTTGATGAGGGCATCAGTTACTTTAGTGTCTTCAGCATTTCGTTTTCCCGGTGCAGAGACAACAACAAAACGTCTTTCTTGATCAGATTTAACGATATTAAGTACTTTTTTTAATTGAGTAGCAGAAGCTAAGGAGCTCCCACCAAATTTAATAACTTTCATTTTTTTCTCCAAAATTATATGATATGTAAATTATATCAAAATTCAGACAATTCGTCATTAACTTTATGATATTTACAATCAATGATGTATATTGTTGATTTTTTTCTAGAAATTATTATAAAATATAGGGTGAGGTGGGCATGACATATGACATTAAAAGGGATTATTTTTGATATGGACGGTGTCTTATTTGATACTGAAAAATTTTATTATGATCGGAGAGAAACTTTCTTAAATGAAAGGGGAATTTCGATTGATCATTTACCTCCATCATTTTTTATTGGAGGCAATATGAAGCAAGTATGGCAAAATATACTAAAAGAAGATTACGATAAGTGGGATGTCGAAACACTACAGAAAGACTATAATCAGTACAAACAAGATCATCCGTTACCTTATTGTGATTTGATTTTTCCAGATACTAGAGATATGCTTAGTGCTTGTCAACAATCAGGTCTTAAGATAGGGATTGCATCTAGTTCTACAAAAAAAGATATTTTAAAAGCATTACGAGATAATGATCTAGAAGGATATTTTCAAGTCATTTTATCGGGAGAAGAATTTCCAGAAAGTAAACCGAATCCAGCAATTTATTTAGAAGCATCTCGTAGATTGATGCTTGATAAAGGTGATCTCGTTATTGTTGAGGATAGTGAAAAGGGTATTCAAGCAGGTGTATCAGCTGGTATTGAGGTTTTTGGAGTTCGTGATGAGCGTTTTGGTATGAATCAAGAAAAAGCTAGCAAACTCTTTTCTAATTTGACAGAGATAAAAACTTATTTAGCTTTAGATTAGTTTTTTTATCAAATAATAAGAAATATAAAATTAAAAAATTCTAACATTTATTGTTGAGAATTTTTTTTTATTGTGTTAGACTGATAAGGTATTATAGTTTGAATATCAAATTATTGAAATGTAAAATTATAGCTGACTGGGGGTTCGAAAATGACTTTCGAAACGATTAAATATAGTGTTGCTGATGATGTCGCTACTTTGACATTAAATCGTCCAGATGTATCCAATGGATTTAATATTCCGATGTCACAAGAGATTTTAGAAGCATTAGCTTTGGCTGAGAGAGATGAAGCTGTTAAGATTCTTCTTATCAATGCTGAAGGATCTGTCTTTTCTGTTGGAGGAGATTTGGTTGAAATGCAGCGTGCTGTGGATGCTGATGATGTCCAATCATTGGTACTTATTGCAGAACTTGTGAACAAGATTTCTTTTGCAATGAAGAAATTACCTAAGCCGGTTATTATGAGTGTTGATGGTGCGGTAGCAGGTGCAGCAGCTAATATGGCAGTAGCGGCAGACTTTGTTGTTGCTAGTGATAAAACAAAATTTATTCAAGCCTTTGTTGGTGTGGGGCTAGCACCTGATGCGGGTGGTATTTTCTTGATGTCAAGGGCAGTTGGTGTGACAAGAGCAACTCAGCTTGCAATGACAGGGGAAGGATTAACTGCTGAAAAAGCCTTGGATTATGGAATTGTGTACCGACTTTGTGAGTCAGAGAAGTTGGAACGTACAACTAGTCAATTGATTAAACGCCTTTTGAGAGGTTCCATTAATTCTTATCGAGCTATTAAAGCAATGGTCTGGGAATCGTCGTTTGCTGGTTGGGAAGATTATACGAAGTTAGAGTTGGAATTACAAGAAGAGCTTGCATTTAAGGAAGACTTCAAAGAAGGAGTACGTGCTTTTTCAGAACGTCGTCGTCCGAAATTTACTGGGAAGTAAGTTTTTCATTAAATTTTTACTTGCATAAATTTTTGATGTTTGATATAATTTGACTGTCAAAGTTTATTGAAAGGAGTGTCAATTTGGAAGATTCACAAGTTAATGATTATTTAGTTGATATCTTCAATAATGTTTTGATTATTGAAGAAAACAGTTTAAAAGTTAGTCGCTTTAGCGATGTATCAATTAAAGAAATGCATACTATTGATGAGATTGGTAAAAGTCCAAATATAACACCTAGCGAGGTTGCTAAAGCTCTTATGGTGACATTAGGTACCGTAACGACTAGCCTGAATAAACTTGAACAAAAAGGTTATATTATTCGAACGCGATCGAATATTGACCGTCGTGTTGTCCATCTTTCTCTAACACAAAAAGGAAGATTGGTTTATCGTCTTCATCAACGTTTTCATAAATCAATGGTTGAACGTATCATTGAAGGATTCGATGAAGATGAGGCGCGCGTTATGAAAAAGGGACTTGTTAACTTACATACTTTTCTTGAGGAGTTAAAATAATGGTTTATGCAAAAATTAGCCAGGTTGCACATTATGCTCCAGAACAGGTCGTAACAAACAATGATCTTGCTCAAATTATGGACACAAGTGATGAGTGGATTTCCAGTCGTACTGGAATTCGCCAGCGACATATTTCTGAGAATGAGAATACAAGTGATCTTGCAACAAAAGTAGCAGAATCTTTAATTCAAAAGGCTGGTATATCAGCGGAAGAGTTAGATTTTGTAATTGTAGCAACGATTTCACCTGATTCTTATATGCCTTCAACTGCAGCTCGTGTGCAGGGAAATATTGGAGCTAGCCATGCTTTTGCCTATGATGTGACTGCAGCATGCAGTGGTTTTGTTTTTGCCTTAGCTACAGCTGAGAAGTTTATTCTCTCAGGCTCTTACAAAAAGGGTATTGTTATAGGAGCAGAGGTGCTTTCAAAGACTCTTGATTGGTCTGATCGTAGTACAGCTGTCTTATTCGGTGATGGAGCAGGTGGTGTTTTACTTGAAACAAGTGAGGAGCCTCATTTTTTAGCAGAATCACTCAATACAGATGGTAGCAAAGGTGGACTTGAGTCTGGTAAGACGCGTGTAAAATCGCCATTCTCAGATGATAACGAAGAAGTAAATCCATTTTTACAGATGGATGGACGTTCGATTTTTGATTTTACCATCAGAACGGTTGCCAATAGTATTAAGGCTATTTTGGAGGAGGTTGAAGAACCTGACTACTTCTTGTTACATCAGGCGAATATCCGTATCTTAGATAAAATGGCTAAAAAAATCAATGTTGATAGAGAAAAATTTATAGCAAACATGATGCATTTTGGAAATACCAGTGCAGCAAGTATTCCAATTCTCTTATCAGAATCTGTTGATAAGGGAATTATCAAATTAGATGGTAGCCAAACGATTCTTCTATCAGGTTTTGGTGGAGGTTTGACTTGGGGCACTCTAATTGTTAAAATCTAGTTATACACTGTGCATTAGCACTTTTATAAAAATTTATTTATATATTTTAAGGAGACATTAATCATGGCAGTATTTGAAAAAGTACAAGACATCATCGTTGAAGAACTCGGTAAAGAAGCAGAAGAAGTAAAATTGGAAACTACTTTCGATGAGCTTGATGCAGATTCATTGGATGTATTCCAAGTAATTTCAGAAATCGAAGATGAATTTGATATTCAAATTGAAACTGAAGAAGGACTTAATACTGTAGGCGATCTTGTTGCTTACGTTGAAGAAAAAACAAAATAATTGTGACATAGAGAGTATTCGTTGGGAATATTCTCTCTTGTTTATTTTGGTAGTTTGAATTTCAAATTACTTGTCAGATTGATAGTGTCACTTAACAAAATAGAAGAAGGTTTTTGAAATGAAATCGAGAATTACAGAACTTTTAGGTATCAAATATCCTATTTTCCAAGGTGGTATGGCTTGGGTTGCTGATGGTGATTTGGCTGGTGCAGTGTCTAATGCAGGTGGTCTTGGAATCATCGGTGGTGGGAACGCACCTAAAGAAGTTGTTAAAGCAAACATCGATAAGGTGAAATCAATCACCGATAAACCATTTGGTGTTAATATCATGCTCTTGTCTCCATTTGCAGATGATATTGTTGATCTTGTCATCGAAGAAGGTGTCAAGGTGGTTACCACTGGTGCAGGAAATCCAGGTAAATACATGGAGCGTTTCCACGAAGCAGGTATTACCGTTATTCCAGTAGTGCCATCAGTTGCCCTTGCTAAACGTATGGAAAAACTTGGAGCGGATGCCGTTATTGCTGAAGGTATGGAAGCTGGTGGTCACATTGGTAAATTAACAACAATGACTCTTGTCCGTCAAGTAGTTGATGCAGTTGATATTCCAGTTATTGGAGCAGGTGGTGTTGCTGATGGTCGTGGTGCCGCGGCAGTATTTATGTTGGGTGCAGAGGCTGTTCAAGTCGGAACACGATTTGTTGTTGCTAAAGAATCAAATGCCCACCAAAATTTTAAAGATAAAATTTTGAAAGCTAAGGATATCGATACCGTTGTATCTGCATCAGTAGTGGGACATCCTGTTCGTGCTATTAAAAACAAATTGGCAACTGCTTATAATCAGGCAGAAAAAGATTTCTTGGCTGGTAAGAAAACAGCTGAAGAAATTGAAGAATTAGGTGCTGGTGCTCTTCGTAATGCCGTAGTGGATGGTGATGTTGTTAATGGTTCTGTTATGGCAGGTCAGATTGCAGGTCTTGTTCGTAAAGAAGAAACGTGTCAAGAAATTCTTGAAGACCTTTATAATGGTGCTAAGGCAGTTATTCTTGAAGAAGCAAAGCGTTGGGCTGACTAAACTAAAAAGTAGAGGATTGACATGACAAAACGAGCATTCTTATTTGCTGGTCAAGGCGCTCAGAAATTGGGTATGGCTAGTGATTTGGTTGAACAGTATCCGATTGTTAAAGAGACATTCGATACCGCTAGTGCTATATTAGGTTATGATTTACGTGATTTGATTGATCATGATGACGAAAAACTCAATCAGACACGTTATACACAACCTGCTATTTTGACAACATCTGTTGCTATCTATCGTCTCTTAGTAGAGAATGGTGTAACCCCTGATATTGTTGCAGGTTTGTCACTGGGAGAATATTCTGCTCTTGTTGCTGCGGGTGCTCTTTCTTTTGAAGATGCTGTGGCTTTAGTTGCAAAACGTGGCGAATTTATGGAAACAGCTGCTCCTGCAGGTAGTGGGAAGATGGTTGCTGTCATGAATACAGAGGCTAGTTTGATTGAGGACATTTGTCAAAAAGCCTCTATTAAGGGAGTTGTTACGCCTGCGAATTATAATACGCCTGGGCAAATTGTTATTGGTGGAGAAGTGGATGCTGTTAATGAAGCTGTTGAGTTACTCAAAGAAGCGGGCGTTAAACGCTTAATTCCTCTCAACGTTTCAGGACCATTTCATACAGCTTTATTGCGTTCAGCCAGTGAGAAATTAGCAGTTGAACTTGAAAAAGTAAACGTTGATGATTTTCAGATACCACTTGTCGGTAATACAGAGGCTAAGATCATGCAGCATTCTGAGATTAAGTCTCTTCTTGCTCGTCAGGTAATGGAGCCAGTTCGCTTCTACGATTCGATTGAAGTGATTAAAGAATTTGGCATTGATGAAGTGATTGAGGTGGGTCCTGGTAAAGTGTTAGCAGGATTCTTGAAGAAGATTGATAAGACAATTCCAGTTGCTTCTATTGATAATCAAGCTAGTCTTGAAGAATTTCTTGGAGAATAAGGAAAACTATGGAACTTAAATCAAAAAATGTTTTTGTCACAGGATCAACACGAGGAATTGGTCTTGCTATCGCTCATAAATTTGCTAGTCTTGGTGCTAATGTCGTTTTGAATGGTCGCTCGGCTATTTCTCAAGAACTATTGGATAGTTTTAAAGATTATGGCGTGACTGTTCTTGCTATTAGTGGAGATATCTCAGATAGCCAAGATGCTAAGCGTATGGTTGCTGAAGCTACAGAAGCTCTTGGAAGTATTGATGTTCTTGTGAACAACGCTGGTATTACCAACGATAAGCTAATGCTCAAGATGACTGAGGAAGATTTTGAATCAGTGCTAAAAATTAATCTGACTGGTGCTTTTAATATGACACAGGCAGTTTTGAAACCGATGTCTAAAGCACGTCAAGGAGCCATCATTAACATGTCTTCAGTTGTTGGTCTTGTCGGAAATGTCGGACAAGCGAACTATGCTGCTTCTAAAGCTGGTTTGATTGGTTTTACGAAGTCAGTTGCCCGTGAAGTGGCTGCGCGTGGCGTTCGTGTTAATGCCATTGCTCCTGGTTTTATTGAGTCAGATATGACAGATGCTATTCCAGACAAAATGAAGGATGCTATGCTTGGTCAAATCCCAATGAAAGCATTTGGACAACCTGAACAAGTAGCTGATGTCACTGTCTTTCTAGCAAGCCAAGACTATTTGACAGGTCAAGTTATCGCCATTGATGGTGGTATGACCATGAATGGTTAATCGTTTAAAAAGTCAAAAATCGTTTAGAAAATAAAAAAGCAGACAAAGGAGAAAGCTTATGTCTACAAATCGTGTTGTTGTTACTGGTTATGGAGTGACGTCACCAATTGGAAATACACCAGAAGAATTCTGGAATAGCCTCCATGAAGGAAAAATTGGGATTAAACCAATCACAAAGTTTGATCCATCAGAAATTCCTGTCTTTAATGCAGGAGAAATTCAAGATTTCCCATTTGATAAATACTTTGTCAAAAAAGATACTAATCGTATGGATGCTTACTCACTTTATGCCATCTATGCTGCCATGGAAGCACTTGAAAATGCTAACTTAGATATGGAGACAGTTGACCGTGACCGTACAGGTGTTATCGTGTCATCAGGTATTGGTGGTTTGCAAGAACTTGAAGACCAAATCATCCGTATGAATGATAAAGGTATGAAACGTATTAAACCCATGTTCATTCCTAAAGCTCTTTCAAATATGGGTGCTGGTAATATTGCTCTTAAAATTGGTGCACAAGGTGTTTGTAAATCAGTAACAACTGCCTGTGCTTCTGCTAATGATGCTATCGGTGAAGCCTTTCGTGAAATTAAATATGGTTTCCATGATGTTATCTTAGCAGGTGGTTCAGAAGCTTCTATCACTAAGATTGGTATCGGTGGTTTCAATGCCCTAACTGCCCTTTCAACAACAGAAGACCCAGCTCGTTCAGCTATTCCATTTGATAAAGATCGTAATGGCTTTGTTATGGGTGAGGGTGCAGGTGTCCTTGTTATTGAAAGCCTCGAACACGCCCAAAAACGTGGTGCTAATATCTTGGCTGAGATTGTTGGTTATGGTTCAAACTGTGATGCTTATCATATGACAACACCAACTCCTGATGGTTCTGGTGCTGCTAAAGCTATTAAACTTGCCCTTAACGAAGCTGGTATTGAAGCAAGTGATGTTGATTATGTCAATGCTCATGGAACATCAACACAGGCTAATGAAAAAGGGGAAAGTCAAGCTATCGTTGCTGTTCTTGGTAAGGAAGTACCTGTATCATCAACCAAATCATTCACAGGTCACCTACTTGGTGCTGCTGGTGCGGTTGAAGCTATTGCAACTATCGAGGCAATGCGTAACAGCTTTATCCCAATGACTGCAGGAACTAAGGAATTATCAGATTACATCGAAGCGAATGTCATTTTTGGACAAGGTTTGGAAGCAGAAGTTAACTATGCTATCTCAAATACTTTTGGTTTTGGTGGTCACAATGCTGTGCTTGCCTTTAAACGTTGGGAGGCTTAAGCATGAATATTTCTGACATTAAAGATTTGATGGGTCAATTTGATGGATCAAGTCTGCGTGAATTTTCATATCGTACAGGTGATGTTGAGCTTGCTTTTTCAAAAAATGAAGCAACTTCTGCGCCAGTGGCGCAAGCTACTCCAGTAACAGCTGCTCCCGTAGTCAGTCCTGTAGATACTCCCAAAGTAGCCCCAGCAGTAGAAGAAGCGTCAGCACCTGTTGAATCTACGCCAGCTCCATCATCAGCAGAAGGTGATGTTGTTGAAAGCCCATTGGTGGGTGTCGCTTACTTGTCACCAGCTCCAGATAAGCCAGCCTTTGTTTCTGTTGGTGATTCTGTCAAGAAAGGTCAAACGCTCTTGATCATTGAGGCTATGAAAGTGATGAATGAAGTTCCAGCACCAAAAGATGGCGTTGTGACAGAAATCTTAGTAGCTAATGAAGATGTTGTTGAATTTGGGAAAGGTTTGGTACGTATCAAATGACAATCGATATTAATCAAATTAAAGAGGCTCTACCACACCGTTACCCATTTCTCTTGGTTGACCGTGTCCTAGAAACATCAGAAGATGAAATTGTTGCCATCAAAAATGTGACGATTAATGAGCCTTTCTTTCAAGGGCATTTTCCACAGTATCCTGTTATGCCAGGTGTCTTGATTATGGAGGCTCTTGCACAGACGGCTGGTGTTCTTGAACTCTCAAAAGAAGAGAATAAAGGGAAATTAGTCTTCTATGCAGGTATGGACAAGGTTAAGTTTAAAAAGCAAGTCGTACCCGGTGACCAACTTGTTATGACAGCTAAATTCGTTAAACGTCGCGGAACAATTGCTGTTGTGGAGGCAAAAGCAGAAGTTGACGGAAAACTTGCTGCTAGTGGTGTCTTAACATTTGCCATTGGTAACTAACTGAGTGAAAAGATAGTCTGGGCTCAGCTCAGCTATTTTCACATTAAGAACTCCCGAATAGGAGAAAACGATAGATATGTTTAAAAAATTATTGATCGCCAATCGTGGTGAAATTGCGGTGCGTATTATTCGTGCGGCGCGTGAATTGGGGATTTCCACAGTTGCCGTCTATTCGGAAGCTGATAAGGATGCCCTTCATACCAATCTTGCTGATGAGGCTGTTTGTATCGGTCCAGCCAGATCAACAGAATCTTATCTTAATATGAATGCTGTACTATCAGCAGCGATTGTAACTGGAGCACAAGCCATTCACCCAGGTTTTGGTTTCTTGAGTGAAAACTCTAAATTTGCAACCATGTGTGAGGAACTTAACATCAAATTTATCGGCCCAGCTGGATCTGTTATGGATAAGATGGGAGATAAAATCAATGCCCGTGCTGAAATGATAAAGGCTAAAGTGCCAGTTATTCCAGGTTCAGATGGAGAAGTTTATACGGCTGAAGAAGCGTTGGAAGTCGCCGAGCGTCTGGGTTATCCTGTCATGCTTAAGGCATCAGCTGGTGGTGGTGGTAAAGGGATTCGAAAGGTTAAGAGTCAAGAAGAGCTTGCTCCAGCCTTTGAATCCGCATCACAGGAAGCTTTAGCTGCCTTTGGTAATGGTGCTATGTATATCGAGAAGGTTATCTATCCAGCTCGTCATATTGAGGTTCAAATCTTAGGTGATTCCTTTGGTCATATTGTCCACTTGGGTGAGCGTGATTGTTCATTGCAGCGTAACAACCAGAAAGTCTTGGAAGAGAGTCCATCTATTGCGATTGGTTCAACCCTTCGTCAGAAAATGGGTGATGCAGCTGTTCGTGCAGCGCAAGCTGTTTCTTATGAAAATGCAGGAACAATTGAGTTTCTTCTCGATGAAGAAAGCGGCAACTTCTATTTTATGGAAATGAATACTCGTGTTCAGGTAGAGCACCCTGTTACTGAATTTGTCACAGGTGTTGATATTGTTCGTGAGCAAATCCGTATTGCAGCAGGTCAAGAGTTATCCGTCTCTCAAGAGGATATTCAATTCACAGGTCACGCTATCGAATGCCGTATCAATGCAGAGAATCCTAAATTTAACTTTGCACCATGTCCAGGTAAGATTACGGATCTCTATCTTCCTAGTGGTGGTGTTGGCTTACGTGTTGATTCTGCGGTTTATAACGGCTATACCATTCCGCCTTACTATGATTCTATGATTGCTAAGGTTATTGTTCATGGAGAAAATCGATTCGATGCTCTGATGAAGATGCAACGTGCGCTTTATGAATTGGAGATTGAAGGTGTTGTAACCAATACAGAGTTCCAATTGGATCTCATCTCAGATAAAAATGTTATCGCTGGGGATTACGATACGTCCTTCTTGATGGAGACCTTCCTTCCAGCCTATCAAAAGACTGAAGAATAGGAGCGCTTATGGCTTTATTTGGAAAAAAAGAAAAGTATATCCGCATCAATCCCAACCGATCAATCAGATCTCGAGTAGAACGTGAGACACCAGAAGTTCCAGACGAGCTATTTGCTAAGTGTCCAGCCTGCAAACATGTTATTTATCAGAAGGACTTAGGACCAGCTAAGATTTGTCCGGCTTGTTCTTATAACTTCCGTATTTCAGCTAAGGAGCGTCTAGCACTTACAGTTGATGACAATAGCTTTACTGAGCTATTTACAGGTATTGAAACTACTGATCCTTTGAACTTTCCTGGTTATAAAGAAAAAATTGAACTAGCACGTGAAAAGACAGGTCTTGACGAAGCTGTTTTGACAGGTACCGCTAGCATCAAAGGGACAAGGGTTGCTCTTGCAATCATGGATTCTAACTTCATTATGGCTTCGATGGGAACTGTTGTCGGTGAAAAGATTACTCGCCTCTTCGAATTAGCAATCGAGGAAAAGTTACCTGTTGTTATTTTTACAGCATCTGGAGGTGCTCGTATGCAAGAGGGGATTATGAGTCTCATGCAGATGGCTAAAATCTCAGCAGCAGTCAAACGTCATTCTAATGCAGGGCTTTTTTACTTGACTGTTTTGACGGATCCAACGACTGGTGGGGTGACAGCTAGCTTTGCTATGGAAGGTGACATTATTTTGGCTGAGCCTCAGACTCTGATTGGCTTTGCAGGACGTCGTGTGATTGAGACAACTGTTCGTGAGAATCTTCCAGATGATTTCCAAAAGGCGGAGTTTCTGTTAGAACATGGTTTCGTTGATGCTATTGTGAAGCGTATGGATTTGCGTGATACTATTGGTAATTTGGTTGCTTTTCATGGAGGTCGTAAATGAGTAGTAATGTCGCTAGAATTTTAAAAGAAGCGCGTGACCAGGGTCGTTTGACGAGCCTAGACTATGCTGAAAGCCTCTTTGATGACTTTATGGAATTACATGGAGATCGCCATTTTGCAGATGACGGAGCTATTATTGGTGGTATTGCTCGTCTGAATGGTCGTCCTGTGACGGTTATTGGTATTCAAAAAGGGAAGAATCTTCAAGATAATTTGGATCGTAACTTTGGACAACCCAATCCAGAAGGTTATCGTAAGGCGCTACGTTTGATGAAGCAGGCTGAAAAATTTGGTCGTCCTGTCATTACTTTCATCAATACCGCAGGTGCTTATCCTGGTGTCGGTGCTGAAGAACGTGGTCAGGGTGAAGCGATTGCTAAAAATTTGATGGAAATGAGTGATCTTAAAGTACCTATTATCGCCATTATCATTGGTGAGGGGGGCTCTGGTGGAGCCTTGGCACTAGGTGTGGCTGATAAGGTTTGGATGCTTGAACATACCATGTATGCGATTTTAAGTCCAGAAGGTTTTGCCTCTATTCTTTGGAAAGATGGCAGTCGGGCTACAGAAGCTGCTGAATTGATGAAAATCACAGCAGGTGAACTTCTTAATATGGGAATTGTTGACAAGGTCATCCCAGAACATGGTTATTTTTCAAGTGAGATTTTAGATAATCTGAAACAATCCCTTGTTGAAGAGATTGATCATTTATCTCAGTTGAATCTCGATGAGCTTTTGGAAGCTCGCTATCAACGCTTTAGAAAATATTAGAGAAAAAGGCCTCTGGGTCTTTTTCTCTAATCAAAGAAAAGAGGATAACTGATGTTTCGTAAAATCAATGAATACTTTACCTATCAGGGATTTAAATACATCAAACCAGAAAAAGCAGGTAATCAAGCGAGAGAAATGGAAGCGTTTAAGGCACTTGGTCAGGCTGCTCGACAAGAGATGCAGCTGTTAACCAAGTGTTTGGATGAAAGATTAACTGATTTTAAAATAACTCGTGTTAGCAACTGGGCTAATCAAGCTCAAGTGGGTCGTCCACATTTTTGGTGCTATTTTATGGAGGAAGAGTCTTCTGCAGATGATGTTGGGATTGCCATTAGACTTTATGGTCAGAAAGATGACTTTGGCTTGTCAGTAGAGGTTAGCTTTATTGAGCGTAAAAAGTCAGAGACAACTCTCTTGAAGCAAGCGAAAGTTTTGACTGTTCCAATAGCAGAACCGCTCTACTATATGGTTCAAATGGATGGCGAGAGTCATAGAGAAGAAGGAACAGAAACAAATCGTCATCGTTTGAAGTTAGAGCTTGAGGAGGGAAAAATCAGAAAGGTTCTTTTGAAATATGATATTCCTTTAAAAGTGGATACGTCTCTTGAGGAGCTTGTTCCTAAGATACTAGAAGGTTTTGAAAAGGTCATGCCTTATTATGAAGTAACAAAAAACTGATTTTGCTAATGCAAAATCAGTTTTTCTCTTATTTCGGTGCAATCACTTCAGCACCACCCATGTATGGACGAAGGACTTCTGGAATAGTGACAGAACCATCTTCATTTTGATAGTTTTCAAGGATAGCAGCAACTGTACGTCCAACAGCAAGACCAGAACCGTTGAGGGTGTGGAGGAGTTTAACCTTACCATCTGCCTCATCACGGTAACGGATTTGAGCACGACGAGCTTGGAAATCTTCTGTATTTGAACATGATGAGATTTCACGGTAAGTGTTTTGTGCTGGAATCCAAACTTCTAAGTCGTAAGTTTTAGCAGCTGAGAATCCCATATCGCCAGTACACAAAGTAATAACACGGTATGGAAGGTCGAGTTTTTGAAGAATGTTTTCAGCGTTTGCTGTCATTTTTTCAAGCTCTTCGTAAGATTCTTCAGGTTTGGCAAATTTGACCATCTCAACCTTGTGGAATTGGTGGAGACGGATAAGACCACGTGTGTCACGACCTGCTGAACCAGCCTCAGAACGGAATGAAGGACTCATCGCTGTAAAGTAGATTGGAAGCTCTTTACCGTCAATGATTTCGTTACGGTAGTAGTTTGTCAAAGGTACTTCAGCAGTAGGGATAAGAACATAGTCTGAATCTGCCAACTCAAAGGTATCTTCTTTGAATTTTGGATATTGACCAGTTCCAAACATTGAGTCATGGTTAACCATGTAAGGTGTGATCATTTCAGTATAGCCTTCTTTAGCGTGTTCATCTAGCATGAAGTTATAGATAGCACGCTCCAAGCGGGCACCGAGGCCTTTGTAGAAAAGGAAGCGTGAACCAGTTACCTTAGCACCGTGTTCCCAGTCAAGAATGTCAAGGTCTTCACCAAGATCCCAGTGGGCTTTTGGTTCAAAGTTAAAGTCACGAGGTGTTCCCCAACGGCGAACTTCGACGTTTTCGTCTTCATCAGCACCAACAGGAACAGAATCGTGAGGTGTATTTGGCAATACTGTAATCATGTTGTTGAGTTTTTCATCAACCTCAGCTAATTCAGCATCTACAGCTTTGATAGTTGCTGAGACAGCTTGCATAGCTGCGATTTGTTCAGAAGCATCTTCTTTATTACGTTTTGCTTGAGCGATAGCATCAGTAGCGATGTTACGTTCTGCTTTTAACTCTTCTGATTTAATCAATAGTTCACGACGTTTTTCATCGATAGCTTTAAGTTCTTGAAGTGTTTTTTCATCAACACCACGGTTAGCAAGTTTTGTAGCAACTTGATCAAAATCGTTACGAATACGTTTAATGTCTAACATATGTTTAATACCTAGCCTAAAACAGATTATCACTCAATCTGATAGTCTGTTTTGGCTGGACTCAGTTGGATAGTCAACCGAGCCTTCCTTTCTAAATTACTAATAAGTTATTGAAAATCGCTTTTTTCAATAAGGACAGACGGATAGTGGGGGAGTTGACTTAGATCAGTATCTAGTGGTAGATCATAGATAGCAAGGTAATCCTGAGGAAACTCTTCTTGAAGCTCAGTCATCTTAGCAGAGAGTTTTTCTGGCTGGCTTGAAGCGTAGAGGACTTCTACAACAGCATCGGAGTCTTCTAAAAAAGCATGAACAATAAGTTGAATCATAATAATCTCCTTGATTTAGAAAAAACACAGAAGCTTTTGACTGCTGGAGCGCTAATGCGCGGTTCCATCCAGCTTCACAAATCTTCTGTGCACTTTAGTTATTATTGCTATGTCATGATACCACGGTAGAATTTCAAACTTAAGCCCTACCCACTCACAGCAACCGTAGGCTTTCTGAAAAAAGCAATCAAGTTTTACTTATCCGATATTGCTATTATATCTAAATTATGATTTTTTGGCAAATCGAGATGTTAGTTTTTGTAATAATGTTGGGATTTTGATGACCTTGTCGTCTCCTAACTTTTCTCTAGCAATCTTGAGGATTTTTCCAGAATCTTTGGAAGCAAATAACAAGCGACGTTTATTTGGAAGAAAAACTTGGAAATGACGACTGACTGTTTTTCCAGAAACATTGGCTCCGATTTGCTCAATTTCCTGCCAAGGAATTTGAATGTATTTCTCAACATTATTGTCTGGATAAAATTCAAGTGCTTTATCCCCAATTAAAAATTTTCCAATTTTATTGCCTCCAAGACCGACGTAATAGACACCGGGTGTAGAGAGTTCAACTGTAGTGTTTAATGATTGTGCCATAGACATTCCTTTTAATAGAAAGAGATAAGCTAAAAGGCTGGACGCTTGGTCGCAGCCTTTTATACTTTTAGTGATATTACATCCAACCAATAACGTGAAGGATGACACCGGCGATAAAGAGACCGATGATGATTGTGATAGGAGATACTTTTTTCTTAAGCAACCACATACACAAGAATGTAAGGAGAAGACCAAGAAGACCAGGAATCAATGAATCAATTTGACCTTGAAGTGTATTTGCTTTTTCTTGAGTCAAGCTAAGACCGCTGTTTACATTGGCAAGGATTTCTTGGAGTTGGCTACCTGTAACATTTCCTTTAGGGAACTCAATGTAAGCTCCTTTAGCAAGTGTTGTTGAAGGAAGTCCAAGAGCCATTTTAACTGATACCCAACGTTCAACAAGGGCTGCCAAAATGAACATACCAAGGATTGAAGCGCCTTTAGTGATGTCTTGAAGGATACCACCTGAAAGGTCTTTAGTAATTTCAGAACCAGCTTTGTAACCAAGTTCTTGAGTGTACCAAAGGAAAGCCATACGGATGATATTCCAACCAAAGAAGAAGATGATTGGACCAAGGATATTTCCAGACATAGCGATAGAAGCGCCTAGAGCACCAAGGATAGGACGTACAGTAAACCAGAAGACTGGGTCACCAATACCAGCAAGAGGTCCCATCATACCAATCTTAACCCCTTGGATAGCAGTATTGTCAATATCAGCTCCAGCAGCTTTTTCTTCTTCAAGAGCTAGTGTTACCCCAAGGATTGGAGAAGCGATGTATGGGTGTGTATTGAAGAATTCCAAGTGACGCTCAAGAGCGGCAGATTGGTCTTCTTTAGTTGTGTAAAGACGTTTAATAGCAGGGATAAGAGCATATGCCCAACCCAAGTTTTGCATACGTTCGTAGTTCCATGAACCTTGTAGGAAGGTTGAGCGCCACCAAACTTTAAGACGATCTGATTTTGTAAGTTGTACTTTTTCAGCCATAATAATCTCCCTTCTCTTAGTAGTCTTCTAGGATGTCGCCGATTGGATCGTTTGAACCACCAGCGCTACCACCGTTGCCTGAACCACCTTGTTTTGAAAGGTTAAGGTAGATAAGAGCAAGAGCGACACCGATAGCACCAAGAGCGATAAGTGTTAATTGGCTAATAGCAGCAAAGACAAAACCAAGTACGAAGAATGGCCAAGTTTCTTTTGTTGCCATCATGTTGATAACAAGGGCATAACCAACGGCAACGACCATGCCACCACCGATAGTCATACCATCTGATAACCAAGCAGGGATAGCATTAAGCATTGCTTGTACTGTTTCAGTTGGAAGAGCAAGAAGGAGAGCTGCAGGGATAGCAATACGGAGACCTTGCATGATAAGGGCAGTATAGTGAGCACGTTCTACAGCAGCGATGTTACCTTGTTTAGCGGCAGCATCTGCACGGTGTACTACCGCAACAGAAAGTGTACGTACGAACATTGTAAGCGCAAGACCTGCAACGGCAAGTGGGATAGCAACACCGTAAGCAACGGTAATCCCTTTGTTAGTGAAATCTCCACCTTTAACGAGGATAATAGATGCGGCAACAGCTGCTAGAGCAACGTCTGGTGCAACAGCTGCACCGATGTTAGCCCAACCAAGAGCAAGCATCTGAAGAGTACCACCAAGTATGATACCCGCAGTTACGTGACCTGTAGCAAGACCGATTAAAGTACATGATACAAGTGGTTGGTGGAATTGAAATTCGTCAAGGATACCATCAAGACCTGCGATAAAGGCGATGATAATGACTAAAATCATAGAAATAATTGACATTATTCTAAATCCTTTCTTTTTGTGATGACTGTATTTTACTGGAAACAGTCTTTATAATCGTTTTATATCTAAGTTAGGGTAATTGACTGTAGGGATGACTAGTAGTAGACCTGTTAATACCTACCAGTCATATTATTGAACATTTGCTTTGTTAATAAGGTCAAACAAATCTTTCTTAGAATCATTTGGAACTTTACGCACATCAAATTGAACACCTAAATCACGTAATTTTTCAAAGGTAGCAACGTCATCTTTATCCATAGAAAGCACGTTGTTAACCATTGTTTTACCAGTTGAGTGAGCCATAGAACCTACATTAAGTTCTTTGATTTCAACGCCACCCTCGATAGCTTCAAGAGCTTCTTGAGGTGTTTCAAATAAGATAAGCGCGTGGGTATTTCCAAAGCGAGGATCTTTAGAAGCTTCAATCAATTTACGGATTGGAACAACGTTAGCTTTAACACCATTTGGAGCAGCTTGTTTAATCAAGCTCTTACGAAGATCATCTTGAGCAACTGAGTCAGATGCTACGATGATACGGTCTGCTTTAGAAGCAGGTGTCCAGCCTGTAGCGACTTGTCCATGAAGAAGACGTGTGTCGATACGAGCAAGGTTAATTTTAAGTTTTCCATCTCCAAGAACGGTTCCTTCAGGAATCGCACCTTGAAGCTCAGGTTTACCTTCAGAAGCCGAAGGAGTTTCCTCAGCAGGATTGAGCTCTTCAGGGAGGGCTTTGATACCATCCTTAGCTTCCTTGATAATGTTTGCGGCAACTTGTTCAACCCCAGCGTTAGCATCCATAAGGCGCTCAGTGTAGGCTTGAATAAGCATTGGCAAGTTGAGACCTGTGATGATGGCAATCTTACGATCAGGATTTTCTCCTGAAACTCGGCTAGCTTGGTTAAATGGAGAACCACTCCAAAGGTCAGCTAGTACGAGAACTTCATCATCAGCATCAAATTGAGCGATAGCATTGTTGAAGTGAGCGTATAAGTCATCTGGACCTTCATTAGGCATGAAAGTGACAACTTGAACTTTCTCTTGTTCACCAAAGATCATTGATCCTGATTGATGAATACCTTCAGCAAATTTACCGTGGCTGGCAATAATAATACCGATACCCATTCTTGTTCTTCCTCCTAAAAAAATATTTTTCTTAAGATAAAAAAGAACCTCTCCAGTTTTAGGTCCTATCTCTTGACAGGACACTCTTTTTTATCTCAAAAAATCTAAGAACAGGAATATTGTAAAACGTTTTCAAAAAAATTGCAAGCCCTTTTTTAGAAAAAATTTGTAAAATAGCAATAATTTCCAAATGCTATCACTTAAGTAGTCAAAAATGAGCGAATTATATCAAAATAATGAGAATTGTGGTATTTGTCTAAAAACATAAAAGAGGCTGGAAAAATGACTGACCCCAAAAGTTAGTTTTTTTGTCTAACGTTTAGGGTGCAGTAGATTCCTAAGCCTCTTATTTTTTAGTTAGGTATTACAAGCCGAAGTGGTTGAGAGAGACATTGCAAGCCTTAAATGACCTAGCGTTTCTTCTGCACAGTTCATCGAGCAATTTAGTTTAGTGCTAATGAACTACTGCTGAGAGAAATTGAGGAAAGCCAATTTTTCTCTATTTCCAACACACTTTAGAGTAGTGGCAAAAATACTATTAAAATAGGAAGAGTTTTTGCAATTCTTTGGCAACGCCGTCTTCTGAATTGCTGTATTCTAGTTGTTGATCAGCATAAGGAAGTAGGGTCTGACTGGCGTTTTTCATAGCGTATCCTGTTTGAGCTAGCGCTAACATCTCGGTATCATTGTGTTCATCTCCGAAGGCAATTAAGTCTTGTTTAGACATGCCTAGTGTTTCGAGAAGATAGTTAAGAGCGTAAGCTTTATTGATTCCCTTAGGAGAGCACTCTAAGATATTGAGTGGTCCGCCCCAAGAGTCCACCTCAAGTTCGTGATTGTAACGTTTCTTCATTTCTAGCGCAAGCTCTTGTTTATCTTGGTGACGCGTCTGCATCAGGAGAGCATTTGGGTTACGAGTGATTTTTTCAGGAAAAAGGCGCATGCTATCGCTAATCTTATCAACACCAAAGAGAGCTGGTTGGATGGTTTCTGGATGATCCATGGTGATGTAAAAATGACGGCGGTATTCGCTAGCGATAAAGTCCATTTCTAAGTCGTCTTTATGTTTTAAGATATCGATGAGATAGCGTTTATCCAATCGAACAGATTTCTCAAAATCCCATTTGACTTTAGGGATATTTGTCAATGAACCGTTAAATGAGATAAGAGGTGTCTTCAATTTGAGAGTGTTGTAATGGTCGATAGCCATGCGATAAGGACGACCTGTGGCAATCACAACGATGTGACCAAGTTCTTGAACTTTTTGAATGGTGTCAATAGTAGTGTCTGACAGATACCCATCAGGATGCAGTAAGGTTCCGTCTAAATCAAGTGCAATCATTTTTTTCTTCATAATAAAGGCATTATAACAAAAATCTTAGGTAAATGGGAGAAAAGCTTCTCTTAATTGTGTTATAATTGGTGGTGAAACAAAAAAGAGGTTTTAGTATGCATAAGATTATTTTTAGTCATTTGTTTGTGGCTTTTATTTTATTTGGAATTTTATATTATCAGCCGGCTGTTGATGGTCTTTTAGTGAGTCTCATTTTAGCATTGGTAACCTTAGAAGCAGGTTTTTTAGCCCATCACATGGGAGGTGCAATCATGCGTTTGGTCGCCTTGGTAATCTGGCTTATTTTTTATCCGAATACGTTTAATCTGTTGATGTCAGTTAGCCGAGTCTCTTTTGGAGGAGACACGATTTGGACTGATGGATCAATGGCAGCCTTCATGGTATATCTAGCAGCCCTATCTTTTTCAGTGATTGCGGGAGCCTTGAGTCTGCAACTGATTCTAAAAAGTTTTAAGGCTAATCTTTATACACAGTTTTTGCTAATTCCATCAGTTGCTTTGTTGACTAGTTTATCGATTCATCTTGGACGTACGACTACTCTTGGTTGGGCAGATTTTTTGCTTAGTCCAGTTAATTTTATTGGTCAGATTGGTTCTAGTTTAACCATTGCTAATATTCCTTTTTTGATTGGAATGACTTTTATCCAGTGTATGTTTTTAGTGTTGTTGGGAGATGATTGAGAAGAGGCAATCGTTAACCTATGAGGAGGTTAGGAGATGAAGGGCTCGGTACCTTTAGTTATTAAAATACTTGGAATTCATTGTTTTTTAGGAATTATTGCTTTTGGAATTAAGTATTATCATCAATCTGGTCCAGACCTCGTTTGGAATATGATCTTAGCAGTGATTGCTTTAGATTTTGCAGTAGTTGCTTTTTATAGTCGTTATAAGTTGACACGGATTATTTTTGTACTTTTATGGCTTTTCTTTTATCCCAATACATTTTATATGCTAACGGATATTGTCCATATGCACTTTGTAGGAACAGTGCTCTATAAGCAAGAAAGTATGATTTTGTACATGCTTTATGTTCCAAGTATTTTATTTGGAACCTTATGTGGTTTGGAGAGTGTACGTATCGTAGTGATGAGCTTGTCACTTTCTTCGGTCTGGATACGATTGGTACTGTACACGATCTTATCTTTTATTTCTAGTTTTGCGATTCATATTGGTCGTTATGCAAGATTGAATTCCTGGGATCTGTTTACGAGACCTATGAAAGTGTTTCACGAAATAGTAGCAGTTGTGTCGTGGGATGCGATTTATTTTATAGCAGGATTTACTTGTATTCAGCTAATGTGTCTTTACTTTACAGATAGTTTTAAATCTCTAGATAGGTGATCTGGGGATTTTTTTGTTGTGATGCTTGTTGTAAAAAGACTTAAAGTAATTTCAGTTATAAAATGATTTTAAGTGTGATATTTTTAGGTGAATTCCATTGAAAAAAGAATGATAGTTTGATAAAATAGAAATATCGTTCGTAAAAAACCTTGTTTTCGAGGTGTTTTAGAATAAAAAGATATTAATAAGGGCATATGCCCGAAAAGGAGTCTCCATTCTCATGGAAAAGTTTTTTAAATTAAAAGAACACGGAACAGACGTTCGTACGGAAGTTTTGGCTGGTGTGACAACCTTTTTTGCGATGTCATACATTTTGATTGTTAACCCACAGATTTTAGGTCAAACTGGAATGCCTGCCCAGGGTGTTATGTTGGCAACTATCATTGGTTCTATCGCAGGAACCTTGATGATGGGACTTTATGCTAATATCCCTTATGCAATGGCACCTGGTATGGGATTAAATGCTTTCTTCACCTATACTGTTGTTGCAGCCTTGGGTTATACTTGGCAAGAAGCTTTAGCGATGGTATTTATCTGTGGTATTATTTCGATGGTTATCACATTGACAAAAGTACGTCGTATGTTGATTGATGAGATTCCAACTAGTCTAAAACATGCGATTTCAGCAGGTATTGGGGTTTTCTTAACTTACATTGGTATTAAAAATGCTGGCTTGATCAAATTCTCTATTGATCCAGGTACCTATACGAAAGCGGGAGAGTCTATTACAGCTAGCTCTGCAGCGACACCAAGTTTGGTAGCTTTTGACAATCCGGCAGTACTTGTTGCTATTGCCGGCATTCTGATTACAGCCTTCTTTGTTATTAAAAACATCAAAGGTGGTGTCATGATTTCAATCGTTGTAACTACTATCTTAGCGATTGTAACAGGTGTTGTTGATCTAGGTGCTATCGATTGGTCAGAAAACACACTTGGTTCAGCAGTATCTGAATTGCACCAAGTTTTTGGCGCAGCTCTGGGTTCTGAAGGTCTAGGACATCTTTTCTCAGACGCGAGTCGTCTACCGGAAGTATTGATGACTATTCTTGCTTTTGCGATGACGGACATTTTTGATAATGTTGGTACTCTTGTAGGAACTGGGGAAAAAGCAGGAATCTTCAATGTTGATGATAAGCATGCTTCAGCAGGTCTAAAAAATAAAATGGACAAGGCCTTGTTTGGTGATATGGTCGGAACAACTATCGGTGCTATCGCAGGAACTTCTAATGTGACGACTTATGTAGAGTCAGCTGCAGGTATCGGTGCTGGTGGTCGTACAGGTTTAACAGCAGTAGTTGTAGCAGTGTTATTTGCTATCTCAAGCTTCTTTACACCACTTGTAAAAGTTGTTCCTACACAAGCAACAGCAGCTGTATTGTTGATTGTTGGTATCATGATGCTGTCTAACTTGAAAAATATTAAGTGGGATGATATGTCAGAAGCTGTACCAGCTTTCTTCACTACTATTTTTATGGGATTTGCTTACTCTATTACAGAGGGAATTGCTTGCGGTTTCTTGATTTATACCTTCACCAAAGTCATCAAAAAAGAAGCTAAAGACGTTCACGCAATTATCTGGGTGATGGATGCTCTATTCATTTTAAACTTTATTAGTTTAGCTATTTTGTAATCTAAAAAGCTCTCGAATGTCGAGGGCTTTTGTCATGTCTGGATATCAGAATTTTCTTGGAAGCTCGTTCTTTTTTTGATATAATGGTAACATGTTTAAGAGTCAAAATGAAGCAGAGCTAATCGCTCTAGGAACTCGTATCGGTCAAGCACTGAGAGCCAAGGATGTCTTGGTTTTGACAGGCGATTTGGGAGCAGGAAAAACAACCTTAACCAAAGGCATAGCTAAGGGTCTGGAAATTGACCAGATGATCAAGAGTCCAACCTACACTATTGTACGCGAATACGAGGGGAGACTCCCTCTTTACCATTTGGATGTTTACCGTATTGGTGACGATCCAGATTCTATAGATTTAGATGATTTTCTATTTAGTGATGGTGTGACAATCATTGAATGGGGAGAGTTGCTAGGAGACCACTTGCCAGATGATTATCTTGAGGTCGTTATCAGCCGTGACGGTGATGGTCGCAAACTTCTTTTCGAAGCATATGGTTCAAGAGCTCAAGAGCTTCGTGAGGTTATCGTGAATGGCTAGTCAGGAAGTTTATTTTGCTGAAGCAGATGTTTTCGATGCTCAATCTCTTCTTGATTTTTTAGATAGAGTTGGAGGAGAGACGGAGTTCATAGATTTGGACGAGTCGGGTATTTTAATGAGCCTGCCAGAAATGGAAAAATCCTTGGCCTATCGTTTGGCATCTGAAAATAATATCTGTTTACTGGCAAAGCTTGGTTCCAGAGTGATTGGTATGCTAAATATAGCAGCGGACTTCAGAGAGCAGACCAGACATATTGGTGATCTTTTTGTTGTTATCGAAAAGGCTTACTGGGGATATGGACTAGGTCAGACACTGATGGAGTTGGCGATGGATTGGGCTCAAGAAACAGATGAGATTGCACGTCTTGAACTGACTGTTCAGGTACGAAATGATAGGGCTGTCCATGTTTACCAAAAGTACGGCTTTGAAATTGAAGGTGTCAAAAAAAGAGGCGCTAAATTAAAAAATGGAGAATTTCTAGATGTTTACCTCATGGGTAAGTTAATAGACTAATAGTGATATGAAACTAGGTAAAAAAATCTTACTGATGTTAGGACTGATTTTCCTAACAACAATTATTGCAGCTGGTGTTTATGTAACAGACGCCCTTAATTTTTCAAACAGTACCTTATCAAAAACCTTCAAGGAATATGGTGATGGCAAGACTAGTACAGCATTGCAAAATACAAAACCTTTTTCAGTTCTATTGATGGGGGTTGATACGGGCTCTGGTGTTAGGACGGACAAGTGGTCGGGTAATAGCGACTCAATGATTTTAGTGACAGTTAATCCAGAAACAAAGCAGACGACGATGACTAGCTTGGAACGTGATGTTCTTATCAATATTACAAACGATGGGGAAACCTATGAAGCTAAGTTAAATGCAGCTTATGCGGCTGGAGGAGCTCCTTTAGCGATTAGTACAGTACAGAGTCTTTTGGATATCAAGATTGACTACTATATGCAGATTAATATGCAGGGGCTGATGGACTTGGTTGATGCAGTTGGTGGTATTAAGGTCACAAATAACTTTGATTTCCCAATATCTATCGCTGAAAATGAACCAGAGTACACAGCAACGGTAGCACCTGGAACGCACCTGGTTAATGGGGAGCAAGCCTTGGTCTTTGCTCGTATGCGTTATGATGACCCTGAAGGAGATTATGGTCGCCAAAAGCGTCAGCGTGAAGTGATTCAAAAGGTAACTAAAAAGCTGTTAAATCTAAATAGTATTACATCCTACAAGAAGATTCTTGAAGCGGTAAGTAATAATATGCAGACTAATATTGCTTTATCAACCTCTACTATTCCTCAATTATTGGGTTATTCAGATTCTTTGAAGCATATCACTGAATACCAGTTGAAGGGTGAGGATGCTACTCTTAACGGCGGTTCTTATCAGATTGCCACGACTGAGAACTTGATGGAAATTCAAAACAACATCAAGAAGCAGTTAGGGCTCAAGGAAGCAACAGCAGATACCTTTACGACTTCTGCAGTTCTATATGAAACCCTATATGGAAACAACTATTCGACTGATACAAGTGATAATGCTTACAGTTCAGATGTCAGTGATGCTACTGGAACGGTCACCTATGATGACCAAGCTGATACTTCGACTTATGGTTATAATGCTGATACCAGCAATCCCTATACACAATCTTATCAGTAAGAAGAATATCAAAAGCAAGCTAGACATTATACTAGCTTGTTTTTTGATATTAGAAGTAGGTAATAGCCTAAAGCACAGTAACAGCCTAGGAGGATGTACGGAGAGAGTTTAGGTTAGAGTATATAAAGTAAAACAGCTTGTATCAAAAGCCTTACTGCTTTTGATACAAGCTGTTTAGTTATTTTCGGACTTTTTGGTCTGATTTTGAGTGTAAGGAGCGAGGTGATCTTGAATTTCTCTAAGACGGGGTTGAGTTTCTTTTTGGAAAACTCGCCATTTGTAGGTAAGATCTTGGCTGATTTGGTTTAGATTTTGTGTTTGTGACTCGATGATAGCCAGGTTTTGTTTGATACGCTCAAGATCATGGGAAGCTTCATGACCTGCTTTTTTTAAGTTGGTCCAGTTTTCTGCTAAGGCATGCCGTTTTTGATAGGCTTGATAGGATGCGTAAACACCTATACTTAGGAGAGCGAGTTGCTTTAATTTCATTGTTCAACCTCTTTGGCAATCTGCTCTGCTAATTGTCCTAATGCTACAAAATCAGGTTCGTGGACAGTATAGTTGACAGAGAAGCTATCGTCATCTGAATAGCGAGGAACGAGGTGAATATGAGCATGGAAAACAGTCTGTCCTGCGATTTCTTCGCTGTTGTTGATGATGTTCATGCCTTTAGCACCTGTTGCTTTTTGTAGTCCACGGGCAATCTTAGGGAGGCGAGAGAAGGTCGTTTCAGCAACTTCTTGACTCATATCAAGGACGTTACGAACATGTGTTTTAGGGATTAAAAGCGCGTGTCCTTTGGTGGTCTGTGATAGGTCTAAAAAGGCAAGAACGTGATCGTCTTCGTAGATTTTTGATGAGGGGATATCACCTGAGATAATTTGGCAAAAGATACAATTTTCCATGTGTTGGCACCTTCTTCTATTTGGATTTTTGTTATAATGGATAGTATAAGTATATCAAAGTTAGGAATAAAGGTCATGTTAAAAATAGAACATTTGGTTGGCGGTTATTTGAATATTCTAGTTTTAAAAGATATTTCTTTTGACGTTAACGATGGCGAGCTTGTTGGCTTGATTGGATTGAATGGTGCGGGAAAGTCGACAACGATCAATGAGATAATCGGTCTTCTCCAACCTTATCAAGGGAAGATTACGATTGATGGAATCAGTTTACTTGATGATAAAGAGGCTTACCGACGTCAGATTGGTTTTATTCCAGAGACTCCAAGTCTCTATGAGGAGTTAACCCTACGTGAGCATTTGGATACTGTCATGATGGCTTATGATGTGGATATTCCAGCTAGTCAGGCTTATCTCGATAGGCTCTTAACCTTGTTTCGTTTGGATGGAAAATTAGACTGGTTTCCGACACAATTTTCTAAAGGGATGAAGCAAAAAGTGATGATTATTGCAGCGCTTCTAGTCAAACCGAGTCTTCTGATTATTGATGAGCCGTTTTTAGGTTTAGATCCTTTAGCGATTGCAGATTTGACCAGTTTATTAGAGGAAGAAAAGGCAAAGGGAACAGCTATTTTGATGAGTACCCATGTCTTAGATTCAGCTGAAAAGATGTGTGACCGCTTTGTGATATTGCACCAAGGAAAAGTTCGGGCTCAAGGGAATTTAGAAGAGCTACGTCAGATTTTTGGAGATGCTGATGCTAGTCTTTCAGATATCTATATGGCCTTGACAAGAGAAGAGGGACAGCTATGATAAAGGAATTATTAGCGCGCCGAAGGTGGCAGTTTCATCAGCAATGTATGGGCTATCTTCGCTATGTTTTAAATGATCACTTTGTTTTAGTTTTAGTTTTCCTACTAGGATTTATACTTTATCAATATAGCCAGTTGTTGAAGCATTTTCCTAGCCAACCTATCTTGCTCTTGGTGATTGTCAGTCTCTTGTTGTTGGTGACCTCTTTTATGGGTGCTGTTGCCTGTTATCTAGAGGAGGCTGATGCTCACTTTTTATTACCTAAGGAATATGATGTCAGAGTTGGTTTGCAGGCTTCCTTTAAGCGATCGTTTTTCTTTTGGTCATGTTTACAATTAGTAGTTGTCGTTTTAGTGGCTCCTATCTATCTAGCTGCTAAGTTACCGTTGGTCAGTCTGTTTGGCATCTACTTGTTGTTACTGGCTATTCGTATTTATCGTCTAAGGTCTCTTTATAAGCGACTATTGCCTAAGGAAAGACTTGACTGGCAAACGGTTATTCGTTATGAGAAGGCGAGAAAGCAAAAGGTACTAACGTTTTTTGCTCTCTTTACAAAGGTCAAAGGTCTCTCGACGACCATGAAACCTCGTCCTTATTTGAATGTTTTTTTAAGGGCATTGAAGTTGGAGCATGGTAGAACATGGCTTCATTTGTATAGTAGAGCATTCTTGCGAAATGGTGATTATTTTTCACTGAGCTTGAGGCTTTTTGGACTGGGACTTGTATCGATGCTTCTGATAAAACCTGTCTTTATAGCAAGTGTCATCGCTGGGCTTTTTAACTACTTATTGTTATTTCAATTGATTGGATTATTTACCGTCTATGACTATCAGCTTATGACACAGCTTTATCCAGTGGCAGCGACAGTCAAAATTACCAATTTTAAACAGCTGATGAGGTCTCTTTTTTACTCAGTGACCTTGCTGGAGGTTATCTGTGGTTTATTCCATTGGTCAAGTCTCGTCTTACTTATCTGGTCTGTCGTCTTAATTGAGCTCTACCTTCCAAGAAAACTGAATAAGTTGATTGACTAAGGTTTTAAAAACAAGTACAATAGAAAAGACTTTGTTTTTAAAATCGATATGAAAGTTTACATCAGTAAGGAGGGATATTGTGATAGTAGAAGACGGTGAACTTACCTTAGTTCCGTTAAAAGGTAAAAGCGGGAAAGCCTATATTGGGACTTACCCAGAAGGTAACCATATTTTTGTTAAATTGAATACAACGCCACTTTTACCTGTTTTAGCAAAAGAGCAGATTGCACCACAGTTGTTATGGGCAAAGCGTCTAGGCAACGGCGATGTTATGAGCGCCCAAGAATGGTTAGATGGTCGTATTCTAACGAAGCAAGATATGACGAGTAAACAAATTGTTCATATTTTGTTGCGTTTGCATAAATCACGTCACCTAGCTAATCAGCTTCTACAGTTGAATTATAAGGTTGAAAATCCTTATGATTTGATTTTAGATTGGGAACAAAAGGCTCCACTTCAGTTACGCCAGAATACCTACTTGCAATCAATCCTCCAAGAGTTGAAACGACAACTTCCTGAGTTCAATCGTGAAACAGCGACGATTGTTCACGGAGATATTCATCATACTAACTGGATTATCACAACAAGTGGGATGATTTATTTGGTCGATTGGGATGCTGTTCGTCTGACAGATCGAATGTTTGATGTGGCGCACATTCTCAGTCACTATGTCCCTAAACAGTCTTGGCATGATTGGTTGACGTATTATGGCTATAAAGATAATGAGTTGGTACGCCAAAAGATTAATTGGTATGGTCAATTTTCATACCTATCACAAATCTTGAAGTGTTTTGATGAGCGTGATATGGCGGCTGTCAATCGTGAAATTTATGACCTTCGTCATTTTAGAGAACACATGTAGGAAGTAAGAATGCGAGTTAGAAAACGTAAGGGTGCTGAGGAACACCTAGCAAATCATCCTCAGTATGTGATTTTAAATCCAGAAGATGCTAAAGGAAAATGGCATTCTGTTTTTGGTAATGATAACCCTGTTCATATTGAAGTAGGGTCAGGTAAAGGTGCTTTTATCACAGGTATGGCACTCAAAAATCCAGATATTAACTATATTGGAATTGATATCCAATTATCTGTTTTGAGTTATGCTTTGGATAAGGTGCTTGAGAGTGGTGCTACAAATGTGAAATTGTTACGTGTAGATGGATCAGCATTGACCAATTATTTTGAAGATGGTGAAATTGATCTTATGTACCTTAATTTCTCAGATCCATGGCCTAAGAAAAAACATGAAAAACGTCGTTTGACGTATAAAGATTTCTTAGATACTTATAAACAAATTTTACCGGAAAAGGGTGAGATTCACTTCAAAACGGATAATCGTGGCTTATTTGAATACAGTCTGGCAAGTTTCTCACAGTATGGAATGGTGTTAAAACAAGTGTGGTTAGATTTACATGCTTCTGATTACGAAGGAAATGTTATGACTGAGTATGAACGGAAGTTCTCAGAGAAAGGTCAAGTGATCTACCGTGTTGAGGCACGATTTTAAGTAGTCAATTCTTTGAAATCGTGCTATAATTAAAGGAGTTAGTGCTAACTAACTTCTTCATCTGGAGAGGTCGCATAGTGGCCGAGTGCGCACGCTTGGAAAGCGTGTAGTCCTTAACGGGGCTCGGGGGTTCGAATCCCCTCCTCTCCTTTTAATAGCAAAATTAGTTGATTCAATTTGCTGAGATTCCGTTGAACTAAGTCTCATAAAAATTAACACAGAAAAACAGTTCGGTATGGGCTGTTTTTATTATCGAAAAGGTGGCTCGTGTGAAGATTGATATCATTGGATCAGTTGGTGCTGGAAAAACAACCTTAGCTAGAAGTTTGGGAACTACCTATCAAATCCCTTTTTATGAAAAAGACGATATTGTCTGGGTGAGAGATCCTAAAGGAGACTATAAGCGATCAGATGAAGAACGTGATGCTTTGTTTGCTTCTATCTTGGCGCAGGAACATTGGATTGTAGAAGGCTCACCAAGGAAGGTTTTACAAGAGAGTTTTGAAGAAGCAAATATCATTATTTTTCTAGATCCGCCATCTCTTATTCGAGTGAATCGTCTTATCAGAAGATGGTTGAAGCAAAGAAGCGGGAGAGAGGCTCATCATATTTTTTCTGATTTTTCAGCTTTTAGACAGTTTTTGGTTTGGCATCGGGAATTTAATCGTATGAAAAAAGATTTGCTCGATAGTCTGTCAGGTTATTCAGATAAGCTGTATGTTTGCCAATCATCCAAGGAGGCAGAAACGGTCATTGCTCGTAAAATGCCTGCAGCGTCGTTTTATGTATGACAGTGATACTATATTTTTTGCATTATTCTATTTTTATGATATAATAGTAGTACAGTAAACAGAAGAACAAAGAGGGGGCGGAGTTAATTCTTCGCCTCTTATGTTTGTCGTAAAGGATAAAGGTCTTCTGTCAATCTGATTGTAACAAGAAGTTAGGAGGTTATCCCTAACTTTCTAGAAAAAAGGAGGGATGAGTCATCGCAAACGCAAATGATATCATTGATTTGGTAACAAACTTGGTCACACCGCTAATTACAGAGCCATTTGAATTGGTAGATGTTGAGTATGAAAAAATGGGTGGTGATTACGTTTTGTCTATCTTGGTTGATAAGCCTGAAGGGATCACTGTTGAAGATACAGCAGACTTGACGGATATTATTAGCCCAGCTCTTGATACCATTAAGCCAGATCCATTCCCTGAGCAGTACTTCCTTGAGATTTCTAGCCCTGGTCTAGAACGACCTTTGAAGACAGCTCAGAGTTTGACAGATGCTGTTGGTAAGTATATCAATGTCAGTCTTTACAAGTCTATCGACAAAGTGAAGGTTTTCCAAGGTGACTTGGTATCCTTTGATGGTGAGACTTTGGTTATCGATTATTTGGATAAAACGCGTCATAAGACCGTTGAAATCCCATATCAAACGGTTGCCAAAGCTCGCTTAGCTGTTAAATTGTAGTTTCTTGGCTTCTAAAAGAAGCCTCACATGAGAAGAATCCAGACTTCTCCTCTATCTTGATGAAAGGAATTTTGCTTTTGCTGAAAATAGCAAAGCATGACACACTATGAGCAAAGAAATGCTAGAAGCCTTCCGTATTTTGGAAGAGGAAAAACACATTAACAAAGCAGACATCATCGATGCAGTTACAGAGTCTTTGAAATCAGCTTACAAACGTCGCTACGGTCAATCAGAAAGCTGCGTTATTGATTTTAACGAAAAGACAGCAGATTTCCAAGTTTATACCGTTCGTGAAGTTGTCGAAGAAGTTTTTGATAGCCGTCTTGAAATCAGCTTAAAAGATGCCCTTAAAATTAGCTCAGCTTATGAGCTGGGAGACAAGATTCGCTTTGAAGAGTCTGTGACAGAGTTTGGACGCGTGGCTGCTCAATCAGCTAAACAAACCATCATGGAAAAAATGCGTAAACAAATGCGTGAAGTGACTTTCAATGAGTATAAAGAGCATGAAGGTGAAATCATGACTGGTACCGTTGAGCGTTTTGACCAACGTTTCATCTATGTTAACCTTGGTTCGCTAGAAGCTCAATTATCACACCAAGACCAAATTCCTGGTGAAACATGGAAATCACATGACCGTATCGAGGTTTACGTTTATAAGGTTGAAAACAACCCTCGTGGTGTTAACGTATTTGTTAGCCGTAGTCATCCAGAGTTTATCAAACGCATCATGGAACAAGAAATTCCAGAGGTCTTTGATGGAACGGTGGAAATCATGAGTGTTTCTCGTGAAGCAGGTGACCGTACCAAGGTTGCAGTGCGTAGCCACAATCCAAACGTTGATGCTATCGGTACTATCGTCGGACGCGGTGGGGCTAACATCAAGAAAGTGATCAGCAAGTTCCATCCAAAACGTTACGATGCGAAGACTGGGATTGAAATTCCAGTTGAGGAAAACATTGACGTTATCGAGTGGGTAGCTGATCCAGCTGAGTTCATTTACAATGCTATTGCACCAGCTGAAGTTGATTACGTTCTCTTCGATGAAGAAAACAGCAAGCGTGCGACAGTTGTTGTTCCAGACAACAAACTGTCACTTGCTATTGGTCGTCGTGGACAAAACGTTCGTTTGGCAGCTCACTTGACAGGCTACCGTATTGATATCAAGTCAGCTAGTGAGTATGAGGCTCTTGAAGCAGAGCGTGCTTTGCAGGCTGAGGCTGCTAGTCAAGAAGTGGCAGAAGAGCCAGTGGAAGATGTTGTCGTAACAGAAAGCCTTGTCTCAGAGCAAGAAGTAGCTGTTGAAGCAACAACTGAAGAACAAGAAGCTTAAGAGAGCTAGAAAGAAAGGTATATGGCTACAAAGAGAAAAATACCTTTAAGAAAATCAGTTGTTTCAGGCGAGGTAATCGATAAGCGTGACCTTCTACGGATTGTCCGTAATAAAGAAGGTGAGGTCTTTATTGATCCTACAGGTAAGCAAAACGGTCGTGGTGCTTATATTAAATTGGACAATGAAGAGGCGCAGCTTGCTAAGAAAAAGCAGGTTCTAAATCGTAGTTTTTCAATGGAGGTTCCAGAGAGTTTTTACGATGAATTGATTGCTTATGTTGATCACAAGGTCAAAAGAAGAGAGTTAGGTCTTGAATAATTTAAGTAAACTATCTAATTTGTTAGGGCTAGCTCAGAGAGCAGGGCGTGTCATTTCGGGAGAAGACTTAGTCGTTAAGGCGATTCAGTCTAATCAGGTACAGCTAGTTTTTCTAGCTAACGACGCGGGTCCTAACTTGACTAAAAAGATAACTGATAAAAGTAACTATTATAATATAGAAGTCTCCACAGTGTTTAATACACTGGAATTAAGCTCAGCAATTGGCAAAGCCAGAAAGGTTGTTGCTATTGCTGATGCTGGATTTTCAAAGAAAATGAGGACTCTTATGGATTAAAGAATAGGAGGACACGAATTGTCTAAGAAAAGATTGTATGAAATTGCTAAAGAAGCAGGACTAGCTAGCAAGGAAGTTGTTGCCAAAGCGCAAGAATTGGGAATTGCAGTTAAGAGTCATGCTTCTAGTGTTGACGAAGCTGATGCCAAGCGTATTAAGGATAGTTTTGGTGCTCCAGCAAAAGTACAAAGCAAGCCTACGACTGAAGCAAAGGCAGTGAAGGTCGCTAAAAGTCCAGAAAAGCCTGTTGAGCATAAGGAAGTCGTAGCGGCTACCCAGAAACCGTCAGAGGTAAAAGAAGCACCAGCTACTCTAGCTAAGCCACAGAGCCGTAATTTTAAAGCGGAACGCGAGGCCAAAGCCAGAGCAGAAGAAAAACGCCGTGCCAATAATAAACCAGGTAACCGCTCTAATAAACCCAATAACGATCGTCGTTCTAACAAAGATCAGGGGCGCCAAGAAGGAAGCCGAGAAGCTAATCGTGATCGAAATGGTCAGAATCGTAACGACCGTAGAGATCGTCATCAAGGCCGTCGAGATGATCGTCGCCCACAACAGTCGACTCCTCAAAAGGCTGCTCCTAAGATGGACTTTAAGGCACGTGCCGCAGCATTGAAAGCTGAGCAGAACGCTGAATACTCACGTCAGAGTGAAACACGTTTCCGTGAAGAACAAGAGGCTAAGCGTCAAGCTCAGGCTTCACAAGAAGAAGCACGTAAAGCTAAACGTCAGGCAGAAGCAGTGGCAAGTCAGCCTAAAACAGAGACTCCAAAACCTGCACCAGTTAAACAGGTTGCAGCCGTTTCTGAGAGTCAAGATACACGTCGCAAAAAACAAGCTCGTCCAGAAAAATCACGCGATTTCGATCGTCAGAATGAAGATGGACCAAAGCAATCTAGAAATAATAAGTGGAATAATCAAAACCAAGTGAGAAATCAAAGAAATAGTAACTGGAATAAAAACAAACCTAAAAAAGGTAAAAATAATCGAAATGGTAATTCGGCTCCAAAACCAGTAACAGAGCGTAAATTCCATGAATTACCAAAAGAATTTGAATACAGCGAAGGAATGACTGTCGCTGAAATCGCAAAACGTATCAAACGTGAGCCAGCAGAAATTGTTAAAAAACTCTTTATGATGGGTGTTATGGCGACTCAAAACCAATCTCTTGATGGAGACACGATTGAACTCCTCATGGTTGACTATGGTATTGAAGCTAAGGCTAAGGTTGAGGTTGATACAGCTGATATCGAACGCTTCTTCGTTGATGAAGATTACCTCAACCCTGAAAATATGGTTGAGCGTGCACCTGTCGTTACTATCATGGGACACGTTGACCATGGTAAAACAACCCTTCTTGATACCCTTCGTAACTCACGTGTAGCAACAGGTGAAGCAGGTGGTATCACACAGCATATCGGTGCCTACCAAATCGAAGAAAACGGTAAGAAGATTACCTTCCTTGATACACCAGGACACGCGGCCTTTACGTCAATGCGTGCGCGTGGAGCATCAGTTACAGATATCACAATTCTTATCGTTGCAGCTGATGACGGTGTTATGCCACAGACTATCGAAGCCATTAACCACTCTAAAGCTGCTGGTGTCCCAATCATCGTTGCCATCAACAAGATTGATAAACCAGGTGCAAATCCAGAGCGTGTTATCGGTGAATTGGCTGAGCATGGTGTTATCTCAACTGCCTGGGGTGGTGAGTCTGAATTTGTTGAAATCTCAGCTAAATTTGGTCAAAACATCGAAGAATTGCTTGAGACAGTTCTATTGGTAGCTGAAATGGAAGAACTTAAGGCAGATCCAACAGTTCGCGCTATTGGTACTGTTATTGAAGCTCGTCTTGATAAAGGAAAAGGTGCAGTCGCAACCCTTCTTGTTCAACAAGGAACACTTAATGTCCAAGATCCAATCGTTGTTGGTAATACTTTTGGACGTGTTCGTGCCATGACTAACGACCTAGGACGTCGTGTGAAATCAGCAGAGCCATCAACACCTGTGTCAATCACAGGTTTGAATGAAGCTCCTATGGCTGGTGATCACTTTGCTGTTTATGAGGATGAAAAAGCTGCGCGTGCTGCTGGTGAAGAGCGTGCTAAACGTGCCCTTCAAAAACAACGTCAAGCAACTCACCGTGTCTCACTTGAGAACCTCTTTGATACCCTAAAAGCTGGGGAAGTGAAAACTGTTAATGTTATCATCAAAGCTGACGTTCAAGGTTCTGTAGAGGCACTTGCAGCATCACTTCTTAAGATTGATGTTGAGGGTGTTCGTGTTAATGTTGTTCACTCAGCTGTTGGTGCTATCAACGAATCAGACATCACACTTGCTGAAGCTTCAGACGCTGTTGTAATTGGTTTCAACGTTCGTCCGACACCGCAAGCACGTACACAAGCTGATGCTGACGAAGTTGAAATTCGTCTTCACTCAATCATCTACAAGGTTATCGAAGAAATCGAAGATGCCATGAAAGGGATGCTTGATCCAGAATATGAAGAAAAAATTCTCGGTGAAGCTATTATCCGTGAAACCTTCAAAGTTTCTAAGGTTGGAACAATCGGTGGATTCATGGTTATCAACGGTAAGGTTACTCGTGATTCAAGCGTCCGTGTTATCCGTGACGGTGTTGTTATCTTTGATGGTAAACTTGCTAGCCTTAAACACTATAAAGATGATGTGAAAGAAGTTGGAAATGCCCAAGAGGGTGGTTTGATGATTGAAAACTATAACGATCTTAAAGTTGATGATACGATCGAAGCTTACATCATGGAAGAAATCAAACGTAATTAATTTAGTAAGAAAAAGCTAGGTCATCTGCTCTAGCTTTTTTCAAAAATAAGAAAGGACGACCTATGGCAAATCATCGTATTGACCGCGTTGGGATGGAAATCAAACGTGAGGTTAATGAGATTCTTCAAAAGAAAGTTCGTGACCCACGTGTTCAAGATGTGACCATCACAGATGTTCAAATGCTGGGTGACCTGTCAGCTGCTAAGGTTTATTACACCATTCATTCAACTTTGGCATCAGACAATCAAAAAGCGCAGATCGGTCTTGAAAAAGCAACCGGTACTATCAAACGTGAACTTGGTAAAAATTTGACCATGTATAAGATTCCAGATTTAACTTTTGTTAAAGATGAATCTATCGAGTATGGTAATAAAATTGACCAAATGCTTCGCAATTTGAATAAGGATTAAAAATAAAAGGTTAGCTTAGGCTAGCCTTTTTAGCTAGGAGGATTATGATGGATATTAAGAGATTGTGGCTCTTCGTCAACTGTAGTGGGTTGACTTATAATCAGCAGCGAGAGAGAATCAGATTGGTTCTCTCTTTTTGCATGTTCAAAGCGATGAGAA
>NZ_JAFBEI010000026.1 GCF_016908655.1 Streptococcus saliviloxodontae
TTTTCATTATAAGTCATGTGGGACTTTTTGCATACCGTCAAAAAGCCCTACAATATCTGAATGAGATTTACCCACTACAGAAATTATAGAGCCCTATTTGGTTGAGGCTATTTTTATTATGGCTTCGAGCTAGTCTTTCTCTTGGAGAAAAATAAGAAAACCACCAGTTATGCTGGTGGCTGAGCTTAGAGATTCCATTTATTTTTCTTGAGTTGATTTAGGAGTTATTTGATGATAAAGTAGATACCATTCTTCGTTACGACGCCAGATGCTGGTATGCAGGCAATTTTCAAGTTCGTAGCTGATTAATTTGGTTTTTTGACTGACAGATTCCATCTTAAAATGGGTAAAGTCATTATGGAAATGCCTATCGTTTTCAATCGTTTCAGTCTTATTACGTTTAACTCCAAATTCGTCAATACCATAGAAGTCTTCGGCAAGGAGGAGTTGGTAATCTGGTATCTTTGATAAAATCATTTTTTCGTTTTTGAAGAGCTTTTTAAGAACATTTCCAAAGACTTCATCTTCTGGAATGGCAGATGGCTCAACATGGATATCAATGTCATAGACTGAGAATCGTTTGCTCAAGAGTTCTTCAACTTGTTCCGTTATTTCATGACTTTCATAAACTGAGAGGTCGGGGTTCATTTCTAAGACAATATCAAGATAGATATTGCTTCCGTAGGTACGTCCTCTTTGGGATTTGACGCGTGTAATTTTTGGGATTTCAAGAATTGCTTTTTCGTACTGTTTGAGTTGCTTGTCATCAAAACCATCTGATAGACTGAAGGTAGCTTCCATGAAGATTTCATAGGCTGTTTTTAGAATCAAATACGTAATGATGATGGCAACAATCTTATCAAGGATTGGAAGATTTAAAGAGGCGGCTACGATAGCAACGGATGTCCCTAGAGATGTCAAAGCATCTGAAAGATTGTCTTTTGCTGCTGCGACTAGGGCACTGGATTTCACTTTTTTAGATAGCTGTTTGTTATAAAAATAAACAGCAAACATGACTAGGGCTGAAATCAATCCAACGAGAGCTCCAAGTGGATCAATCTCAGTATTCTCTTGAGATAGAATCTTTTGAACTGTTTGAATCAGAACTTGGAAACCGACGATAAACATGATAAATGATGTGATCAAGCTTGAAAGATCTTCTATTTTCCAATGTCCGAATTTATGGTCTTCATCTGCGGGTTGACTGGCCAGATGAAGTCCAATCAGGAGGGCGATATTTCCTACAATATCCGACAAGTTATTAAAACCGTCAGCGGTTAGAGATGCTGAGTTTAATAGATAGCCGGCACCAAGTTTGGATAGTGAGAGGGCTAGATAAGCGATAATACTTATTATAGGGCCTCTTTTAGCTAATCTGAGATTATCAGATGGGGTTGACATAATATTCTCCTTTTTAAGCAATTCTTTTTATTATATCACTTTTTAGTAAACAAAAAAAGCTGTTGGTCAGCTTTTTTGTTTATTTATTGAAATAGGCTTTCGTTTCTTTAATCACAATAGGTGATAGGAACAGAAGGGCGATAAGGTTAGGAAAGGCCATAAGCCCGTTAACGATATCAGCAATTACCCAAATAGTTTCCAAACTGATGTAGCCTCCAAGGCCAACCATAGCAACGAAAATAATACGGTACACTGGGATTGCTTTTGTTCCAAAGAGGAATTCGAAGCATTTTTCGCCATAATAGCCCCATCCAAGGATAGTTGTGAAGGCAAAGAGAATAAGGCTGATTGTCAGAGCCCAGACACCAAAATCACCAAATACGGTTGAGAAGGCTGATTGTGTCAAGCTAGCCCCGTTGAGGTCTGTAGACCATTGACCGGTAACAATAATAGCAAGTCCAGTCATCGTACAGATGATGATAGTATCGATGAACGTTCCTGTCATTGATACTAGACCTTGTTCAACAGGTTCTTCTGTCTTTGCGGCTGCAGCAGCGATTGGTGCAGAACCGAGTCCAGATTCATTAGAGAAGACTCCACGTGCGATACCTGATTGGATAGCAACCATTATAGTAGCTCCGGCGAATCCCCCAGTAGCAGCCTGACCAGTAAAGGCAGACTTAAGAACTAATAGAAGGCTTGGCAGGAGGTTGTTCCAATTGACAAGAAGGACAGTCAAGGCAGCAAGGATATAAACAATCGCCATAAATGGAACGATTTTTTCAGAAACCTTTGAGATAGACTGGATACCGCCGAAAATAATGATAGCAACGATGATCGCTAAAACGATACTAACGATTTGAGGGGATAATCCGAGCGAATTTTTCAGAGAATCAGTAATGGAATTAACTTGTGTAAAGGTACCTGATCCGAAGATGGCAACCATAACACCAAAGACAGAAAAGAGTACAGCTAACCATTTCCATTTTTGTCCCATTCCGTTGGTGATATAGTACATAGGACCACCGGCGATTTCGCCTTTATCATCAACCGTACGGTATTTAATGGCGAGGACACCTTCAGCGTACTTAGTTGCCATACCAAAGAAAGCAGCTACCCACATCCAAAAGAGGGCACCTGGACCTCCGAGTTTGATAGCCGTAGCTACTCCGACGATATTTCCGGTTCCGACGGTTGCTGCAAGTGCAGTAGCAAGTGCAGCGAAACTTGAAATATCTCCTTCGCCAGCATTATCACTGGTAAAAATGAGTTTGAGTGCTTTTGGTAATTTGACGACTTGTAAGAGGTTAAGTCGTGTTGAAAGATAAATTCCAGTCCCAACTAAGAGTACTAGAAGTGGTGGACCCCAGACAAAAGTGTCCAGAGTTGATAAAAAGTTATACATGTTAAACTCCTCAAAAAATAATAACAACCTATCTATTATATGTTACATCAAAGTAATTTGTCAAACTTTGTTACATAATAAACAACGTCATCAAGAAATTAAAAAGAGAGACAACAATCAGTAATTGGGGGATAAAAAAGAGCCTGAGACTAATGTTGTCTCAAACTCGTGTTATAGGAGTCGTTTAACGATGACGATCGAAGTAAGATTTTGTTTCTTTGATAATCACTGGTGATAAGAAGAGAAGGGCAATAAGATTAGGTAGAGCCATGAGTCCGTTAACAATATCGGCAACGATCCAAATAAGGTCTAGGCTGAGGAAGCCACCTAAGGCTACCATGATGACGAAAATGCTACGGTAAGCAGTGATCCCTTTAGTTCCAAATAGAAACTCAAAGCAACGTTCACCGTAGTAAGACCATCCTAGAATAGTTGTGAATGCAAAGAGGACTAGGGAGATAGTAAGCGCTAGGCTTCCGATATCTCCAAAGACAGAAGCAAATGCTGCTTGTGTTAGAGGGGCTCCTTGAAGGTCGCCAGTCCATTGATTGGTAACAAGGATTGAAAGTCCGGTAAGTGTACAGATGATGATAGTATCAATAAAGGTACCTGTCATTGAAATCAAACCTTGTTCAACAGGTTCGTTTGTTTTAGCGGCCGCAGCAGCGATTGGTGCAGATCCAAGCCCAGATTCGTTAGAGAAGACCCCACGTGCAATCCCTTTTTGAATAGCTTCTTTGACAGTTGCACCCACAAAGCCACCGACTGCAGCAGCTGGTGTGAAGGCACTTTCAATAACCAAACCTAATGTTGGTAAAATCTTGTCCCAGTTAAGTCCGATAACAATTAGCGCTGCCAGAATATAGAGACCAGCCATGAATGGGACCACTTTTTCAGAGACTTTTGAAATCGATTGAATACCACCGAAAATGATGATGGCTACGATAATCGCGATGAGAATACTGACGATTTGTGGTGACCATCCAAAACTGTTTTGAAGTGCTGAAGTGATCGAATTGACCTGAGAGAAGGTACCGATACCTAACCATGCCACAAGAACGCCAAAGACTGCAAAGAGTACAGCTAACCATTTCCATTGTTGTCCCATACCGTTTGTAATATAGTACATAGGACCACCTGAGACATCTCCGTTGGCATCTTTTGAACGATATTTGATAGCAAGAAGCCCTTCAGCGTATTTTGTTGCCATACCAAAGAAGGCAGCAACCCACATCCAGAAGAGGGCGCCAGGTCCACCTGTTTTAATAGCAGTAGCAACCCCAACGATATTTCCAGTTCCGACAGTTGCTGCTAGAGCTGTTGCAAGTGCGGCGAAACTTGAAATATCACCTTCACCCTTATCTTCAGTAAAAATGAGCTTGAAGGCACGAGGTAGTTTAGTAACCTGTAATAATCCCAAACGAAGGCTGAGGTAAATCCCTGTTCCGACTAAGAGAATCAGAAGGGGAGGACCCCAGACAAAATTATCAAGTGCGGTAAAAAAAGCAACCATAGATGGTAATCTCCTTTGTGAATGAGCGCTAAAAAAGAGGCTCTTACGCGAAGAACCCCTGGAGATGAGATAAAAAGTGTTCGGTAGTCTCGTAACAACAGCCTCGTTGATAGGTACAAAAACGAGTCACCAAAGCAAGACTACCTTGAAAAACGACAGACGTCGTTAATGATCAAACACTTTTATCTTCTGTCCTTTTGCCTGAGAGATTGAGCGGTGTGCTTTGCCCCTTCGGCGCCTGTAAGTGCAGTAGTTATTAAATAACCCTGCAAGGTCTCTCCAGAAGTCCGTCCCTTAATCAGTCCCACCTTGAAACAAGGCACCTGAGAGTTTACTCCTTCGGCGAAAGTTATTCTAACTTTCTTCTCCTGATTAACGTCATTCGGTTTAATTTATTTTTTTCTATTTTAATAAAAAAGACGAACTATGTCAAATGATTTTTCTATTTAATTCGTATATTACCTAAAAATATTTTTTTGATAGTTTTATCTATCGGATGTGGAAGCGTTTTTAGTTATTCTGTCTATGGGTCAAAAGGAGCATAATCTTTCAAAACGTGATACAATAGACTAGCATGAGAAATGACAATTAGAGAGGAACTCTGAACTTGGCATGATTAGTTTATGGCTTATCATGCGCTTTTTATGTTCTAGGTAATGAAGATGAATCCCTTATTAAATGGAATGAATGATAGGCAGGCAGAAGCTGTCCAAACAACTGAAGGCCCCCTTTTGATTATGGCGGGAGCTGGTTCGGGTAAGACACGTGTTTTGACCCATCGTATCGCTTATTTAATTGATGAAAAGATGGTCAATCCTTGGAATATCCTAGCGATTACCTTTACCAATAAGGCTGCTCGTGAAATGCGTGAGCGTGCCATGGCACTCAATCCAGCTACTGAAGATACCTTGATCGCGACTTTTCATAGTATGTGTGTCCGTATCTTGCGTCGTGAGGCAGACCATATCGGTTATAATCGTAATTTCACTATTGTTGATCCAGGTGAGCAACGCACACTGATGAAGCGTATCCTGAAAGCCATGAATCTCGATCCTAAAAAATGGAATGAGCGCTCGATTTTAGGAACGATTTCAAATGCTAAGAACGACCTTTTGGATGAAGTTGGTTATGAAAATCAAGCTGGCGATATGTATACGCAAATAGTCGCTAAGTGCTATAAAGCCTATCAAGAAGAGTTGCGTCGCTCGGAGGCTATGGATTTTGATGATTTGATTATGATGACACTTCGTTTATTTGATCAACATCCTGATGTTTTGGCTTACTACCAACAACGCTATCAGTATATCCATGTGGATGAGTATCAGGATACTAACCATGCTCAGTATCAGTTGGTTAAACTCTTGGCTTCACGCTTTAAAAACATCTGTGTGGTGGGTGACGCTGACCAGTCAATCTATGGTTGGCGTGGTGCAGACATGCAAAATATCTTGGACTTTGAAAAGGACTATCCAGAAGCTAAAGTGGTCCTTCTAGAGGAAAACTACCGTTCGACGAAGAAAATCCTACAAGCAGCCAACGACGTCATCAATAATAACCGTAATCGCCGTCCTAAGAAACTCTGGACACAGAACGACGATGGGGAACAGTTGGTTTATTATCGTGCCAATGACGAACGTGATGAGGCTGTTTTTGTAGCGTCAACGATCACTAACATTGTGCGTGAAATGGGCAAGAACTTTAAAGATTTTGCCGTTCTCTACCGTACCAATGCCCAATCGCGTACGATTGAGGAAGCTCTTCTTAAGTCGAATATTCCTTATACCATGGTTGGTGGTACTAAGTTCTACAGCCGTAAAGAGATCCGAGATGTTATCTCCTACCTTAATATCATCGCCAACCCAGCTGACAATATTTCCTTTGAGCGTATCATCAACGAACCTAAGCGTGGCGTTGGTCCAGGTACCTTGGAGAAAATCAGAGTTTTTGCTTATGAGCAGAATATGAGCCTCATGGATGCTTCGGCAGATATCATGCTCTCTCCACTCAAAGGAAAAGCAGCACAGGCTGTCTATGAGCTCGCTCATCTCCTGTTAAATCTGCGAGATAGACTGGATGGCATGACCATTACAGAGATTGTTAGCGTTGTCCTTGATAAGACAGGTTACCTAGATGCTCTAAAAATCCAAAATACCTTGGAAAGTCAAGCTCGTATTGAAAATATTGAAGAGTTTCTTTCGGTAACCAAGAACTTTGATGATACCAACGACGACGGACCTGCTGATGAGTCAGGTTTGGACAAACTCAGCCGTTTCTTGAATGACCTAGCTCTTATTGCAGATACGGATGACGGTCAGGTTGAGTCAGCTGAGGTCACCTTAATGACGCTTCATGCGGCAAAGGGTCTTGAGTTTCCGGTTGTCTTTTTGATTGGTATGGAAGAGGGTGTCTTTCCCCTATCACGCGCAGCAGAAGATCCAGATGAGTTAGAAGAAGAGCGTCGTCTGGCTTATGTTGGGATCACACGTGCTGAAGAGATTCTCTTTATGACCAATGCCAATACACGGACCCTCTTTGGTAAAACAAATTACAACCGTCCAACGCGTTTCCTACGAGAAATTTCGGAAGATTTATTGACTTATCAAGGTTTGGCACGCCCTGCCAACTCATCATTTGGTGTCAAATACACCAAGGAACAACCAACTCAGTTTGGTCAAGGGATGAGCCTGTCCCAGGCGCTTCAGGCTCGTAAGTCTCAGGCACAACCTCGCTCTGCTGCTCAGCCATTTGCCCAGAGTGCTTCTAAGTCTGCCCCGCTACCTTTTGGAAGAAATGCTGGTGCAGAGAAAACGGAGGTCGCTTGGCAGATTGGGGATATCGCCCACCACAGAAAATGGGGAGATGGTACAGTCCTTGAAGTGACAGGAAGTGGCAAAACTCAGGAACTCAAAATCAAATTCCCAGAAGTTGGCCTTAAAAAGCTGCTAGCCAGCGTCGCACCAATAGAAAAGAAATAATAAAGCGTTTGCATTTCTCTTCCACCTATGCTAAAATAATAAAAAATAAAAACATTTGGGGTGCCAAAACGGCTGAGATGATACCCATTGAACCTGATGCAGTTAGGACTGACGAAGGGAAATGTGCAGACTTGATAGTTGTCGCCTGATTAAGAGATGATTACTATTTTGAGAACTCAGACTGATTGAACTCCATTTGACGAAGGCAAATGGAGTTTTTGTATGCTCGGATGTTGGAAAGAGAGGTTAAAGGTCGTTTATTAGTGAGGGTGACTTGATAAGGAGGTTTTATGAGTTTTCAAAAAGAGACATTACGCTTGTACCTGGTGACGGGTTCTTATGATTTTAGTGAGCAGAGCTTTTTGGATAAGATTGAGCAGGCTTGCCAGTCTGGAGTGACCATGGTTCAGCTGAGGGAAAAGAAACTGACGACGAGAGCTTTTTATGATTTGGCAATCAAGGTAAAGAAGATAACGGATGCTTACAAGGTTCCACTTTTAATCAATGATTGGGTGGAAGTCGCCTTAGCCGTTGATGCAGCAGGTGTTCATATCGGAGATGATGAGCTGCCAGTTTCTTGCGTCCGGCGTTTACTAGGAAAGGACAAGATTATCGGTGTTTCTGCCAAAACGGTAGATAGGGCCTTGCAGGCGGAGGCAGAAGGAGCGAACTATTTGGGAGTTGGGGCTATATTCCCTACTCAAACCAAAGAGACGTCTTTGACGCCCTTGGAACGCTTATCAGAAATAGGAGCAGCTTGCCAGCTTCCTATGGTGGCTATCGGAGGAATTACGTCGGATAATATCGAAATATTAAAAGACATCCCGATTGCAGGAATTGCTGTGGTTTCTGAAATTATGTTGGCAAGGGACATTGTGCAAAAATGCCAGAATTTACTTAGCGAACTGGACAAAAGAGAATTCTTTTAAATGGCGATTGACTTACAAACCTGACCAACAGAAGTAAGAGGTTGTTTTTTCACGACAAACGCATGAAAGATTTTTAGAGTGAAAATAAAGCTTTCTGCAATTCAAAGTTCAGGTATTTCAAAAAAATCTAAAATACTTTGAACGTCTTACTATAGGAATAACAGTAAAAGTATCTATTTTAAACTGTACTATAATTCGGAAATAACTGTTTCATGCGTTTGTCGTGTTGTTTTTTGAAAACCCTTGCAAAAACAATTAGTCTGTGTTAGACTGATGCTATAACAATAACATAAGACATTTGGGGTGCCAGTGTGGCTGAGATGATACCCATTGAACCTGATGTAGTTAGGACTGCCGAAGGGAAATGTGAACGATAGATGAGTCTAGAACTCTTTTGAGCTAGGTTATCATGTCTAAATCCCATTTGACGACTGTCGAGTGGGATTTTTTGTATTCGTGTTGGTTCAAATGTCCAGAAAGGAATGATTATGTCTAGTCATAAAATTCATCGTTTAACCGTTCTTGCTATTATGATTGCCCTAGATGTCTTTTTAACGCCTATTTTTAGGATTGAAGGCATGGCTTTCATGTCGAGTCTGGTCAATGTCGTTTCAGGAGCCGTGCTTAGTCCAGCCTATGCTGTTGCTATGGCTTTGATGACAGCTATGATCCGCATTTTGACTCAGGCTGGAGTTGCTAGTGTTGCACCTTTGGCTATTCTAGGGGCAGTACCAGGAGCTTTCTTAGCAAGTTTCTGTTACCGTCTTTATCCCAAAACCTATCTGTCCTTCTTGGGAGAATTTTTGGGGACTGGGATTATCGGTTCTTTGGTTTCGGCTCCAGTCATGGTTCGGTACTGGTCAGCGACAGCCCAGGGTGATTCTGAACTCATGTCAAAAGCAGCCGCAGCCCAGTCACTTTTCCTCTTTACGCCACGCTTTGTTGGAGCCTGTCTCATCGGCGGTATCATTGCCCTCTTTGTGTTAGAAGGCTTGAAACGTCTACCGTTTTTTAGAGATTTGCAGAGGAACTTTGGACAGAGAAAGGACTAGTTTTATGGGAAATAGCAGGGCTCTCTTTCTGGATTGTGATGGTGTGATTTTTGACAGTTACGGTATCTGGGATGAGGTAGTCAGTCAACTGTTGTCCAGTCATGGGAAAGTCTACACCGAGGCTATCAAGTCCAATCTTTGGCATCTTTCCATGACTCAGGCGGATCATTTTCTTTATGAGTTACTGAAAGATGAGGTGACCAGAGAGGCTTACCAATCTCAGAAGGAGGAACTTTTAGAAAAGGCTTACGCTCAAGTTCCTTTGATTGCAGGGGTTGATGAACTATTTGAGTGGCTAGCAGATGAAGGTCTTAGCTGCTACGCTGTGACTGCTAATCAGACCAAACTGGTAGAGATAGCTTTTCAGAGCCACGGATTGACAACTCACATTAAAGGTATCTACAGCTGTTATCAGACGCAGTGGCAGGAAAAAGAAGCAGCCTTTTTACAGACGATTTTGGATAGAGAAAAGCTTGTTGCTGAAGAGGTTATCATGGTGGAGGATTCTTGGGCAAATGCTAAACAAGCAGAGCAGTTAGGGATACAGACCTTCTTTCTAGAAAACGAAATTTATCAGGCAGATCAGAAAAATGGCTCTGCCATTAGGTCAATCAAGCATTTGAGTGATTTTATAAGCATTATGGAGGATAACTAATGGGAAAATTGCCAGTCGCTTTAACGATAGCAGGAACAGACCCTTCAGGTGGGGCAGGAGTCATGGCTGACTTAAAGAGTTTTCAAGCTAGGTCAGTCTATGGCATGGCAGTGGTGACCAGTGTCGTTGCTCAAAATACACTGGGAGTTCAAAAGATTGCTCACTTAGAGCTAGATATGATAGAAGCACAATTGGCGTCGGTCTTTTCAGATATTCAGCCTCAGGCGATTAAGACGGGCATGCTAGCTCAGGTTGACATGATTGAGCTTGTGGCAGACAGCTTATCAAAAGAGAAGGTTCCCTACGTTTTAGACCCAGTCATGGTGGCATCTAGTGGCGATCATCTGATTAGTCAAGAAGCGATAGAGGCCTTAAAAACGCGTTTATTGCCCTTAGCGACCTTGGTAACACCAAATCGTGCAGAAGCAGAAGTTTTAGCAGGTTTTGCTATTGATACTGAAGATGCGATTTTAAAAGCAGGCTATACGATTCAGGACAGGTATGAGGTTTCGTCAGTGATTATCAAAGGTGGGCATTTTAAAGGGCAGGCAAGTGACTATCTCTTTTTGGAAAATGGCCAAGTCATTCCCTATGTATCCGAACGTATTCCTGGAAATGATTGTCACGGTACGGGCTGTACGTTTGCAGCAGTTATAACGGCTGAACTTGCCAAAGGAAAATCCCTACAAGAAGCCGTAGCTATTGCCAAGCAGTTTATTACAAAGGCTATTAAGGAAGCTCCCAAGCTAGGAAATGGCCACGGTCCTGTCAATCACATCATCACACTTTAGAGAAAGGAAAGAGATATGTCTTATTTAGAAGAACTACGTCAAGCCAATCCACTGATGATTTGTATCACGAATCATGTGGTTAAGAATTTCACTGCCAATGGTCTCCTTGCGATTGGAGCCTCTCCAGCCATGAGTGAGTCAGCTAGAGACTTAGAAGATTTGTTACGATATGCTCAGGGGCTCTTGATCAACATCGGGAGTCTGACAGAAGACTCTTGGAAACTCTACAAAGAAGCTCTTAATCTGGCAGCGAACTACGGTGTTCCTGCGGTCTTGGACCCTGTTGCGGCATCTGCAGGAGCCTTTCGTAAGGAAGTTGCTCTTGACTTGATTCGGCATCATAAACTGAGTTTGGTGCGTGGGAATGCTAGCGAAATAGCAGCCTTGATAGGGCAAGAGGTGAAAAGCAAGGGAGTTGATTCGGCTAGTGTTGATGACGTTGGTCAACTGGCACTAGCTGCCAATAAGGCACTTCAGCTTCCTATCGTGGTCACAGGTGTTCAAGATGCTATCGCTGTTGATGGTCAGGTCAGAGTGCTCAAAAATGGCAGTGCTCTCATGCCTTTGGTGACAGGGACAGGTTGCCTTCTAGGTGCAGTGCTAGCAGCCTTTATCCATCTTGCCGATCAAGATCATCTGCTTGATTGTTTGGAGGAAGCTCTATCCACCTATACTATCGCTGGGGAAATGGCAGAGCAGGTTAGCTCGTTGCCAGGAAGTTACCAAATGGCTTTTTTAGATGCTCTCTATCAGATAACTGATAAGGAGGTAAACCAAAAAATACGCAGAGTTAATCATAATCATTCTTGTAACTATTATAAATAAAATAAATTTGTGCTTTTCTTGCTAAAAATCTTTACCGTTCGATTCAGATTTTTTATAATAAAGTTATCCAAACCGTTAGGAGACTTGTTATGAAGAAAACAAAACTTTATACTTTATTGGCAACGGTTGCCTTGTCAGCCTTTGCTTTGACAGCTTGTTCATCAAGTGATACATCTACACCAACTAGCCAATCGTCAAACTCTGCCTTGTCTGCTAGTGAGCAAAAAGAGTTGACTAAGATAACAGAAGCCTATCGTGTTTTTGTAGAAGGGCAGATTGACCAGTTACTGACGGATACAGAGAAGTGGGCGGAAACCCTCAAATCTGCTAATCTTGATGAGGCTAAGGCACAGTACCCACTTATTCGTATGGCTTATGAGCGTTCGGAACCGATTGCTGAGAGCTTTGGAGAGTTGGACATCAAGATTGACTACCGCTTGGTGGACTATGTTGATGAGAATAAGTCAGAAGAAGGTTGGACAGGTTTCCACCGTATCGAGCGTATCCTTTGGGAACAAAATACTACAGCTGGTACTGAAAGTTACGCGGAGCAATTGATCAAAGACATCAAAGAACTGCGTGCCAAAGTCTCAACGGTTGAAGTTACGGGTGACATGATGGCGACAGGAGCTGTTGACCTCCTCAATGAAGTAGCAACCAGCAAGATTACAGGTGAAGAAGAGGTTTACTCCCATACGGATCTCTATGACTTCCGTGCCAATATTGAGGGAGCAGAGAAGATTTTCCAACTCTTTAAGCCACTTTTGGAGAAAAAAGACAAGGCATTGGTAAAAACCTTGACGGCTGACTTCAAGACGGTCAATGAGCTGCTTGACAAGTACATGACCGATAGCCAGCACTACAAGTCATATACTGATTTGACGAGTGCAGATACCAAGGCTTTATCAGAGGCTGTGACAAAACTAGGTGAGCCACTATCCCAAATGGGTGTAGTTTTAGAGTAGGAGGCACTATGGTAGAAGACAAGAAAAAAGGTCTTTTTGACCAAAAATTGTCTCGTCGTGACTTCTTGAAAAAATCTGGAATGGCTGGGGCAGGTGCAATCATTGGAGCATCTGCCCTTGGCAGTTTTCTTCTGCCTAAGACACAGGAGAAGACCAAGGAAGCCGACGGTGACGAGAGCATCTCCTTTTACGGCAAACACCAGGCTGGTATCATGACCCCTATGCAGAAAAACGTGTATTTTGTCGTGCTAGACTTGGAAGAGGTCAGTCGTGAAGAGGTCAAGCAGCTTTTCAAAGACTGGACGGCTTATGCAGCGAAATTAGTCGAGGGGGATAGGGTCGATACTGAGTCCAGCAACACTTATCTCCCTCCCAAGGACACGGGAGAAACCGTTGGGCTTAATCCTTACCGTCTGACCCTGACCTTTGGTATCAGCCGTTCTTTTCTCAAAAAATGTGGACTAACCCAGAAAGAAATGGCTATTTTTAAAGACTTTCCGCCCTTTCCTAAGGAGCAATTGGAGGACAAGTACACGGGTGGCGATATTGCCATTCAAGCCTGTGCGGATGATGAACAGGTAGCCTTTCATGCTGTTCGAAATCTCATTCGAAAAGGGCGTGGCAAGGTGACCCTGAAATGGAGCCAGTCAGGCTTTGCAGCTATTGGTGATCGCAAGTCTACGCCACGTAATCTCTTTGGTTTTAAGGATGGCACGGTCAATCCGACGACAGCTAATGATTTTGACAAGGTGGTCTGGTATGATGGCAATGATTGGCTTAAAAACGGCAGCTTTATGGCAGTTCGAAAAATCCGTATGCACCTTGAAACATGGGATCGAACCAATCTAGCTGAGCAGGAAAATACCTTTGGGCGTTACCGAGATAGCGGAGCACCATTTGGGAAAACGGATGAATTTTCAGATTTTTCTTGGGATGACAAGGACAAGGATGGCAACTATCTCATGCCAGTGGACTCTCATGTCAGCCTTGCCAATAAGGCAGGCAAGAAATTACTGCGTCGGTCTTATTCCTATGCGGATGGCATCAATGAAAAGACAGGACAGTTCGAGTCTGGTTTGCTCTTTATCGCCTTTGAGAAAGACCCTCAGCAGTTCGTTGATGTGCAGACTAGCCTAGGGGCGACGGATAGATTGAACGAGTACATCACTCATATCGGTAGCGGTCTCTTTGCCTGCTTTGGTGGTGTGGAGAAGGGAGGCTATCTTGGTCAAGACCTATTTGAATAAGCTCCTCCTTGCCATGATGCTAGTGACTGCTCTGCTATTTTCCGTAAAGGTAGAAGCTAGCTCATACAGTGATCTTTTCATCAAAATCACAGATGCTCAGACGGCTGTCAAAGCCAAAGACCAGTCAAAAGCCCTGCAATTGATCCAAGAAGTCGCTGCTGACTTCAAGGAGATAGAGCAGTCAGACTCTAAGGCGGGGAAAAAAGTCAGCCAGACAGCTCAGAAAGCCTTGGCTGACGATAAGATTAGCTCGTCTGAACTGACGGCTCTCTCTAAGAGCCTGCTTGCTTTTGAGGAAGAGCAAAACCCGGTTGACCTAGAGGCAGAAAAAACCACCTTCAAGCAAAAGGTCTATCCAGCACTAGAAAACCTAGAAGAAGTCATTACTTCAGGCGACCTTGAGGCCATGAAGACGGAGTACCTAACTTTCAATGCTATCTGGACTAGAAATGAATCTGTGGTCAGAAGTTCTGAAGGTGGGCATTATGGGTCGATTGAGTCAGCCATGTCTTTCTTGAGAGCTTCTATGGAGGCAGAGCCTTTTGAACTCTCAGCAGTCCAAACTAATGTCAAGGACTTGAGAACTGCGCTGGATAGTTTTATGGAGGGAAAATCAGCGACTAGCTCCACTGACATTAAGACCTTGTCAGAAGGAATTGACTTGCTCAAAGAAGCCTATGAGGACTTTGTCGCTGGCAAAACTGCTTCAGGTCAGAGCAAGATGAAGACTTTTATCACCAACTGGACCAGCTTTGAGGGGGAAGTCAGCACACGTAGCTCTGCCCTTTATTCTAAGGTAGAGAGCCAGACCCCTCTCATCATGGCAAAGGGCAGTAGCAAAGAATACCAAGCCAAACTCAAAAATCTCATCAGTGAGCTTGAAGCGATAGACACAGACTCGTCTTATTCTGCTATTGATGCTATGGTGATTCTGTTACGCGAGGGGGTAGAGGCTCTCTTGATTGTCATGGCCTTGGTTGAAGCTCTGCGTTATTCAAAACAAAAGCATGGCATCAAGTGGGTCTATGGCGGAGCTTTAGTAGGTGTCCTAGCCTCAGGTGTTACAGCAGCCCTTCTTCAGATGCTCTTTCCGGCGGTCACTTCTGGAACCAATAGAGAAATTATCGAAGGAGCAGTAGGTCTCTTTGCAGTTGCCATGCTGATTGGTGTTGGGATTTGGCTACATGGAAAATCTAATGCCAAGGCGTGGAGTGATTATTTGGAACGCCAGATGAACCTTGCTATGTCAACAGGTAGTTTTATCTCCATGTTTGCTCTGAGCCTTCTGTCAGTCTTTCGTGAGGGGGCAGAGACCATTCTCTTCTATGTAGGGATTCTACCTAAGATAAGCAGTCAGAATCTGATTATTGGCATTTTTCTTGCGATTTTGCTCTTGGTCATTATCGCAGTGCTCTTTAACCGATTTTCTAAGGTATTGCCAATCCACTGGCTCTTTAGAATCCTGACCTGGACGATCTACATCCTAGCCTTCAAGATGCTGGGCGTCAGCATCAACGCTCTGCAATTAACCAACATTATCAGCAATCATATCCTAGCTTGGATGCCATCTATCGATTCGCTGGGGGTTTACCCGAGTCTGGAGACCAGTTTAGCTCAGCTTAGCTACGTTCTACTGGTACTGGGGCTCAATACTTGGATCAGCCGTCGCAGGAAGGGTGTCAGTCATGGATAAGAAAGATGAGACCATTATTGAGCATCTGACAGAGCTTAGAAAACGGCTGCTTTTCTGTCTGCTTTTCTTTCTGACTTGCTTTGCTTTGTCGCTTTTTTGGTCAGCAGACATTTACCGTTTGTTAACTAGTCAGTTTGACTACAAACTGCTGGTTTTGGGCCCTGATGACATTCTCTGGATTTACCTTAGCCTAGCCTCGCTTTCAGCTGTTTGCTTGTCGGTTCCTTTTATCACGTTTCAGATTTGGGCTTTTGTACGGCCTGCTCTTAAGGATAGGGAGGCGCGTGCTCTTCTTGCCTATATTCCTGCGGTCTTTATTTGTTTTATCGCAGGCTTATCGTTTGGTTTTTTCTTGGTGACACCCGCTCTCTTGTCGGTGTTGCTAGGTTTTGGCGACGGCTTATTTGAGACTCAACTAACGGCGCAGAACTATCTGCTCTTTGTTTTTCACACCACCGTGCCTTTAGCCGTGCTCTTTGAGTTTCCTGTCGTCGTTGCCTTTTTGACGGCTATCAGATTGATTAGCTCTGCTTTTTTAAGAAAATACCGGAGGTACGCCTATTTTATCCTTATCGTGATTGCTGTTATTCTAACGCCAGCAGATTTGGTCAGTGACCTGCTCATGGCCTTGCCATTGTTACTGATCTACGAGATCAGTGTGACTATTAGTCGTTTTATAGAGAAAAAAAGGAGAAAATAAGATGGGATTTCTAAGAGATATTGGACTGCCAGGTGTGCTAGTCATCGTCGTAGCAGCCTTACTCATTTTTGGTCCACAGAAGCTACCAGAAGTTGGAAGCTCCTTGGGCAAAATGATCACCGAATTTAAAAAGGCTCTCAACGGTGAGACGTCTAAAGAAGACAAGAACACAGAAGAGAAGTAAGCTAAATAGCTGACTTCTCTTTTTAGCTTTTATGTTATAATGATTACAATAATCAAAATGGAGCTAGCTATGAAATTTGTATTTGATCTAGACGGGACCTTATGCTTTGATGGTATGACCATCGCTGATACGATAAAAACGCCCCTTTTGACAGCTGAAGATTACGGGCACCAAGTCATCTTTGCTTCAGCTCGTTCTTACAGGGATTGTATCGGTCTTTTGGAAGGGGAACTCGCTACTAGGCTCGTGATAGGACTCAACGGTGGTCTTGCTTATCAGAACGGTCAACTGATACTGCAACATCAACTTCATAGGGAATCCTATCAAATGGTCCTGAAGGTTTGCCACAACTATAACCTCCCCTATTTTTTAGATGATCATTTCAACTATGCCATCTCTCAAGCTGAAAAAATCCCCTTTATCAGTAGTGTTGATCCGCTAGGTTTGGGCAAGCAGCTACCAGTCAATGAGTTGGGTCCTGCCATTAAAATGGTAATTTACATGGGCAATCATCTGGAAATGCTAGCTGATCTGATAACAGAGCTAGAACAACTAGACACCTTAGACCTGTTTTATCATGAGATGGAAGAATGCCTCTACCTCAATCCCTACGGTGTCAGCAAAGGGTCTACTATTTTAGACTTGGTTGGTGAGAACTTTGTTGCTTTTGGTAATGATAAAAATGATATTCCTATGTTCGACAAGAGCCTTTATGGTGTTCAGGTGGGTGATTACCCTTACCTGAAAGAACACGCTGATGATCAAGTACCTGCTGATAGCCAGCAAGTCGCCCTTAAAATTCAAGAAGTCTTTCAGGAATTTCAAGGAAAATAGCCCCATTTTTCGATGCGATGATTGTACTCTTTTAACGAGACACCAGTCCAGCTAGTGAAGAAGCTATTAAAACGGGTCTTTTTCAAGCAAACGACAGCACATAAACCAGACAAAGAGTAGAGGGGGACCTCTACTTTTTTGCATAGCCTTAACTGTTTAATAATAAAAAACTATCATCTTGATAACAAAATAGTATTGGCAATAGGAAACGATTCTATATACAATATAAGTATTAATACTTTGGAGGCAACCTATGACACGTCAATTAAAATTCGAAACGAAACAGCTACATGCAGGTCAATCAGTAGATAAGGAGACCAAATCAAGAGCGCTACCAATCTATCAAACGACATCTTATGTTTTTGATGATGCTCAGGAAGCTGAGGAACTATTCGCGCTTAGTAAGCCTGGTAATATTTACACGCGTATCACAAATCCGACCACTGCAGTCTTAGAAGAGCGCATTGCAGCTTTAGAAGGAGGAGTCGGTGCTTTGGCTACTGCTTCTGGGATGGCAGCCATTACATATGTCGCTCTGGCACTCGCACATGCAGGTGATCATATTGTCTCAGCGACTACTGTATATGGTGGGACTTTCAATCTGCTCAAGGAAACTCTGCCTCGCTATGGAATCACCACCAGTTTTGTTGATGTTGCGGATTTTGATGCCATTGAAGCAGCAATTCAGGATAATACCAAGTTTATTATCGCAGAGACCCTGGGAAATCCACTTGGAAATATTGCTGATTTAGAAGCTTTGGCAGATTTGGCCCATCGCCATCAGATACCTCTTGTCATTGATAATACATTTGGGACGCCTTACCTCATTAACGTATTTTCATTTGGAGTTGATATTGCTGTGCATTCAGCAACTAAGTTTATCGGTGGCCATGGAACCTCTATAGGAGGATTGATTGTCGATTCGGGCAACTTTGATTGGGAGGTTTCTGGTAAGTTCCCACAGTTCGTGGAACCTGATCCATCTTACCACAATATCAGTTATACCAAGGATATTGGTCCTGCGGCTTTTGTGACTGCTGTGCGCACGCAATTACTTCGAGATACAGGTGCCTGCCTATCCCCTTTTAATGCCTTCTTGCTGACTCAAGGGCTAGAAACCCTGTCTTTACGTGTTGAGCGACACGTTGAAAATGCTAAGGCGATAGCAACTTACCTAGAAAGTCACCCTAAAGTCGAGCAGGTTAACTATGCTAGCCTGCCATCAAGTCCCTACTATAACTTAGCACAGAAGTACCTTCCAAAAGGTGCTAGCTCTATTTTCTCCTTCACTGTAAAAGGAGGGTCTAAGGAAGCGAGACGTGTCATTGATAACCTTGAGATTTTCTCTAATCTAGCCAATGTAGCTGATGCCAAGTCTCTAGTGGTTCATCCAGCTACAACTACCCATGGGCAAATGAACGACCAAGACCTTACGGCGGCTGGTATCCAACCAAATCAGATTCGCCTATCCATCGGTCTCGAAAATGTAGACGACCTTATCGAAGACCTAGAAATTGCATTGAGAACCATTTAAGGAAAACTCAGCCACGTCACTATAAAAAGTTAAGGAATACTTATAGAACCCCTTTAAATATGGTATGACAGGGTTATCATAAGAAGATAATGAGTTTCTTGATGTCTTTTTGTTTTCTGATACAAGGAGCAACAAGAAATTGCTAACGAAGTCCGTTATACTCTTGAAGGTTACTTGCGTGCTATTATTGAGTAAGTGAAGATTAAAGCGATTGTGACTAACAGAACCATTTTCTGAAAAAGTTCAAGAAAATGCCACTAAAGAGCTGTAATAGACGAGAGTTGAAATCATAGCCTCCAATAGACAAGGTTTAGCTGATGAAAATGCGTTATCGAAAAGCTTGGTATTAATAATACCGAACAAATCCGTAAAGAGGTAGCTAAGGCCAAAGTACATGCGTAACAAGAAATCGCAGAGCAGCAGGCTGCTTCTGACAAGTTGGCTAGTAAAGCTCGTGTCGCAGCAGATTTGGAAATCGCTCAGAAGCAAACTGAATTGGTTAAACGAAATGCCGTTCTCAAGCAAACGACAGCACATAACCCTATCTCTGAAGTCGATAAACATGAAAGAGTTAAGTCACGTGACTTAGCTCTTTTTATATTTTTGAGTATGAGAAAAAATCCAAGGAAGTCTACTGAACCGAGAAAACAGCTCGGTTGCTTAAAAGTAAGGTGAGTGTCGAGTAGAAGGGTATAAGTTCTCTTTTCAAACAAGTTACTAGAGCATGAAATGGCTTTCTGCTACAATAAAGGTATCACAGGATTGGAGGAGGACAACTATGCCTACATTTATCGGAAAACCAGTTACCCTAGCAGGAAGTCAGCTACAAGTTGGAGATACTGCTCACGACTTCACCTTGATGGGGACAGACCTTGCGTTGACATCGCTCAGCGATTTTGAGGGTAAAAAGAAGGTCATCTCTATCGTGCCTTCTATCGATACAGGAATCTGCTCGACTCAGACACGCACCTTCAATAAGGAGTTGTCTGATTTGGAAAATACGGTTGTCATCACGGTTTCTGTTGACCTTCCCTTTGCTCAAGCTCGTTGGTGTGGGGCAGAAGGTCTTGACAATGCGATTCTGCTCTCTGACTTTTATGATAACAGTTTTGGGAAAAGTTATGGTGTCTTGATGCAAGAGTGGCACCTGCTTGCTCGTGCGGTCTTAGTCCTTGATGAAAACAACAAGGTGACCTATACTGAGTATCTCGATAACATCAATTCAGATCCAGATTATCAAGCAGCTATCGCAGCTGTAAAAGCCTTATAAGACAAAGGAGGCTAGGATGAGAGTCCTAAGCTTCTTTTATATGGTCGAACGACTTTAGATAACGTCTCTCTCTTTGATGAGTGGTCATTGACGTATTTTCAAGATGTGCTATTCATGATAAAATAAAGAGAAAATGTTTTCTAAAGGAGAGTTTTGTGATTAAATCAACGGATATTAAGACGATTACCCTCCACTGTCTCTACTACTTTCTCTGTGTGGTAGCAGCAGTCGTGATTGACCTTTTTATCATTGGTAGTCGTAACATGTATTACACCTCGGGTCTAGCAGCTTTATTTTCAGGTTTTGTTTACATGCGCCTGATTAAAAAAACGAGGGCTTTTGGAGCACTGACTTGCCTTGGCTTGATGATGTCAGTCTTTTTTCTAGCCTCTGGGCACTTTGTATGGACTTTTCTACCAAGTCTCATCTGTGGGCTCTTGGCAGACTATGTTGCTAGTCAAGGTCGCTATGGCAATGCCAATCTAAATGTGACCTCATTCATCCTCTTTTCATTTGGGAATCTATCCCCTATTATGACCATGTGGCTTGCGCCCAAGCAGTATGTTGCTCAGCTGCTGGCAGAAGGTAAGACACAAGAGTACATCGACGCTGTCATGGTGCCTTTTGATTTGGCAAATGTAGCCTTTTCGATAGGTTTTATCGTCTTGATGGCAAGCCTCGGTGCTTTTATTGGTCAAAAATATCAAGACTAATTATTAGTGAATAGAGAGTGGGACAAAAATCAGTCATTCAAAGAGAATGCGATTTTGTCGTCCCGCCTCTTTCTTTTTGCAAAAGGAGACAGTCATGTCATTATTTCAACGAACGATAAAGTTACTAGTCGCCACAGTAGGGGCGATAGCCTTATCGGATTTTTTAGGTTTATCTTATGCTAGCTCGGCAGGGATTATTGCTATTTTGAGCGTTTTAGACACACGAAAGTCTTCTCTGACCATTGCTTGGCAGCGTCTTTTGTCGGCTCTTCTCGCCTTGACCATCTCCTGTCTATTTTATTGGTTTTTTGGTTTTCATCTACTGAGCTTTGCGCTCTATTTGATCTTTTTTGTTCCCTTGAGTTATCGTTTTCAGTTACAGGTTGGGATAGCACCGATTACCGTCTTGGTCTTGCATCTTTTAGCAGAAAAAACCTTATCCCTGTCTATTGTTGGTAATGAGCTGGCGCTCTTTTTCATTGGTGCGGGTTTGGCTTTGTTTGTCAATATCTATATGCCATCTAGACAAGCCGAGGTGGACCGCTATCATCAGCTTGTTGAGGAACAGTTGAAACTGATCTTGCTAAAATTTCAGGACTTTTTAGAGCGTGGAAATGGTGAAAATGAGGCCCAGTTGATTTTGGAGTTGGAGGAGATTCTAAAAAATGCCATCAGCCTCGTCTATCTAGAACAAGGTAATCAGCTCTTTCAGTCAACCAACTACCAGATTCACTATTTTGAGATGCGTCAAAATCAAAATCGGATTTTGAAACGTATGGCAAGGAGTGTCCGTAGCCTATCGGTATCCAGTGAGGAAGCTCAGATATTGGCGGTTCTTTTCAGTGAAACAGCGTCACAACTCAGCCAACAAAATCCAGCCCTAGGACTTTTAGAGCACATTGAACAAACTTTGGACCTGTATCGCAAACGTCCTTTACCCAAAACCAGAGAAGAATTCGAATACAGAGCTCTCCTTTTTGAACTCTTGGGAGATTTGGAGGATTTTATCCAGTTAAAGGTGACCTTCTATCAGTCCTATCAAGACGGAGTGGCTAAAACTTAAAAATTGTATTATAATACTAAATGAATAAACGCAAAGGGGAGGAGATATGACACTCATTCAACAGTATGAAGCGAGTCTTATTAAACGAGCACCGCTGGGTGATTTGGTTCAAGCCTTTAAAGGCAAGGCAGTATCTAGCAAGGCGGAAAGTGGTGATATTGCCGTGATCAACTTATCTGATATTTCAGAAGAAGGAATCGCCTATCAAAACCTAAAAACTTTCTCAGAAGAGAAGCACAAAATTGCACGCTATTTGCTTGAAGATGGTGATGTCCTTGTCGCCTCCAAAGGAACTGTCAAGAAGGTAGCCGTCTTTGAGGAGCAGGATCGTTCTGTTGTAGCATCGTCGAATGTGACGATTTTGAGACCAGGTAATCAGATACGGGGTTACTATATCAAGCTTTTCTTGGATACAGACTTAGGTCAGGAGCTGTTGGACCGCGCTGATAATGGTAAAGCAGTCCTTAATCTCTCGACCAAGGATATCTTAGCTATTGAGATTCCTTTGGTGCCCTTGGTCAAGCAGGACTATCAAATTGCTTATTATCTGCGAGGTAAGACTGATTATGAGCGCAAGTTAGCCCGTGCCAAGCAGGAGTGGGAGATGACGCAAGACAAGGTCTTGCAGTCCCTTTTTAGATAATGTAGAAAAAGAGGATCGGTTATGAACGAGATAAAATGTCCACATTGTGGCACCGCCTTTACTATTAATGAATCTGACTACAGCCAACTGCTTAGTCAAGTGAGAACGAACGAATTTGATAAAGAAGTCGCAGAACGCTTACATGGACAGGCTGAGCTGATGCGTCAGGAAGCTGACAATGAACGTCAGGCGCAGCTATTTGTCAAAGAAAAAGAAATCGCTGAGCTTGAAAGCAAGCTAAAAGAAACCCAGCAACAAATGGCGTTGCAACAACAAGAAAGCCTAGCAGCTAAGGACCTAGAAATCACTCAGCTCAAGTCTCAGCTTGAAACCTTGTCAGGTCAGACTGAGCAAGAGGTAGAAAAAGCCTTGGCCATCAAGGAAACTGAAGTCCTAAGCCTAAAAGCCCAACTTGACAAGCTGACTCTAGAAAAAGATAGCGAGAAACAAACCGCCCTTACTGTGGTGGAAAAAGAACGTGATCAAGTGCGAGCGCAGCTTCAACTTCAGGAGAAGGAGTCTGAGTTGAACCTCTCAGCCATGAGACAAGATTATGAGAGCCAGCTCAAGGCAGCCAATGAACAGGTGGAATTCTATAAAAACTTCAAGGCACAGCAGTCAACGAAAGCTATCGGAGAAAGCCTTGAAATCTATGCAGAGACCGAATTTAATAAGGTTCGCCATCTGGCTTTCCCCAACGCTTACTTTGAAAAGGATAATACTCTTTCAAGCCGTGGTTCCAAAGGTGACTTCATCTATCGTGAGAAAGACGAAAACGGTATTGAAATACTATCCATCATGTTTGAGATGAAAAATGAAGCAGACGGAACGCTCAAAAAGCATAAGAATGAGGATTTCTTCAAGGAGCTAGACAAGGACAGACAAGAGAAACAGTGTGAGTATGCTGTGCTTGTCAGTATGTTAGAGAGTGACAATGACTATTACAATACTGGCATTGTCGATGTGGGTCACAAATACGACAAGATGTATGTTGTCCGCCCTCAGTTCTTTATTCAGTTGATTGGGCTCTTGAGAAATGCTGCGCTAAATGCCCTCAAGTACAAGCAAGAGTTAGCCTTGGTACGCGAGCAGAATATTGATATTACGCATTTTGAAGAGGACTTGGATGTTTTCAAGACTGCCTTTGCCAAAAATTATCAATCAGCCAGCAAGAATTTCCAAAAAGCGATTGAGGAAATCGATAAGTCCATCAAGCGCATGGAGGCGGTAAAAGCAGCACTAACAACCTCTGAAAACCAACTGCGCCTTGCTAACAACAAGCTAGAAGATGTTTCTATCAAGAAATTGACTAGAAAAAACCCTACGATGAAAGCCAAGTTTGACCACTTAAAAGGAGAGATTTGATGATAAGAGCCTTTCGTTTCAGTGATGTCTCAGACTTACTGCCACTTTATGATCAGCTTGGTTATCCTGTCGGACAAGAGGAACTGACAGAGAGACTGACTCAACTTTTTCAATCCCCAGCGTACAGCATGCTTGTGATTGAAGTGGATGGTATTGTCAGGGGATTTTTAGGCTATGCCAAGATGTATTTCTTTGAAGCATCGGGCTTTTACTATCGCATCTTAGCCTTAGTGGTTGATGAGGATTATCGCCATCAAGGTCTGGCTCGTTCATTGATGACTTTTCTTGCAGAAGAGGGGAGACGAAAGGGGGCTAAAGCTTTAGCCTTAAACAGTGGTTTTGGTGAGACGAGAGAGACAGCGCATCGATTTTACCAAAATTTCGGCTTTGCTAAGGCAAGCTATGGCTTCAGGTATGACTTATAATATCTAAACTTGACTTCTTCATTTTTCTCTGAAAAAAAGGATAAAACTTGATATAATAACAAAAAATGAGTAAAAGAGGTAATGTTATGACAAATACCATTGATTTATCACGACCAGTGGCAGATATTATCGCAGAGCATCCAGAGGTTAAGGAGATTTTGATTGAGCTCGGCTTTAAGCCGTTAGCCAATCCAGCGATGCTTAATACTATTGGAAAAATCACCAGTTTGAAATCAGGTTCTCGCTTGGCAAATGTTCCCTTGGATAAGATTCGTCAAACGCTAGAATGGCATGGCTATGACGTGATTGGAGATTAGCATGACAGAAAATCGTATTCAAATACTAAAAGAGATTTTGTTAGATTTGCACAAAGGGGCAAGTCCAGAGTCTGTTCAAGAGCGTTTTAATCAGCATTTTCAAGGAGTATCAGCCTTAGAGATTTCCTTGATGGAGCATGAGTTGATGTCTTCTGATTCGGGCGTTAGTTTCGAGGATGTGATGAGTCTTTGTAATGTCCATGCCAATCTATTTAAAGGGGCAATCGCAGAAGTCGAACTCGCCGACACAGAGCAAGAGGGACATCCAGTCTATGTCTTTAAGCAAGAAAACCTTGCCCTACGCTCAGCGATTGCTCGTGTTCGTCGTATTTTGGATAACTATAGCAAGCCTGAAAATGATGCTTACCGTCAGGATCTCCTAAAAGGGCTTAAGCATCAGTTGCGTTTGGTTGGGCAGTTTCACAATCATTACACGCGTAAGGAAAAGCTGTTTTTCCCAGTTATGGAGAGATATGGTCATGACTCACCACCCAAGGTGATGTGGGGGGTGGATGACGACATACGAGACCTCTTTAAAAAGGTTCAAAAGGCAGTTGACCAGTTGCCAGACCTTGCGATTGCAGAAGTTGTGGATCTTTTTGAACAATTCGCAAAAGAGTTTGAAGAAATGATTTTCAAAGAAGAGGCCATTTTGTTGATGATTTTGCTTGAAACCTTCACTCAAGATGATTGGATAGCTATAGCAAACGAGAGTGATCCGTATGGCTATGCCATCATTAAGCCAACAGCAAAATGGATTCCTCACCGTGAGACGTTTGGAGAGACCGAGGAGCTAGACGAAAGCCCTGCTAAAGAGCATTCGGCAGAGACTGATGCAGCGCATCTGAGTTCATCAGAGCAACAAACCAAGGTCATCGAGACTCCTGAAGGGCAGCTCACTATTACATTTACGCCTAAGCCAAAAGAAGAGCAGAACTACAATCGTCAAGCAGAGCAAGCTTTTGGGAATGGCTACTTATCTATTGAGCAAGCCAACCTCATTCTCAACCACTTGCCTTTGGAGATTACCTTTGTTAATAAAGATGATATTTTCCAATACTATAACGACAGCGTTCCAGCTTCAGAGATGATTTTTAAGCGTACACCGAGTCAAATCGGACGTCATGTAGAATTTTGCCATCCTCCCAAAGTTTTGGAAAAGGTTCGCCGAATTTTCACCTTGCTCAAGTCAGGCGAAAAAGATAAGGTTGCCATGTGGTTTAAGTCGGATCGCCTAGGCAAGTTCGTTTATGTCACCTATGCTGCAGTGAGAGATGAAGCAGGGGAGTTTCAAGGCGTACTCGAATACGTTCAAGAGATCCAAGACTTTCTCCAGCTAGATAGCGATACCAACCGTGAGATTGATTGACCGAGATGAAAGTCTCGGTTTTTTTAATATTTCAAAACTTATGGTATAATAGTCACTATGATTTCAGGAATTATTAATTTAAAAAAAGAGGCAGGAATGACTTCTCATGATGCAGTCTTCAAGCTTCGTAAAATACTAGGTGAAAAAAAGATTGGTCACGGCGGGACTTTAGACCCTGATGTCACAGGTGTCCTACCGATTGCAGTTGGAAAGTCAACACGTGTCATTGAATTTATGACTGAGGCAGGTAAGGTCTATGAGGGGCAAATTACGATTGGTTTTTCAACGACTACCGAGGACGCCTCTGGTGAGCTCATTGAGACAACTCCCGTCTCTTCGCTGACAGAAGAGATGGTTGATCAAGCGATGGCTAGCTTTGAAGGTGACATTCAGCAGATTCCTCCTATGTACTCTGCGGTTAAGGTGAATGGCCGTAAACTTTATGAGTATGCACGCGCTGGTGAGAGTGTTGAACGACCTAAGAGACAGGTCACGATTAGCTCCTTTGAGCGTACCACGCCCCTTGTTTTGGAAAATGGCAGAGCTGTTTTTGGTTTTCGCGTTGCTTGTAGCAAAGGAACTTATGTTAGGACCCTGTCAGTTGACTTGGGGCAACGTTTAGGCTACGCCAGTCATATGTCAGCCTTAGAGCGAACCGCCTCGGCAGGTTTAAATCTAGCAGATGCCTTAACCTTGGAAGAGATTGAGACGCGTTTTGCAGCAGGTGATACTAGCTTTTTACTCCCAATTGAGTACGGGGTTAGTGACCTAGTTCGAGTGGATTTGACAGAAGCCGATAAGACTGAGATTACCTATGGACGCCGCATCACGCTCCCTAATCAAGAACCTTTGTTGGCTGCTTTTTATGACAATCGTGTCGTTGCCATTTTGGAGCCTAGGGACGGGCAGTATAAACCACGGAAAGTATTGATTTAGGAGAAGGTATGCAGATAAAAACGTTTCAAAAGCCTAGCGAGTTAATCCTTGAACAAGATTGTGTGCTAGTTTTAGGTTACTTTGATGGGCTACATCGAGGCCATAAGGCCCTTTTTGAAGAGGCGAGAAAAGTGGCTGAAGATCAAAAGTTACCAATTGCCGTCATGACTTTTAATGAGTCACCTCAACTGACCTTTAGTCGCTTCTCACCAGAGCTTTTATTGCATATTGCCTATCCTGAAAAGCGGTATCAAAAATTTGAGGAGTACGGGGTTGACTCTCTCTTTTTGATGGACTTTACGAGTCAGTTTGCAAGTCTCTCATCAGATGACTTTATCAGAGATTATATTTGTCGCTTACGTGCAAAAGTTGTGGTTGTAGGATTTGATTATAAATTTGGAAATGATCAAACAGATAGCTCCTATTTAGAACAGCATTTTAACGGTCAAGTGATTACCGTGAAAGAGGTCCAAGATGAGGGGCAAAAAATCTCATCAACTCGTATTCGAGACTTACTGACATCAGGAGATGTTGCAGAAGTCAATCGTCTTCTAGGCTACTCATTTTCAACGCGTGGCATCGTGGTTCATGGTGACGCTCGTGGAAGAACGATTGGATTTCCGACAGCCAACCTTGCGACGATTGACCGAACTTACCTCCCGTCAGATGGAGTCTATGTGACGGATGTCTTGGTTGATGGAGAGCGTTACCGAGCGATGACCAGCTTGGGGAAAAACGTGACTTTTGGCGGGACGGAGTTACGCTTAGAAGCTCATATTTTTAATTTTAATCGTGATTTATATGGCCAAACCATCGAGGTTATCTGGTTAGATAAGATACGCGACATGGTTAAGTTTGAAGGGATTGATGGCCTGATAAATCAGCTATGTCTCGATAGAGAAGTTGCTCTAAAATGGGAAAAATCAGAAAAATAATAGCTATTTACAGTTATTTTTAGTATAATAGTAGTAACTAATGTTTTAAAGAGGGCAAGCGCAATGATCACCTTATTTTTATCTCCTAGTTGTACTAGTTGTCGGAAAGCGCGTGCATGGTTAACCAAGCACGAAGTAGACTATCAAGAGCATAATATTATCACAAGTCCATTAACGCCACAGGAGTTAATGTCTATACTTTCCTTCACTGAGAACGGAACGGAGGATATTATTTCAACGCGCTCTAAAGTCTTTCAAAAGTTGAATATAGATGTGGATGAGCTGTCTATCTCTGAGTTGATTGACTTGATTGCAAGCAACCCTAGTTTATTACGTCGTCCGATTATCATGGACAAAAAACGCATGCAGATCGGTTTTAACGAAGATGAGATTCGTGCCTTCTTACCGAGAGATTACCGCAAGCATGAACTAAGACAAGCGACTATTAGAGCTGAGATAGAGGGAAAAAATGACTAATACGAATTATTCTTATCCTCTTGATTTAACCTGGAGCACTGACGAAATCTCATCAGTGCTTCATTTTTTGAATCAAGTTGAAAAAGCATACGAAACAAAAGTGGATGCTCAAGTCCTTTTGGAGAGCTACACACAGTTTAAACAAATAGTGAAAAGTAAAGCACAGGAAAAGCAGATTGATCGTGAGTTTGAAGCTTCTAGTGGTTATTCTACTTATCGTGCGGTCAAGGCAGCTAAAGAAAAAGAGAAAGGATTCATCTCTCTTGGAAAGTAAATTGCGATTTGCTCAAGACCTGATTCGCGACGCTGGAAACTATATCAGACAGGGTCTGGGTAAGGATCTAGCAATTGAAGCTAAGTCACGTTTTGATGATTTGGTGACTAATTTTGATAAGGAAACACAGCAATTGATTGTGTCTCGTATTCAAGAAACCTACCCAGAAGATCAGTTGATGGCTGAGGAAAATGATTTGCGTCATCCTATCACGGACGGTAAGGTCTGGGTGATTGATCCTATTGACGGTACTGTTAATTTTATCGTCCAAAAGGAAGACTTTGCCATTATGATTGCTTACTTCGAAGATGGAGTGGGCCAGTTTGGTTTGATCTACGATGTCATGAAAGACGAACTGTATTCAGGTGGTCTAGGGTTTCCAGCAATGGTTAATGACAAGCTACTACCTGTCTTTGACAATCGTCCTTTAGAACGTAGCTTAGTTGGTTCAAACGGAAGCATGTACGCTCAAAATAAGCGAGGAATCAAAGATTTTATTGATCATAGTTTAGGGGTTCGTGTTTATGGTGGTGCAGGCATCAGTATGGCGTATGTCTTGAAAGGTCGCCTCTTGGCTTATTTTTCTCATCTTTACCCGTGGGATTATGCTGCAGCGCAGATAATAGGAGATTGTTTAGGTTACACGCTTCTGACGCTGGATTGGGAGCAACCTGATTATCAAACACGACAGATGGTAATGTTTATTCCAAAAAGCTATCAGCAAGAGCTTAAAAATTATTTAACCTAAAGGGATATGAGTGACTTACTCAGCCCTTTTCTTTTTGAAAGTAACTAAGAAAGTGTAGTATAATAAAGATATGAATTTACCTAAAGATTTTATTGACAAATACCAGACTATTCTGGGTTCTGAGGCTGATGTTTTTTTGGCGAGTTTCGATCAAGAAGCAGTGTCTGCCTATCGCACCAATCCTTTGAAAAAAGTTCAAAAAGACTTTTCTGATGCTATACCTGAGACACCTTGGGGACACTATGGCAAAGTGTCAGGAAAATCTGCGGATCATGTGACTGGTTTAGTCTATTCTCAAGAGCCAGCAGCGCAAATGGTTGCCCAGGTTGCCGCACCAACTGAAGGCATGAGAGTCCTTGATTTGGCTGCCGCACCAGGTGGTAAGACGACTCAACTATTATCCTACCTGAATAATACAGGGATCTTAGTCTCGAATGAAATTTCGAAGAAACGTAGCAAGGTTTTGGTTGAAAACGTTGAACGTTTCGGTGCTAGAAATGTCCTTGTAACTAATGAATCTTCTCAGAAGTTAGCCAAGGTTTTTTCAAACTATTTTGACCTCATAGTATTTGATGGGCCTTGTTCAGGGGAAGGAATGTTCCGAAAAGATCCCGATGCTATCCAGTACTGGCACAAGGATTATCCGACTGAGTGTGCTGATTTGCAAAAGGAAATCCTAGAAGAAGCTATGAAAATGCTGGCGCCAGGGGGGCGTCTCGTTTATTCAACCTGTACATGGGCTCCTGAGGAAAACGAAGAGGTGGTTAGCTGGCTTTTAGAAAACTTTGAGAACCTCACATTACTTCCGATTTCTAAAATCAATGGCATGCAAGAAGGAATTGGGCTGCCAGAGGTTGCCCGTATGTATCCCCATCATTTCAAAGGAGAGGGGCAGTTTGTTGCGCACCTACAAGATACTAGACCTCCAGAAAAGCTTGGTAAGATCAAGTCTCTGTCATCACGACTTCGTAAAGATCAGCAACAGCTATGGAAAGATTTCGCCGACAAGCACCTAACAGTTTCCTTGTCGGGTGTCTATCAGACATTTGGTGATGAGTTGTACCTTTTGCCAGATGGCTTACCAGACCTATCTAAGGTCAAGATTGCACGTAATGGCTTACACTTGGGAACTTTTAAGAAGAACCGATTCGAACCATCTTTTGCACTGGGTCTAGCATTAACTAGCGATGAGGTGAAGCAAGGAGTTGATTTGTCTGAGAAAGATTATTTTGCCTATACCTCAGGGAATATCGTCACCCTTGATACAGCCCTGCCGAACGGTTGGTATCAGATTCGAGTTAATGGAAATGGTCTTGGTTTTGCTAAAGTTGTTGGAAGTACTGTCAAAAATTATTACCCTAAAGGCTTACGATTTAACACGAACTAAAAGAAGAATTAAAAATGACATTAATAGGAAGATAAAAATATTTTCAACTAGGTCATAATATGTTACTATTTGATTGTGAGGGGTTTTCGCCTCATAAATCATATTTTTCAAAATGAATAGGAAAAACAAATGAAAATGAAGAAGAAACAAATGGGAGTCTTTCTTGTGCTTGCAAGCATGGCTCTCTTGACGCTTTCTGCCTGTTCTAGCTGGATTGACAAAGGTCAGTCTATTACTAGCGTAGGATCAACAGCCTTACAACCTTTGGTTGAAGCCACTGCAGATGAATTTAGTATTGAAAATTCCGGAAAGATTGTTAATGTTCAAGGTGGAGGATCAGGAACTGGCTTGTCTCAGGTGCAATCAGGTGCCGTTCAAATCGGAAACAGTGACCTCTTTGCGGAAGAAAAATCTGGTATTGATGCTAGCGCTCTTGAAGATCACCAAGTAGCAGTTGCTGGGATGGCAGTTATCCTTAATAAGAAGGTTGGTGTCACCAACCTAACAACAGAACAGCTACGTAAGATATTTACAGGAGAATACACTAACTGGAAACAAGTCGGCGGACAAAACCTAGCTATTTCGATCATTAACCGAGCTTCAAGCTCAGGATCACGTGCAACGTTTGATAGCGTGATTATGAATGGAGAGTCAGCAACTCAAAGTCAGGAACAAGATTCAAATGGTATGGTTAAGTCAATTGTTTCTCAGACGCCGGGTGCTATTTCTTACCTTTCATTTGCTTATGTCGATGACTCTGTCAAAACGATTAGTCTCAACGGCTATCAGCCAACCGCAGAAAATGTTACAACCAACAACTGGCCTCTTTGGTCTTACGAACACATGTATACCAAAGGCAAAGCAACAGGATTGACCAAAGAATTTTTAGACTATGTTTTGAGTGATACTGTTCAAAAAGGTGTTGTTGAGAGTATGGGTTATATCTCAATTCATGAGATGAAAGTAACCAAAGACGCAGATGGTACTGTGACTAAAAAATAGGAGAAGTTATGAAAAATTCAGAACTTGAAAAACAATTAACCTCCCCTTCGAAAAATTCTCGTTTAGAGAAACTAGGGAAGTATATGACATTTTTCTGTCTAGGTTTAATTGTTTTCATTGTAGCAATGATTTTGCTGTTTGTTGCTCAGAAAGGACTCTCAACTTTCTTTGTTAATGGTGTTAATCCGTTTGAGTTTCTATTTGGTTCAAAATGGGAACCTTCATCTGGAACCTTTGGAGCCCTACCAATGATTATGGGGTCTTTCATTGTGACCATTCTATCAGCTTTAATTGCGACACCGATCGCTATTGGAGCAGCTGTTTTTATGACAGAAGTGTCACCTAAATACGGTGCTAAGATTCTTCAACCAGCTATCGAATTGTTGACAGGTATTCCATCGGTTGTTTATGGTTTTATTGGTTTGCAAGTAATCGTTCCCTTCACGCGTAGTGTTTTTGGTGGAACTGGTTTTGGAATTTTGTCAGGGGTCTGCGTGCTATTTGTCATGATCTTACCGACCGTAACCTTTATGACAGTCGATAGTTTAAAAGCTGTGCCTCGTCACTATAAGGAAGCCAGTCTTGCTATGGGAGCTACTCGCTGGCAAACCATCTGGCGTGTTATTCTTAATGCAGCACGTCCAGGTATTTTTACAGCAGTTGTCTTTGGTATGGCGCGTGCCTTTGGTGAAGCCTTGGCTATTCAAATGGTAGTCGGTAACTCAGCTATTTTGCCGACATCCTTAATCGAGCCAGCCTCAACCTTGACCTCAGTGTTGACAATGGGTATCGGTAATACTGTTATGGGAACAGTTCAAAATAATGTCCTTTGGTCACTTGCTCTTGTCCTATTAGTCATGAGCTTGGCCTTCAATACCTTGATTAAATTTATTACAAGAGAGAGAAAGAGAAATTATGAACGCTAAAAAAATAGATAAGCTAGCAACAGGTATTCTTTATACCATTGCTGGAATTATTGTTGCAATCTTGGCATCTCTGTTGCTATATATTTTGGTAAAAGGTTTGCCACATATCAGTTGGAGTTTCTTGACTGGAAAATCATCTTCTTATCAGGCAGGTGGAGGGATTGGTATTCAGCTTTATAATTCCTTCTTCCTTCTCGTTATTACCCTCTGCATCTCAGTGCCATTGTCACTGGGAGCAGGTATCTACCTGTCAGAATATGCGAAAAAAGGGAGACTAACAAACTTTGTTCGTACCTGTATTGAGATTTTATCTTCCTTGCCGTCAGTTGTCGTGGGTCTCTTTGGTTACTTGATTTTCGTAGTGCAGTTCCAATATGGTTTTTCAATCATTTCTGGTGCCTTGGCGCTTACCGTTTTCAATCTTCCTCAGATGACACGTAACGTCGAAGATAGTCTTCGAAACGTTCACCATACGCAACGTGAAGCAGGTCTTGCTTTGGGGATTTCACGTTGGGAAACCGTTATTCACGTTGTTGTACCAGAAGCCCTTCCAGGTATTGTGACAGGGATTGTTCTAGCCTCAGGTCGTATTTTCGGGGAAGCAGCTGCGCTTATCTACACAGCAGGGCAGTCAGCACCATCTCTTGATTGGTCAAACTGGAATATTTTCAGCGTTACTAGCCCAATTTCAATCTTCCGTCAGGCAGAAACACTAGCTGTTCATATTTGGAAGGTTAACAGCGAAGGAACTATCCCTGATGCAATAGCTGTTTCTCAAGGAAGTGCAGCCGTCTTGCTCGTATTTATCTTGATTTTCAATCTTTCAGCTCGCTACATTGGTAAGAAGCTTCACGAAAAATTGACGTCAGCTTAAGGAGAAGTAATTAATGGTAGAATATAACTGGAATGAAAGACATATCATCACTTTTCCAGAGGAAAAATTAGCTCTTTCAACGAAAGATTTGCATGTTTATTATGGTGAGAAAGAAGCCATCAAAGGGATTGATATGCAATTTGAAAAAAATAAAATCACAGCTCTCATCGGTCCTTCAGGTTGTGGAAAATCAACATTTTTACGTAGTTTGAATCGTATGAATGATACGATTGATATCGCAAGGGTAACTGGTGAAATCCTTTTTGAAGGGATTGACGTTAACGCCCCAAATATTAACGTCTATGAGATGCGAAAACATATTGGAATGGTTTTCCAGCGTCCAAACCCTTTTGCAAAATCAATTTACAACAATATCACATTTGCCCATGAGCGTGCCGGGGTTAAAGACAAGCAAGTTTTAGATGAGATTGTAGAAACGTCTTTGAAGCAAGCTGCACTTTGGGATCAAGTCAAGGATGATCTTCATAAATCAGCTTTGACACTATCAGGTGGTCAGCAACAACGTCTTTGTATTGCCCGTGCGATTTCTGTTAAGCCAGATATTTTGTTGATGGATGAGCCAGCTTCCGCCCTTGATCCAATTGCGACCATGCAGTTGGAAGAGACCATGTTTGAGTTGAAAAAGAACTACTCAATCATTATCGTAACGCATAATATGCAACAAGCAGCTCGAGCTAGTGACTATACCGCTTTCTTCTATCTTGGTGATTTGATTGAATACGATAAAACCAAAAATATTTTCCAAAATGCTAAGCTACAATCAACAAGTGATTACGTTTCAGGGCATTTTGGCTAATCTAGCAAGAAAGGATATGATTTCGTTTTGAAATCTAAAATCTATTATGACAGAACCTATTTTACAAGTTAGAGACCTTTCTGTTTACTACAATAAAAAGAAAGCTCTGAATAATGTTTCGATGGATTTCCATCCAAATGAGATCACTGCCTTGATTGGCCCTTCTGGATCTGGAAAATCAACCTTGTTGCGTGCCATTAACCGTATGAGCGATTTAAACCCAGAAGTGACGCTAACAGGAGCTATTTCTTACAACGGACATAACATTTATAGTCCCCGTACTGATACGGTTGAATTACGTAAAGAGATTGGCATGGTTTTCCAACAGCCCAACCCCTTCCCTATGTCTATATATGAAAATGTTGTGTATGGACTGCGTATCAAGGGAATCAAGGACAAGGCAATCTTAGACCAAGCAGTAGAGGAGTCCCTACGTGGGGCTTCAATCTGGGATGAGGTCAAGGATCGCCTTCATGATTCTGCGGTTGGTTTGTCTGGTGGTCAACAACAGCGTGTCTGTGTTGCGCGTGTTTTGGCGACGAGTCCTAAAATCATTCTTTTAGACGAACCAACATCAGCTCTAGACCCAATATCAGCTGGAAAAATTGAAGATACCCTCTATGGGTTGAAAGATAAGTACACGATGCTATTAGTGACACGTTCTATGCAACAGGCATCGCGTATCTCAGACAAGACCGGTTTCTTCTTGGGAGGGGATTTGATTGAGTTTGGTGAGACTAAGCAAATGTTCCTAAATCCTAAACACAAAGAGACTGAAGATTACATCACTGGTAAGTTTGGTTAATACACTAACAGTCAATTAACAAAGAAAAAGAAAGAAAAGATATGCTACGTACAAAATTCGAAGAAGAATTAGATAAATTACATAATCAATTTTATGCCATGGGGACAGAGGTCTTATCTCAAATCAATAAGACTGTACGTGCCTTTGTCAGTCATGATCGCGACTTAGCAAAGGAAGTTATTGCAGCTGATGATTTAGTCAATGAATACGAATCCAAATTAGAGAAAAAGTCACTTGAAATCATTGCCCTACAACAACCGGTTTCCACTGACCTTCGTACGGTAATCACAGTCTTGAAAGCATCGAGCGATGTTGAACGTATGGGAGACCATGCGACGGCGATTGCTAAGGCGACTATTCGCATGAAAGGCGAAGAACGCATCGAAGCTGTCGAGCTTGAAATTAAAAAAATGGGTAAAGCTGTCAAAAATATGGTAGAAGATGCCCTAGATGCCTACCTATCAGGTGATGCTGATCGCGCGTACGAAATCGCTGCTATGGATGAAATTGTTGATAATTACTTCAAGGATATTCAAGCGATTGCAGTAGATGCGATTCGTGAACAACCTGAAGCAGCCTTTGCTGGAAAAGAGTACTTCCAAGTGTTGATGTATTTAGAGCGTATTGGTGACTATGCGCGTAACCTTTGTGAATGGGTTGTTTACTTGAATACTGGCACGACAAACGCATGAAGAAAATATCGTTTTCAGAAATTAATTTCATAAACTAGATAAACGACCTCCGGTATAATAGTAGTGGAGGTCGTTGTT
>NZ_JAFBEI010000027.1 GCF_016908655.1 Streptococcus saliviloxodontae
GCTTTTCATTATAAGTCATGTGGGACTTTTTGCATACCGTCAAAAAGCCCTACAATATCTGAATGAGATTTACCCACTACAGAAATTATAGAGCCAAAGCTTTGACGCTAGCAAACACTGGACAGCTTAATCAAAGACGATAGTAATAGATGCTTGGCCTTTGGCTGGGTGTCTTTTTTGTGTCCATAATATTTTTTTATGGTAGACGATAAAAAAGACTAATTATACAAGGGAGGCGAGAGGTGTTAAACTAAGCTTATCAGAAATGATAAGGAGGTTGTAAATGGTAGGAGCAATATTATCAGGTGGTCTTGTTGGCCTTGTTTTTGGTTTTATTTTACAGAGAAGTCGATTTTGTATGACGGGTGGTTTCCGTGATATGTATATCGCTAGGGACAATACCCTATTTTATGCCTTTGTGATTGCTATTACGGTTGAAAGTTTGGGAGTCATCAGTCTTTGGAAGTTGGGTTATTTAGCTAATCCTTATGAAGATTATTCTGTTTTAGGAGCGATTGTTGGGTCTTATTTGTTTGGTATCGGAATTGTGCTAGCTGGTGGTTGTGCAACAGGTACTTGGTATCGGGCAGGAGAAGGACTTATCGGTAGTTGGGTAGCCTTGTTTTTTTACATGTTGAGTGCTTCTAGTATGAAGTACGGTGCTTTAAAACCCCTGAATGATTTTTTAGCTAAGCATTGGGTTATTTCAGATAATCTTCCAAAGTCTTTGGGGATATCTGTTTGGTATTTTGTAAGTCTCCTAGTGATTATTTCGTTGGTGCTAGTCATACGTGAGTATCGTCGGCCTAAACCTAGGGTGGCTAGTTTACCAACTAGGTATAAAGGTCTAAGGCATTGGTTGTTTGAAAAGACTTACCATAAGTATTGGGCAGGGTTTGCCATTGGTCTCATTGCTTTGATTGCCTGGCCTGCTAGCCAAGCAACAGGCCGTATTGGAGGATTGGGGATTACAACACCTTCGGCCAATCTCATTACTTATGCGACCACTGGGGATAGTCATCTTTTGAATTGGGGTGTTTTCCTTGTTATTGGTATTTTCATGGGTTCTTTTCTAGCTGCCAAAGGTGCGGGTGAATTTCGTTGGCGCCTGCCAGATTTAAAGACCATCGGTAAAAGTGTTATTGGTGGAATTTTGATGGGAATAGGCGCTTCTTGGGCAGGTGGCTGTACTATCGGTAACGGTTTGACAGCGACTGCTGTCATTTCTAGTAAAGGATGGATAGCCTTACCAGTAACAATCTTGGGCGTTTGGACAGCCTCTTACTTTATATTTGTAAGACCAACTCAAAAATAAAAAGGAGATATAAATGGTACTCGTAAAACTTGAAACAGGTGGACAAGTTTGTCCATTCCCTTTAATTGATGCTAAAAAGAAAATAGCAGAGTTAAACAAGGGAGATGAGTTGTTAATAGCTTTTGACTGCACTCAGGCAACAGAAAGCATTCCTAATTGGGCTGCTGAGAATGGATACCCTGTGACACGGTTTGAGCAGGTTGGCGCTGCTTCTTGGGAGATTGTTGTCCAAAAGGTATAATTGACTTTCTTTTTGCTTTCTTCTTACGAATAATATAAGTGAGGAGGTAAGTAAATGTACAACAAAGTTATTTTAATTGGGCGCTTGACAGCGACACCTGAGATGGTGACAACAGCTAATGCCAAGTCTGTGACGCGTGTGACTATAGCAGTTAATCGTCGCTTCAAATCGCAGAGCGGTGAGCGTGAGGCTGATTTCGTCACTGTTGTGGTCTGGGGTCGACTGGCTGAAACCTTAGCATCCTATGGTAGTAAAGGCAGCCTTATTTCCATTGATGGTGAGCTTAGGACACGCCAGTATGAAAAGGACGGTCAAAAACATTATGTGACAGAAGTGCTAGCCCAGTCCTTCCAACTATTGGAAAGCCGTGCCCAGCGTGCTATGCGTGAGAATACAGTCGCTGGAGATCTTGCTGATTTGGTTTTGGAGGAGGAAGCTCTCCCATTTTAAGCGTGTCAGCACTCATTAAAACTCCCTATGCTCTTCTTAACACTCATCAAAGTGGGAAGGAATCGCTCATTTCGAAGACATGTGATTTTCTCAAGATCTGTCACTTCTAGTTGCTAATTCGAAAGACTCTATCCCCCCTTATTACATCTGCACACTAACTACATTAAAAACGAGTTTGAGATTACTTTTGTCTCAAGCTCTTTTGTTTTCTTCTATTCAGTTAGAAAAAAGCTAGTCAGATAGACCTCATCAATGTCTAAAGGGTGTTTTGCTTCCTGAGTTTATTTTGAAAGTTTTAGAAAGAGTTTTCATGAGTTTAAAATTAAGATAGAAACCCTTTTCAAAAAATGCTATACTGAAAGAAATGCTTTTAGTCAGGGCTCTCATTAGGAGCTATTTAGGAGAGAAAAGATGACTCGATTAAAAGAATATTGGTTTTTTATAACGTCTAGTCTTTTATTTTTACTATTAATGATAGGGATTTTTGGCTTTTATCAGGAAGGGCATCTGTTACCACATCAGTTGAAGATTGGTGCGACCTATATGACCATGAACAATGATTTTTACAAAACCCTCAATGAAGAGATTGCTCAAGAGGTTTCTGAAAGGTCGGACTTATTGGTGATGCGTGACCCTAGCCTGGATGTGGCTAAACAGGCTGAACAAATTGATTATTTTATTAAGGAGAAGGTATCGCTAATCATCATTAACCCTGTTGATCGTCAAAATGCCTTGCTTTTAAAAAAACTAAGACGAGCCAAACAAAAAGGGATTAAAATAGTCGTTGTTGATAGCCAGCTTCAGGGAGCTGATTTTGTGGATACGACGATTCTATCAGATAACTACAAGGCAGGTGTTCTTTGCGCAAAGCAATTGATGAAAGATAAGACTTCGGCTAACATTTTGTTACTTGAACACGACTCTGCCTTGTCGGGTGCTGACAGGATACGTGGTTTTCTAGATACGCTATCAGGTCATCCTAACTATCGAGTGGTTGCCCGTCGAGATGTCTTGGGTCAGACTGAGCTTGCCATGCCTGCTGTCCAAGATGCGATTGCTTCTGGGGTTACCTTTGATACGGTCATGTCCTTAAACGATCAGGCTGCTATCGGAGCCTTGGCTGCCTTAGATGAAAAAGGTCTATCTCAGGTAGCTGTCTATGGTATCGATGGATCACCTAATATGAAGCGGCTTATTGAGACAATGCCAGCAGCTAAGGCAACAGTGGCACAATCACCCTATGATATGGGTCGAGAAGTCTTGAAAGCTAGTTATAAGCTTGCCAAAGGGAAGTCGTATCCGACTGAGGTTGTGACTGATGTGACCTTGATCACCAAAGCAAGTATCGGTCAATACGATTTATCGGGGTGGCAATGATGAATACACGACATTATGAACGCTATGCCAGTTGGTGTAAGACCCTCTTGATTATTATCAACAGTCTGGCGGTGCTGGTAAACGCTACTATTTATTTGTTTGCCAGTAAGTACATTATCGCGACGAATCAGAGCCATCGTCTCTTGGAGAATCTCTCTGTCATTCCGCAATCACCTGTCTTGGTTTACTGGTCAAGCCTTAGTTTTCTGGCAGGACTCTTGGTAACCATCTATCTCAGACAACATTTGATTGATAGTTGGCGAGGGCATTACGATTGGCTGGCGCTTATGGAAGTCCTCTTTTTTTTGCTGACCTTTGTTGCCCTACAGTTTTCCTATAATGGCTTGATTTTACTGGTTTTTGCGGATATTTTTTACAGCTATACGGATTTTTACACTTTGAGGAGGCAAAAAACCTGGTTTTGGTTTATTGCGGTGAGTTTTGGTCTCTTACTTTTGACTAACTTTGACCTCTTATCACTACTGATCAAGCTTCCAGATCTCTCGGTCTATTTGGATTTTATACCGATGAGCTTGCGTGTAGCTTTAACCTTTATCAAAAATTTTCTAGGCATTAGCAACATGGTTGTTTTCCTCGTTTCCTTGGTTGCTTTTGTGATTTATTCTGTTTCTGAAAATCATAAGATTGAAGAGGAACTTCGAATGGCAGACCGTGCCAACCAAGAATTGACGGCCTATGTTTCTCTCGCTGAAAAAATGGCGGAGGATCGCGAACGCAAACGTATTGCTAGAGAAATCCATGATACCTTAGGGCATGCCTTGACTGGTATTTCTGCAGGTATAGATGCGGTTAAGGTTTTGATTGACCTCAATCCTGATCATGCCAAAAAACAACTTCAAAATATTTCAACTGTCGTCCGTGAAGGTATTCAAGATGTTAGGCGATCCCTGGAGAAATTGCGACCAGGAGCCTTGGAGCGAGGAAGCTTAAAAGAAGCCCTCCTTAAAATGATTGCAGATTACGAGAGCTTGTCTAAATTACAGGTTGTCTTGGATTATGATTGGGACCAGGTTGATTTAGATATTGCCAAGGAAGACGTGGTTTTTCGTGTTATCCAAGAATCAGTCACCAACTCCTTGAGACACGGCCATGCCAAGCAGGTTAACATCAAAATGACCACTTCGCCAGACACATACAGGATTGTGATTTCAGATAATGGTCAGGGCTGTCAGAACCTCACCTATGGTTATGGTCTGACCCAGATGCAGGAGCGTTTGGCTGTGATTGGAGGGCAAGTGTCTTTTGAGAGTATCGATGGTTTTGAAACAAGGATAACAATTCCTAAACGTAAAGGAGAAGAAGAATGATCAACCTACTTATTGCTGATGACCAAGAGCTAATCCGCGAATCGGTCAGCATTGTCTTATCAGCCTATCCAGATCTCAATGTGGTTGCGACAGCTTCAAATGGCTTAGAGGTGCTTGACTACCTTGAGTCTCATCCAGTTGATGTGATTTTGATGGACATTCGTATGCCAGAGATGGACGGTGTTGTCTGTACCAAGATGGTCAAGAAGCGGTTTCCAGGGACCAAGGTCATCATTTTGACGACCTTTGATGACGATGAATTTATTTTTAGTGCCTTAGAGTACGGAGCATCAGGTTATATCTTAAAAGGGATATCGATGGAGGATCTTCATCAAGCTATCATTACGGTTAATAGTGGAAATGCCATGCTCAATCCAGATATTGCTGCCAAGGTATTTCGTCTCTTTTCCCAAGTTAGTCACTCGACGTCCAACATTCAGGTGGATCAAGATGGTGTGGCTGACCTGTCTAAGACAGACTGGCGTGTCATTCAACAGGTGGGGCATGGCTTGTCTAACAAAGAGATTGCAGGCAAACTCTTTTTATCTGAGGGAACCGTCCGCAATTACTTGTCCGTCATTTTATCGAAATTACAGTTGCGAGATCGGACACAACTAGCTATCTGGGCTGTTCAAACAGGTGTGTTAACAAAGGATTATGATGATTAAAAAAGGAAAAAAGCTTGTCTATACGTTTATCGTATTGAGTATCTGTTTGTGTTTGGGAGCAGGGCTTTTGATTTACCACCTCTCTTTTGCCAAGCAAGTCATCCGTATCGGTGTCTATAGTGGCAGTTCGTGGGATGTGCCTAGCGGTCAAGATAATAAACTTCTAGACACGGTTATCAAAGGCTTTGAAAAGGATCATCCCAATGTCAAAGTGGTTTATGAGTCAGGTATTTCTAAGGCTGACTACGCAGACTGGTTGTCAGACCAAATCGTCACGGGAAAGCAGCCAGATGTTTTCATGGTCCCTGAAAATGATTTTAATCTCTTAGCGTCGACAGGCAGTCTGGCTAATTTAGATTCTTATGTTAGTCATGATTTGAATCTCAATCGTTATTATCAGGCGAGCTATGAGGCTGGTCAATACGGTTCTTTCCAGTATGCTCTACCGTTTGAAAGCAATCCTGTTCTTCTTTGTATCAATAAGGACTTGCTAGATAAAGAAGGCATAGCCTTACCAAATGAAACATGGACACTGGAGGAGTTTTATCAGATTTGTAGGCGTCTGAGTAAGGACACTGATGGCAATGGCAGTCTTGATCAGTTTGCGACAGTCGGCTACACTTGGCAAGAGGCAATCATGGCAAGAGGTTTGAGCCTGTTTGATGAGACGGGTCGCAAGGTTCAAGTAAATACTAGTCAAGTACGCTCAGCCTTATCTTGGTACAGTAAGCTAGAGGCTCTTAACGGTTCCTACCAAGTCTCTAGCAGTGATTTTGACAAAGGTAAGGTCGCTTTTATGCCAATGACCTTGGCAGAGTATCGCACCTACAAGTCTTATCCTTACCATGTGTCTAAGTATGCTAACTTTTCGTGGACTTGTATAGCCATGCCCACCCAATCAGGTAAAGTTGGTTTCAGTCAGATGGAGACCTCCCTCTTAGCCATCTCTTCGAAGACACGTAAGAGCGATCTTGCTTGGGCTTTGTTGAAACGTTTATCGGCGAACAAACAAACGCAACAAGGCTTGTTTGAACAGTCCCAAGGAGCATCTGTTTTGACTTCGGTTATGACAAGCCCAAAAACAGATAGGCTCTTACAAAGCACGCCATTTGGGGATTCGGTACTCAAACAGGACAAGCTCAATCAGATTTTGAAAAAGGCAGAGCCCAGTCCCAAGTTTAAGCGCTATACCAGTTTGATGGAACAGGCAGACTATCTCATCACTAAATCACTTAATCAGGGGACGTTAGAATCAGATTTAGCTAGCATTCAACGTCAACTTGAAACGGCTGCTAATTAGCAAAACATCTAGTTGAAAAAGCAGAGCTGAGTGATGACCGCCAAGTGAATTGGTAGAGGTCATGGCTCAGTTTTTTTGGTTCCAAGATAGTTAAGAGGATGTCTTCTTAACAACAGCTTACCAAATATGACAAATGTCACTTAAAGTTGTGATGTTTGTCATCTCAAGTCGTGACAAAACACCATTTGAAACCGTTCTCTATTTTTGTAAAATTAAGACAATATAAAGTGATACTCATCATGAGAGGAAGAAGGGAAACGCATGAAATATTTACTTCTCGTTAGTCACGGTGGTTTTGCAGAAGGTCTTAAAACATCTTTGGCAATGTTTGCAGCTGACAAGATGGATCAAGTCATTGCAGTTGGACTTCGTGAAGGAACAGAAGCCTTTGCTGAAGAATTTAGACAAGCCATCGCCAATGTGACTAGCGATGATTCTGTCGTTGTTTTGGCAGATATCGTTGGTGGAAGTCCTCTAACAACGGCTCTTGGAGTCCTAGAGGAAAAAGGACTTCTTGACACAGCTGTTGTCTTAGGAGGGATGAACCTTCCGATGGCTATTACCTCAGCTGTTATGAAAGATTTGCTTGATGGTGATGCCTTTGTTCAGGCTGTTCTACCAGAGGCACAAACCGCTCTTCAAGAATTTAAAGTGGCAACTGAGGATGCTGAAGACGAAGATGACGATATTTAATAGCATTGCGCTAACTAGGTTTAAAAGGAGATAAAAAATGGTAGTTTCATTTGTACGTATTGACGACCGTATGATTCATGGTCAAACTGTAACACGTTGGGCAAAAGAGTACCCTTGTGATGGTCTCATTGCTGTCAATGATGCAGCCGCATCTAACAAAGTTTTGGTGCAAGCCTACAAAGGTGCAGCAGCTGATAAGAAAACATTTGTCTGGACAAAAGAAGCTTTCGCAGCAAAATCAGGCAAAGTTACTGACTCTGACTCACGTTATTTCTTGATCACTAAGAACCCAATCGACATGAAAGAAATCTTAGTTGACCAAGGTTATGTTCCAGGTGATGTGAAAGAAATCATCGTCGGTCCAGCAAACGACCGTCCAGGTGCTGTCAAACTTGGTAACAACCAATCAATCACACAAGAAGAAGCAGAAGCTATTGAAGCAATTGAAAAAGCAGGATATAAAGTGAAATTCCAATTGTTGCCTGATGTTTCAATTGGTTACTGGTCAGATTTTAAATCAAAATTTGGGTTCTAAGTAGTATCGATAGGTAAAGGAGAACGGTTATGACAATTAACTGGTTACAAGCAGCCCTCCTTGGTATTTTTGCAAGTTTGGCATCAATGCCTGGTATGGGTGGTTCAAGTATTGGTAACTACACTTTGGGACGTCCCTTAGTAGGTGGTTTGGTCTGTGGTTTGATCTTAGGGGACCTTAAAATGGGTATCCTCTGTGGGGTTGCCATGCAGGTGGTTTATATTGCCTTGGTAACTCCTGGTGGTACGGTATCTGCGGATGTTCGTGCCATCTCATACATCGGTATCCCTCTAGCTATGGTAGCGATCTCAGCTAAAGGTTTAGCAGCAGACTCTACTGAGGCTGTTAACTTGGCAACATCATTAGGAGCCCTCGTTGGTACTGTCGGGACAGTCTTGTTCTATGGTACAGCTACTATGAACTTGGTTTGGCAACATATCGGTTGGAAGGCAGTTGAAGAAGGGGATTTTAAAAAACTCTATAAAGTTGACTGGGTTTACCCATGGATTTCACACGCTATCTTCTCATTCCTACCAACTCTCATTATGGTAAAATTTGGATCTGTCGCTGTTGAAGCTATCCAAAATTACCTTCCAATGGATGGTATTGCGATGAAGACTCTCTTTACTGTAGGTGCCCTTCTTCCATGTGTGGGTATTGCTATTTTGTTGAAACAAATTGTGACAAAAGCAGTTGACTTTATTCCATTTTTTGTTGGATTCACTCTTGCTGCATCACTTGGCCTTAACTTGGTATCATGTGCAGTTATCTCACTAATCTTCGCTGTTTTGTTCTACGAAATTGACATGGCAAAACAATCACGTGCAGTGGTTTCTAGCGCTGATGTGGATTTTGATGACGATGAGGAGGATATTTAAGATGGCAGAAAGAAAAAAAATCTCTAAAAAAACCTTAGCAAAATCATTCCATCATTGGTATTATGGTCACTTGACATGCTTCTCTCAAGAACACATGCAAACCTTTGGTTACCTTACTTCAATGCTTCCAATCGTTGAAGAATTGTACGATACTAAGGAAGAACAAAAGGTTGCTATGCAAACTTACACAGCCTTTTTCAATACTGAACCACAGCTCGGCTCTGTCATCGTCGGTGTGACAGCAGGTTTGGAGGAAGCGCGTGCAAATGGCGATGGTGTTGATGACGAAACCATCAATGGTATGCGTGCGGGTCTGATGGGACCAGTTGCAGGTATCGGTGACTCACTTGTTGTTGGTACTCTTATTCCAGTTCTTCTCGGTATTGCTTTGGGGCTTTCTAAAGGCGGTTCACCAATTGGTGCCATCTTCTATATCTTGGTTTGGAACCTCTTGGTTTATTTGGGAATGCGCTTTGCCTACTTCAAAGGTTATGAACTTGGTGATAGAGCGGTTGAATTCCTTGTAGGAGCTCAAGGACAAGCCATTCGCCGTGCAATTGGTATTGTCGGTGGTATGGTTATCGGTGGTGTTGCGGCAACTTGGGTTTCTGTTAAAACAGCCCTTCAGTTGGGAGATGCTAAAAAACCATACCTTGTCTTGCAAGATCAATTTGATGCTGTTTATCCAGGACTTTTAACAGCAGCATTTATCGTCTTTTGTTGGTGGTTGATGGCTAAGAAGAACGTGTCACCAAACAAGGTTATGTTGCTTTTGGTAGTGATTGCATTTATCGGTGTTCTTGTTGGCTTCTTCAACCCAGGACTTAAATACTAAGCTGATATCTAAGGAGGTAAGATGACAAAAGCAGAAATGATTCAAGGTTACGAAACTGAAATTGCTTATCAAAAACACATGATTGATAATCTAGGACGTTGGTTTTCCTTGCTCTTTGTTCTAGCGAGTCTAGGCGTTGTCTTAACTTATCTCTACTACCAAAAAAACTTAGTGGCTGAGATTGTGGGAATTTTGCTAGTAGTATTGGGTATTTTAGGAATGCTCCTATTTGGTTACGGTATTTACAAAGGACGCCAAAATTTAGCTAAAGTGATTGATGATTTTGACCAAAAGGTGAAACAAATCACCACAGATAGCTAAGAGACTAAGTGTGATGATGTGGCAAAGACTGGCATTGTCAGGGACTCCCCTCCCAACCAAGATGCCGACGGCTTTGCTAGAATATCATTTTAAAAGACTGAACGTGAGTTCGGTCTTTTTTGACACTACAAATTATCAGAATTTTAAAAAAGCATTGACTGTTACACTGAATAGGAGTAAACTAGTAGTAATCATGAACAAGGAGGATGTAAGATGTTACGACAAACGTCACGATCAGACAAAGAATTGAATAGCTATTATTACTTTGGTTTCTTTAGATAGACGTTTGTATTGCTAGAATGGATACAGACGTCACCCATGTTTGTATCTATGAAGCTAAAGCATTTTACGATGATCCTAGCCGATTAGAGAGATAGTCTAACTGGTTAGGGATAAGCGCGTGAACTTTTGCGCGTCATTATAGCCGGTTAGACAGTGTCTGACTGGCTTTTTGCTTGTGATAGATAGTGTAGCGTCAGCTATTTTTAAAGAAAAAGGATTACGGAGGAAGGAAAATGAAAAAAATCCTGATTGCTGTAGCTAGTTTAGCTATGGCCGGGCTTGTTTTGGCAGGGTGCTCATCCCAAACAAGCTCTAGTAAAGAGGTCACACATATTGGTATCCTCCAATATGTGGAACACCCATCCTTGTCAGCGACCCGTAAGGGCTTTGTTGAGGAGTTGGAAAAAGAGGGCTATGTTGATGGCAAGAACATTGTTATTGATTACGAAAATGCCCAAGGTGACCAGTCTAACTTGCAGACCATCGGAACTAGCCTTTTGTCAGACAATGACATGGTTCTAGGGATTGCGACACCCGCTGCTCAGTCTTTGGCTAATTTGACGACTGATAAGCCCGTACTATTTACAGCGGTAACAGACCCTGTTTCAGCTAAATTGGTTAAGACAATGGAGAATCCAGGGGGGATGGCGACTGGTACTAGCGACATGTCACCGATTGCCAAGCAGGTTGAATTGCTTCAAAAAGTGATGCCAAAAGTGAAAAAAGTCGGCATCATGTACACAACCAACGAGCGTAACTCAGAGGTTCAGGTCGAAGAAGCAAAGAAAGTCTTTAAAGAAGCTGGTATTGAGACCGTTGTTAAAGGGATTTCATCAACCAATGATGTTCAAGACACAGCTAAGAGCTTGATGAGCCAAACTGAAGTGCTCTTTATCCCAACGGATAACACCATTGTTTCGGCGATTTCTCTTGTAACAGACTTGTCTAAAGAAACAAAAGTACCTGTTGTTGGTGGTTCGGCTGATGTTGTAGAGTCAGGAGTTCTCTTTACCTATGGTGCCAACTATAAGGCTCTAGGTCGCCAAACGGCTAAACTGGCTATTCGTCTCATGAAGGGTGAGGAAGTTAGCAAGGTTTCTGCCGAATATCCAAAAACACTAGACGTTGTGGTCAATGAAGATATGGCTAAGACCTTGGGCATCGATGTCTCAAGCATCAAGTCTGAAAAGACTGAAACAACAGAAGCTGAGGAGACAACTAAATCCTCAACAAGTGCTTCAACGACCAAGAAATCTAGCAGTCAAACCTCTTCAAACAAGAAAAATGCTTGGCTAGAAGTGGCTCTTTCAGCCCTTTCTCAAGGTTTACTTTGGGCAATCATGGCCATTGGTGTCTTCATCACTTTCCGTATCTTGGATTTAGCTGACTTGACTGCTGAGGGTGCTTTCCCTCTAGGTGCAGCTTCAACAGCTATCATGATTGTCAATGGTATCAATCCTCTCCTTGCAACGCTAGGTGGTTTTGTAGCTGGTATGTTAGCAGGAGCAGTCTCTGGCTTCTTACATACTAAGATGAAGATTCCAGCCCTCTTGACAGGTATCATCACCTTGACAGCCCTCTACTCAATCAATCTTTTGGTTCTGGGTAGTTCAAACGTTTCGTTATCAGGTCAGACAACTCTTGTGACCATGGTCATGGGAACTGGCTTGTCAAAACTTTACAGTGTTATTTTAATTGGTTTGGTCTTTGTTGCCTTTGTGATTGGACTTTTGGTTGTTCTCTTGAACACTCAGATGGGACTTGCCCTTCGTGCGACAGGTGATAACATTGCCATGGGTGAGGCAAATGGGATCAAGGTTGATCGCATGAAAATCTTGGGTTATATGATTTCAAACGGTTTGATTGCCTTAGCTGGTTCACTTTTGGCTCAAAATAATGGCTACGCTGATATGAACATGGGAACAGGTACTATCGTTAACGGACTGGCTTCTATTATCTTGGCAGAGGTTATCGTCAAATACTTGCCGCTCGGGAAACGCCTCTGGTCAATCGTTCTTGGTTCTATCTTGTACCGCTTAGTTCTGGTTATCATTCTTGCTATGAATGTGGATGCTCAGATGTTGAAACTAGCATCAGCTATTCTTCTGGCAATCATCCTCTACGTCCCAGAAGTACGTCAAAAACTTGGTATCAAACCCTCAAAAACAGTGGCAACAGGAGGTAAAGACTAATGGCATTACTTTCACTTCAACACATTAAAAAGACCTTTGAACAAGGTACTATCAATGAAAATCCCGTTCTTCGTGGTTTAGATTTGGATATTGAGCAGGGTGATTTCATCTCTGTTATCGGTGGTAACGGTGCCGGAAAATCAACCTTGATGAACTCTATCGCAGGTGTTCTTGATATTGATGAGGGAGATATTCTTTTGGAAGGACGTTCGATTCGCAAGGATTCTGTTGATGTTCGTTCAAAAGACATCAGTCGTGTTTTCCAAGACCCTCGCATGGGAACAGCAACCAATCTTTCTATTGAAGAAAATATGGCCATTGCCTACCGTCGTGGTAAGAAGCGTAGCTTTTTCAAAAAATCAATCACTGATGAAGAACGTCAAATCTTTAGAGAGGCTCTTGTCGGACTTGGTTTGGGTCTTGAAGACCGCATGAAGACGGATGCTAACTTCCTATCCGGAGGACAACGTCAGGCATTGACGCTTGCTATGGCGACCTTGGTCCGTCCTAAGATTTTACTTTTGGATGAGCATACGGCAGCTCTTGACCCTAAAACCAGTGATATGGTCATGAATTTGACCCGCAAGTTGGTTGAGGAGCAGGAATTGACAACGCTCATGATCACCCACAATATGGAACACGCGATCGAATATGGTAACCGTTTGGTTATGCTTTATCATGGTAAAATCGTTGTTGATGTGCGTGGTGAAGAGAAGAAAAACCTCACCGTCGCTCAGTTGATGGACCTCTTCCACAAAAATAGTGGAGAAGCCCTTAATGACGATGCTTTGGTATTGGGATAATTTAGCTATTAAAAAGTGAGTTTGGCAGTTGCTGAACTCACTTTTTTACAGTAGTCAAATCCATCAAATCGTGTTAGACTAGCATAAAGAAAGGTGGTTTCTATGCGTTATTGTTTACTATTGAGAGGGATAAATGTTGGTGGCAGAAATAAGGTAGTCATGGCAGAGCTTAAGGCTCTCTTGACGGCTCAAGGATATGAAGAGGTGGCATCTTATATCAATAGTGGCAATCTTTTTCTGACCTCTTCTAAAGCAGAGCCTGACTTGAGACAGGAATTGAAGAATTTGTTGGCGCAGCACTACCCTTTTGTGGCTCAATTTAGCCTATTCAGTCAGGAAGCTTATGAAGTGGAGCGCCAGCAATTGCCAACTTGGTGGCAAGAGGATTTGGCAAGAAAGGACGCGCTTTTTTATACTCAGACGGTGACTAAGGAGCTTTTAGAGCAGGAGTTGGCTAATCTAAACCTCGGTGACGAGGTGCTTTATTTTGGAGACTTGGCAGCTTACTGGGGCAAGTACGATGAGAAAACGTACGCTCAGACAGTCTACCACAAACAGTTTGCCAAAACTAAAAGTTACAAACAGGTCACCATTCGCAATCACAAGACCTTTGCGAAGTTAGCGGATTTTTTGGCACAATAGCTACGCTTTTAAAAGGCACTCTTTTCTTTTGACTATTTTTGACCAAGTGATATAATAAGATTTGTAGAAATTAGCACTCGATAGATAAGAGTGCTAAAACAACTGAAAAATGGGAGGTAAGTCTAATGACTTTGAAACCTTTGGGTGACCGTGTTGTGGTTACGTTTGAAGAAGTAGAAGAAACAACTGCTGGTGGCTTTGTTTTGGCGGGTGCTAGCCGTGAAGCGAGCAAGAAAGCACAAGTCGTCTCAGTCGGAGAAGGTATTCGCACCTTGACGGGAGATTTGGTAGCGCCTAGCGTCAAAGCGGGAGATACAGTTCTCGTGGAAAATGGGGCAGGGCTTGAGGTCAAAGATGGTGACCAAAAGCTAGCCATCATTCGTGAGAGCGACATCCTAGCAATCGTTGAATAAGGAGAAAAGGTATGAGTAAAGAGATTAAATTTTCATCAGATGCCCGCTCTGCTATGGTGCGTGGGGTCGATATTTTAGCAGATACGGTCAAAGTAACGCTTGGTCCTAAAGGACGCAATGTTGTGCTTGAAAAAGCCTTCGGCTCACCCCTTATCACTAATGACGGTGTGACCATCGCTAAAGAAATTGAACTAGAAGACCACTTTGAAAACATGGGTGCTAAGCTAGTCAGCGAAGTGGCGTCAAAAACCAATGACATCGCAGGTGACGGAACAACTACAGCAACGGTATTGACACAAGCCATCGTTCGTGAAGGGCTTAAAAACGTGACAGCAGGAGCCAACCCAATCGGTATCCGTCGTGGGATTGAAGCAGCAGTAGCGACAGCGGTTGAGGAGTTGAAAGCCATCGCTCAACCTGTTGCCAATAAGGAAGCTATTGCACAAGTTGCTGCCGTGTCATCTCGCTCAGAAAAAGTCGGCGACTACATCTCTGAAGCCATGGAGCGTGTCGGCAAAGACGGTGTTATCACGATTGAAGAGTCTCGTGGTATGGAGACAGAGCTAGAAGTGGTTGAGGGCATGCAGTTCGACCGTGGTTACCTCTCACAATACATGGTCACTGACAATGAAAAAATGGTTGCTGAGCTTGAAAACCCATTTATCCTTGTGACAGACAAGAAAATTTCAAATATTCAAGATGTTCTTCCTCTCCTCGAAGAAGTGCTTAAAACCAACCGTCCTCTTTTGATTATCGCTGATGACGTGGACGGCGAAGCTCTTCCAACCCTTGTCCTTAACAAAATCCGCGGTACCTTCAACGTGGTGGCGGTTAAGGCACCTGGATTTGGTGACCGTCGTAAGGCTATGTTGGAGGATATTGCCGTCTTGACTGGTGCGACTGTTATCACAGAAGACCTAGGTCTTGAGTTGACTGATGCGACAATGGCTGCGCTCGGTCAGGCAGCTAAGGTACAAGTAGACAAAGACAGCACTGTCATCGTTGAAGGTGCTGGCGCAGCGGAAGCTATTGCTAACCGTGTTCACTTGATTAAGTCTCAATTGGAAACAACAACGTCTGAATTTGACCGTGAAAAATTGCAAGAACGCTTGGCGAAATTGGCAGGTGGCGTGGCAGTTATCAAAGTTGGTGCTGCAACAGAAACAGCTCTGAAAGAGATGAAACTCCGTATCGAAGATGCCCTCAATGCCACTCGTGCAGCGGTTGAAGAAGGTATCGTAGCAGGTGGTGGTACTGCCCTTGTCAATGTTATTAATAAGGTAGCTGAGCTTGAATTGACTGGTGATGATGCGACTGGACGCAATATCGTTCTTCGTGCCTTGGAAGAGCCAGTTCGTCAGATTGCCTTTAACGCAGGCTACGAAGGTTCTGTCATTATCGAGCGTTTGAAAAATGCTGAAGTCGGAACAGGTTTCAATGCAGCTAACGGTGAGTGGGTCAACATGGTTGAAGCAGGGATCATCGATCCTGTTAAAGTAACGCGTTCAGCCCTTCAAAACGCAGCTTCAGTGGCTAGCCTCATTTTGACAACAGAAGCCGTCGTTGCCAACAAACCAGAACCACAAGCCCCAGCAATGCCAGCAGGCATGGACCCAATGGGCGGCATGGGTGGATTTTAAAAAAATAAAAACTGAGTTTTAGCTTATTTTAAGGAAGACCTTATATACTATAACCATCCTAAAACTTTTCTTTTTCATAAATCTCCTGGAAGTCTCAACTCATACGAGTTGGGGCTTTCTTTTGGTTGTTCCTCGAAAAAAGGTGGTTTTTATGTTAGAATGAAAAGACTAAGTCGATGTTAGAGGGTATATCGTCAATTCGGAAAGGCCCTTTGTATCATATTTATTCGAACACAGGCTACGGACTTTGTCAAAAAGATAAATCTTCCTAGATGCTTTAGCATCTTCGTCAGATTTCCTATTTTGACGGTGTCCGCTTAACGCCTTTTGTATCATGTTTATTCGAACACGCCCTGAACACTGTGCAAAAAAGATAAACTTCCTAGTGTCTTTCGACACAGCGTCAGTTTCCTATTTTTGCTTTGTGTTCTACGGGCTTTGTATCATGTTTTTTCGAACACAGCCGAAACGCTGTGTGAAAAAGATAAATCTTCCTAGACGCAAGCGTCTTCGTCGGATTTCCTATTTTCACTTTGCGTTTTGCGGCTTTTGTATCATAGAATTTGAACACGGGACTAATTTTCTAGAAGAAAAGATGAACTTCTCTGTGTCTTTCGACACAGCGTTAGTTCCCTATTTCTTTACGAAAATTTCCAGCAAGCTGGACTGTCCCTTTGTATCATGTATTTGAACACAGCCGAAACGCTGTGTGAAAAAGATAAATCTTCCTAGATGCAAGCGTCTTCGTCAGATTTCCTATTTTCACTTTGCGTTTTACGGCTTTTGTATCATGTTTATTTGAACACGGGCTAAAAAGCTATTGAAAAAGATGAGCCGGCTAGAAAATCAGGATTTTCTGCCTTCTCCCTATTTTCATACGCTTTTATAACGCCCTTTGTATCATAAATTAGGAGTTGTCATGTCAGAACTTTTCAAGAAATTGATGGATCAGATTGATATGCCGCTTGAGGTTAAGGCTTCAAGTGTTTTTTCGTCTGGGGATATTATCGAGGTTAAGGTTCATTCGGTCAGTCGTCACTGGGAGTTTCATTTTGCCTTTCCTGAGATTCTGCCGATTGCGCATTATCGTCTCTTGCAGTCTCGTTTGATGGCTGCTTTTGAGGCGGCTGAGATTAAGGCGACCTTTGACATTAAGGCAGAGCAGATTGATTTTTCTGATGAGCTGATTGGGGCTTACTATAAGGAAGCTTTTGAGCAACCGACTTGTAACAGCGCTAGCTTCAGGTCTTCTTTTGCCAATCTCAAAGTCTCTTACAGAGATGGCAAATTGATCATTGAAGCGCCAGCTTTTGTCAATAACGACCACTTTAGAACTAATCATCTGCCAAATCTGGCTCGTCAGTTTGAGCTCTTTGGCTTTGGTAAGGTCTCGGTGGATATGGTGTCTGATGAGGTCATGACCCAGCAGTTGCAGGAGGACTTTGTCTCTAGTCGTGAGGCTTTGGTGGAAAAAGCGGTGCAGGAAAATCTGGAGGCGGTCAAATCTTTGGAGGCTTCTATGCCACCTCAGGAGGAGGCCGCGTCCAAGCCACAATTCGATTTCAAAGAGCGTGCAGCTCAGCGTCAGGCTGGTTTTGAAAAAGCAGAAATCACACCGATGATTGAGATTGAGACCGAGGAGAATCGTATTGTCTTTGAAGGTCTGGTTTTTGATGTGGAGAAGAAAACGACCAGAACAGGTCGCCACATCATCAATTTCAAGATGACAGACTACACGTCCAGCTTTGCCATGCAGAAGTGGGCTAAGGACGATGATGAGCTCAAGAAATTTGACATGATCGCTAAAGGGAATTGGCTCCGTGTGCAAGGTAATATCGAGAACAACCAGTTCACTCGTAGCTTGACCATGAATGTCCAGCAGGTCAAAGAAATCGTCCACAACCCACGCAAGGATTTGATGCCTGAGGGTCAAAAGCGTGTGGAACTACATGCCCACACCAATATGTCCACCATGGATGCGCTACCGACGGTTGAGGACTTGATTGACAAGGCAGCCAAGTGGGGACACAAGGCGATTGCCATTACAGACCATGCTAATGTGCAGAGTTTCCCACACGGTTATCACAAGGCTCGCAAGGCTGGTATCAAGGCCATTTTTGGCTTGGAGGCCAATATCGTTGAGGACTCGGTGCCGATTACTTATAACGAAGTGTCTATGGATATTCGAGAGGCGACCTATGTGGTCTTTGACGTGGAGACGACAGGTCTTTCTGCGGTCAATAATGACCTGATTCAGATTGCGGCCTCTAAGATGTATAAGGGTAATATCATCGAGCAGTTTGATGAGTTTATCGATCCAGGTCATCCGCTGTCAGCCTTCACGACGGAGTTGACTGGGATTACGGACAATCACGTCAAGGGCTCTAAGCCCCTCAAGCAGGTCTTGGAAGAGTTTCAAGCTTTCTGTCAGAACACGGTCTTGGTTGCCCACAATGCCACCTTTGACGTTGGCTTTATGAATGCCAACTACGAGCGTCATGGACTGCCCCGCATTACGCAACCAGTCGTTGATACCTTGGAGTATGCCCGCAATCTCTATCCTGAGTACAAGCGTCATGGTTTGGGACCTTTGACCAAGCGTTTCCAAGTGGCGCTTGAGCACCACCACATGGCCAATTACGATGCCGAGGCGACAGGTCGTCTGCTCTTTATCTTCATCAAGGAGACAGTGGAAGAAAGAGGCATTACCGACCTCGCCAAGCTCAATACCGACCTTGTCTCAGAGGATTCTTACAAGAAGGCACGTGTCAAACATGCAACTATTTATGTGCAAAATCAGACAGGTCTGAAAAACATTTTTAAGCTCGTTAGTTACTCCAATGTCAAATACTTTGAAGGAGTGGCTCGTATTCCAAGGACCGTCTTGGATGCTCACCGAGAGGGTCTGTTGTTAGGGACTGCCTGCTCAGAGGGTGAGGTTTTTGATGCTGTGCTGTCAGCTGGTGTGGATGCAGCAGTTGAGGCGGCTAAATATTACGACTTTATCGAGGTCATGCCACCAGCTATCTATGCGCCCCTAATTGCGCGTGAGCTAATCAAGGATGAGGCTGGTATTCAGCAGGTTATCCGTGATTTGATTGAAGTAGGACGTCGTCTGGATAAGCCTGTCATGGCGACTGGAAATGTTCATTATCTAGAGCCAGAAGATGAGATTTACCGTGAGATTATCGTGCGTAGTCTAGGGCAAGGTGCCATGATTAACCGTACGATCGGTCGTGGGGAAAATGCTCAGCCTGCACCTTTGCCAAAGGCTCACTTCCGTACCACCAACGAAATGCTGGACGAGTTTGCCTTTTTGGGTGAGGACTTGGCCTATGAGATTGTCGTGACCAATACCAATGCCTTTGCGGACCGTATCGAGGACGTCGAGGTGGTCAAGGGTGACCTCTACACGCCATTTATCGATAAGGCAGAAGAAACCGTCGCTGAGTTGACCTATCAAAAAGCCTTTGAACTCTACGGTAATCCACTTCCAGATATTATTGACCTTCGTATCGAAAAGGAATTGACTTCTATCTTGGGGAATGGCTTTGCCGTGATCTACCTGGCGTCGCAGATGTTGGTTAATCGCTCCAATGAGCGTGGCTATCTGGTGGGGTCGCGTGGCTCTGTTGGCTCTTCTTTCGTAGCGACCATGATCGGGATTACAGAGGTTAATCCCATGCCACCGCACTACCTCTGTCCAAACTGCCAACACTCAGAATTCATTACAGATGGCTCTTATGGTTCAGGTTATGATTTACCAAATAAGGACTGCCCAGAGTGTGGCACGCTCTATCGTAAGGACGGTCAGGATATTCCTTTCGAAACCTTCCTTGGTTTTGATGGGGACAAGGTTCCCGATATTGATTTGAACTTTTCAGGGGATGATCAACCGTCTGCCCACTTGGATGTTCGTGATATTTTTGGTGAAGATTATGCCTTTCGTGCGGGAACAGTAGGAACGGTGGCTGATAAGACTGCATACGGTTTTGTCAAAGGTTACGAGCGTGACTATGGCAAATTCTACCGAGAAGCCGAGGTTGACCGTCTAGCTATGGGAGCAGCAGGTGTGAAGCGAAATACAGGTCAGCACCCAGGGGGGATTGTTGTTATTCCTAACTACATGGACGTCTATGACTTCACGCCAGTTCAGTTCCCAGCTGATGATGTGACAGCTGCTTGGAAGACCACTCACTTTAACTTCCACGATATTGATGAGAACGTCCTCAAGCTCGATATTCTGGGGCATGATGATCCGACCATGATTCGTAAGTTGCAGGATTTGTCTGGTATTGATCCCAAAGAGATTTTAGCAGACGATCCTGGTGTTATGGCACTCTTTTCAGGGACTGAGATTTTGGGTGTAACCCCTGAGCAGATTGGAACTTCGACAGGTATGTTGGGAATCCCAGAGTTTGGGACAAACTTCGTACGTGGCATGGTGGATGAAACCCATCCAACCACCTTTGCAGAGCTCTTACAATTATCAGGACTATCGCACGGTACCGACGTTTGGTTAGGAAATGCCCAGGACTTAATCAAGGATGGAACAGCGACGCTGAAAACCGTTATCGGCTGTCGTGACGACATCATGGTTTACCTCATGCACGCAGGTCTTGAGCCTAAGATGGCATTTACCATCATGGAGCGTGTGCGTAAAGGCTTGTGGCTAAAAATCTCAGAAGACGAGCGTAATGGCTACATTCAAGCTATGCGTGACAATAATGTGCCAGACTGGTACATCGAGTCCTGTGGAAAAATCAAGTACATGTTCCCTAAAGCCCATGCGGCAGCCTATGTTCTTATGGCGCTTAGGGTAGCTTACTTTAAGGTGCATCATCCGATTTACTACTACTGTGCTTATTTCTCTATTCGTGCCAAGGCTTTCGAGCTACGTACCATGAGTGCAGGTCTTGATGCTGTCAAGGCTAGGATGCAAGACATTACAGATAAAAAGCATCGTAACGAAGCTAGCAACGTCGAAAACGACCTCTTTACCACACTGGAAATTGTCAATGAAATGCTTGAGCGCGGCTTCAAGTTTGGGAAGCTAGACCTTTACCGCTCAGATGCTACGGAGTTTATCATTGATGGTGATACCCTCATTCCACCATTTATTGCCCTTGAGGGACTTGGTGAGAACGTTGCTAAACAAGTCGTTTCAGCACGAGCCGAAGGTGAATTCTTATCCAAAACAGAACTCCGCAAACGAGGAGGGCTTTCACAAACCCTAGTTGAAAAAATGGACGACATGGGCATCCTCGGCAATATGCCAGAAGATAACCAACTCAGCCTCTTTGATGATTTCTTTTAAAACATGATACCAAGCCCGTAGAACACAAAGCAAAAATAGGAAACTGACGCTGTGTTGCAAGACACTAGGAAGTTTATCTTTTTTGCACAGTGTTCAGGGCGTGTTCAAATAAAAACGATACAAAACCAGCCAAGCGGCTGGTTTTTGACGTTTATACTAATTAGTGATAAAATAGACCTATCAAGATGATATCTGTAGAAAGGAGAATTTATGGGAGAAGAATTAGATAAAGACTTGGCAATCAAATCAATGGTTGTCATGCGTAAGGCGTTTCGTACCATTGATACTTATGTCTCTGAGTCTTACAAGTTTGATGATCTGACACCGACGCAGTTTGGTGTTCTAGATGTCCTCTATGCCAAAGGAACGATGAAAATCGGTGCTTTGATTGATAGTATGTTAGCAACTTCTGGCAATATGACAGTCGTTATCAAAAATATGGAGAAAAAGGGCTGGGTTACCAGAACGACCTGTCCTAGTGATAAACGCTCTTATCTGGTTGCCCTAACTGACGAGGGGCGTCGCATTATTGAGCATAACCTACCTATTCATCAGCAGAAAGTGAGAGAGGCTTTCTCTGTTTTGACGGAAGAAGAACAGTCTCAGTTAATTGACTTACTCAAGAAATTTAAGGCAGTAGAGAAAAAATAACGTTGTCATTGATGTGAATATGTTTAAATCATTACTTGCTGAAACTGAAGCAAAACTGCTTGAGGATAAAGCAATTGTCTCCTATCTTGATTGGAAAGATGTGCCAGACTTTTCACAGGATTTGGAAGTAGAAACACCAGTAGCTGTTGCCTCAGTTCGTAAAGCAGTACTTGCCGCTATCAACTAAGCCTTTAAATCTCGCCCTCAGGTGAGATTTTTCTATTGATAGAAGAACAGTTTTGAAAAAAATATAACTAATTAGTAAAAAAATAAGCAAAAGACTTTACAAAATGAAAAACAGAGGTTATAATCTACTACATAGTAATAAAAGTTACTAATTAGTAACGAAAAGGAGCCCGAGATGTCAATCTTAGACACTTTTAAATCAATTTTTGGAAAAAAAGAGGAAAAACCAATGAAAAACATTTTATTTGTCGTCGGATCACTTCGTCAAGGATCATTCAACCACCAACAAGCTGAAAACGCAGCAAAACTTCTTGAAGGTAAAGCAAACGTAACTTACCTTGATTGGACAGATGTTCCAGTCTTTTCACAAGACTTAGAAGGTCAAACGCCAGCAGCGGTTGCTTCAGCTCGTGAAGCCGTACTTGCAGCAGATGCCATTTGGTTCTTCTCACCAGTTTACAACTTCGCTATTCCAGGTTCAGTGAAGAACTTGATTGACTGGCTCAGCCGTGCCCTTGACTTGTCTGACACAACTGGTGCTTCAGCTCTTCAAGACAAGGTGACAACTGTCTCACTCGTTGCCAATGGTGGTCACGAACAAGCTGCTGACCAATACCGTGCCTTGTTGCCATTCGTTCGTACACAATTTGTTGACGAATTGACATTTGCACGTGTTAACGATTCAGCTTGGGCTGATGGTAAATTTGTGGCAGATGAAGCTACTCTTGCTCAATTGGAAAAACAAGCAGAAGCTCTTCTTGCAGCAATCAACTAATAGTTAAAAACAAATCAAAACTTGACGCCATTTGAGAAAGACATGATATCTCTGATAAATGCCATCCTGAATGACGTGTGGAATAGTGTAAACATAAGGAGAAATAATATGTTAGATATTCACTATATTGTTAACCAAAGCGAAAAATCAATCAGCTTTAATTCAGTAGATGATTTCGTCATGCAGCAAAATCGAGAAGTTCCAACACTTCAGGATTTCGTCATTGTATCATCTGTTACATTAGACGGCACTGAATTGCCAGAATTTAGTGGCAAACGTCTTGATACCGTTTATAATTACTTTTCTCAAAACAATAACTAAACCATTCTGTTTAGACTTGGTAGGCTATGGGAAAATGAGAAAGTGGGATAGTAAAATCATCGCTGCTTCTCAAAACTAAAAAGACAGTCAACAAGAAAGCTCGGTATTTTAGCCTGGGGCTTTCTTTTTTGCATTTTTGAAAAAATTGTGAAAGATTGGTATTTTTTTCACAAACTTTAAGAGAATTTACTGATAATCAAAAAAATAAAGTTGCCTAAAGGCTAGAAATACGATAAAGAAAGCATTTTCAAAAATACAGACAAATATGTTGTACTTTGTGAAAATTTACAATATGATAGTAGTGTAGAAAATTATTTTCGGAGGAAAGTATGGTTAACATTACTAAAGAACAACACTTGGATATGTTCCTCAAAATGCAACAAATCCGTGATGTTGATATGAAACTTAACAAACTTGTTCGTCGTGGCTTTGTTCAAGGGATGACACACTTCTCAGTTGGGGAAGAGGCAGCTTCAGTTGGTGCCATCCAACTCTTGACTGACCAAGATATTATCTTCTCAAACCACCGTGGTCACGGTCAAACCATCGCTAAAGGCATCTCTATTCCAGGAATGTTTGCAGAGCTTGCAGGTAAAGCGACTGGTACCTCAAAAGGTCGTGGTGGTTCTATGCACTTGGCTAACCTTGAAAAAGGAAACTACGGAACAAACGGTATCGTAGGTGGTGGTTATGCCTTGGCTGTTGGTGCTGCTTTGACACAACAGTATGAAGGAACTGACAATATCGTTATTGCCTTCTCAGGTGATTCAGCGACCAACGAAGGTTCATTCCATGAATCAGTGAACTTGGCTGCTGTTTGGAACTTGCCAGTGATTTTCTTCATCATCAACAACCGTTATGGTATCTCAACAGACATCAGCTACTCGACTAAGATTCCTCACCTTTATACACGTGCAGATGCTTATGGTATTCCAGGTCACTATGTTGAAGATGGTAATGATGTGCTTGCTGTTTATGAAAAAATGGCTGAAGTTATCGACTATGTTCGTTCAGGAAAAGGCCCTGCTATCGTTGAAGTTGAGTCATACCGTTGGTTTGGACACTCAACAGCTGATGCAGGTGTTTACCGTACAAAAGAAGAAGTGGACGCTTGGAAAGCTAAAGATCCACTTAAAAAATACCGTGCTTACTTGACAGAAGAAGGCATCGCAACAGATGAAGAGCTTGATGCTATTGCGGCACAAGTGGCACAAGAAGTGGAAGAGGGCGTTAAATTTGCAGAAGAAAGCCCATTCCCAGACTTGTCAGTTGCCTACGAAGACGTTTACGTGGACTAAGCCAAAGGGCAAATCGTTCAGTCTATTACTTGAAACTAAATCTAAAGAATAAAATGAAAGGAAGAGAACGAAAATCGTGACATTTGAACACGAACGAAATGCTTGGAATTTAGATAGACCGACTAGTGTGCAAGGCACTCTGCGTCGGTCTCCTAAAATTCAGTCGCATTTTGGCGTTCTTTGTATCATAAATTATGTCAGAAACTAAAGTGATGGCTTTGCGTGAGGCGATTAATCTTGCACAAAGCGAAGAAATGCGTAAAGACGAGAAAGTCTTCTTGATGGGTGAGGATGTCGGTATCTACGGTGGTGACTTCGGTACTTCTGTTGGGATGCTTGCAGAGTTTGGCGAAAAACGTGTGCGTGACACGCCTATCTCAGAAGCTGCTATTGCAGGTGCTGCCGTTGGTGCTGCCCAGACAGGTCTTCGTCCAATCGTTGACTTGACTTTCATGGACTTCATCACCATTGCTATGGACGCTATCGTTAACCAAGCTGCTAAAACAAACTACATGTTTGGTGGAGGCTTGAAAACACCTGTAACCTTCCGTGTGGCTTCTGGTTCAGGTATCGGTTCAGCAGCCCAACACTCTCAATCTCTTGAAGCATGGGTTGCCCACATTCCAGGTCTTAAGGTGGTAGCTCCAGGTACTGTCAATGATGCCAAAGGTCTGTTGAAATCATCAATCCGTGATAACAACCCTGTTATCTTCCTTGAACCAAAAGCCCTCTACGGTAAAAAAGAAGAGGTTAATCAAGACCCTGATTTCTACATTCCACTTGGAAAAGGTGAGATCAAACGTGAAGGTACTGATGTGACTATCGTTTCTTACGGACGTATGCTTGAGCGTGTTCTTAAAGCAGCTGAAGAAGTTGCGGCTGAAGGTATCAGCGTTGAGGTGGTTGACCCACGTACCTTGGTACCTCTTGATAAAGACCTCATCATTGATTCTGTTAAGAAAACAGGTAAGGTTATCCTTGTCAACGATGCTTATAAGACTGGTGGCTTCATTGGAGAAATCGCGTCAATCATTACAGAAAGCGAAGCCTTTGACTACCTTGATGCGCCAGTGATCCGTATCGCATCTGATGATGTGCCAGTTCCTTATGCTAATGTTCTTGAAAATGCTGTCTTGCCATCTGTAGAGAAAATCAAGGCTGCTATTTACAAACAAGTCAATAAAGGCTAATAATAGATGATTCAGCTAGGTCGTAGGTCTAGCTTTGTCGTCGTATTGATGCAAGGAATTTTTTAGAAAGGGATAGAACCGTGTTTCCTAGAGGGACACAGTTAAAACAGTTGACTGCTGACGTCAAGAAAGCTGTTTTAAGGTTCTTTATATCATAACTATGGCTATTGAAGTAATCATGCCTAAGCTCGGTGTTGACATGCAAGAAGGCGAAATCATCGAGTGGAAAAAGGCAGAGGGCGATGAGGTCAAAGAAGGGGATATCCTTCTTGAAATCATGTCCGATAAAACAAATATGGAAATTGAAGCAGAAGAATCAGGTGTTCTTTTGAAAATCGTCAAAGGCGATGGTGAGGTTGTTCCAGTCACAGAAACCATTGCTTACATCGGTCAAGCTGGTGAGTCTGTTGATGTTGCTAGTTCTTTAGCTCCTGCAGCTGAGGTAGTGGCAGAAGCCCCAGTGGTTCCGCAAGAATCTCCTGCAGTAGCACAAGCTCCAGTAGAACGTAAAGACGGTGAGAAGGTTCGTGCGACACCAGCTGCCCGTAAAGCTGCGCGTGATTTGAACATTGACCTTAATGCCGTACCTGGTACGGGTGCTAATGGGCGTGTCCACAAGTCTGATGTTGAGGACTTCAAAGATGCTGCACCTAAGGTATCGCCACTTGCAGGTAAGATGGCTCATGATTTGGGTATTGACTTGTCAACGGTTAAAGGTTCAGGCTTCCGTGGTAAAATTATGCGTGAAGATATCTTGGCAGTCTTGGCAGCTAATCAGCCAGAAGAGGCTAAAGCACCAGCTCCTGTTAAGGAAGAAGCGCCAGCTAAAGAATTGCCAGAAGGTGTTGAAATCATCAAGATGTCTGCCATGCGTAAGGCGATTTCAAAAGGTATGACACATTCATACTTGACAGCGCCAACCTTTACGCTTAACTATGACATTGACATGACTAACCTCATGGCTCTTCGTAAGCAAGTCCTTGAACCAATCATGAACAAAACAGGTCTGAAAGTAACCTTTACAGACTTGATTGGTCTTGCGGTAACACGTACCTTGATGAAAGAAGAACACCGTTACCTCAATGCGTCACTGATCAATGATGCTCAAGAAATCGAATTACACAAGTTTGTCAACATGGGTATCGCTGTGGGTCTTGAGGATGGACTTGTGGTGCCAGTTGTTCACGGTGCAGATAAGATGAGCTTGTCAGAATTCGTGGTTGCCTCAAAAGATGTCATCAAAAAAGCACAATCAGGTAAACTTAAAGCGGCTGAAATGTCAGGTTCTACCTTCTCAATCACTAACTTGGGAATGTTTGGTACTAAGACCTTCAACCCAATCATCAATCAACCAAACTCAGCTATCCTTGGTGTCGCAGCAACTGTTCAAACACCGGTCGTTGTTGATGGTGAAATCACTATCCGTCCAATCATGGCAATGTGCTTGACGATTGACCACCGTTTGGTAGATGGTATGAACGGAGCTAAGTTCATGGTTGACCTTAAACACTTACTTGAAAATCCATTAGAATTGCTTATCTAAGGAAATCTATACTAGACTTAAAAAATTAAGAAGAAAGGAATTGAGACGAAGAAAAAGATAATTGGGTTTCTAATTGAACCCGAGCGGAAAGTTCGGAAAAAAGATAAATCGTTGCGAAAATCAAGATTTTCTACGATTTCCTATTTTTCAGTCACTTTCTCTTCGCTCTTGGTATCTTATAAATGGCTATTGAAGTGATTATGCCTAAGCTTGGCGTTGACATGCAAGAAGGCGAAATTATTGAATGGAAAAAAGCAGAAGGCGATGTTGTTAATGAGGGCGACATCCTTCTTGAAATCATGTCTGATAAAACAAACATGGAAATCGAAGCAGAAGACTCAGGTGTCCTTTTGAAAATTGTCAAAGGTGACGGCGAAGTAGTTCCTGTTACAGAAGTTATCGCCTACATCGGTGCTGAAGGTGAAGTAGTTGGTGAATCTGCTGCTCAACCAGCACCGGCTGCAGAAGTTGCTCAAGCGACAGCAGACCTCAAAGGAGCAGGTCTTGAAGTGCCGACCGCACCAGCTGCTCACGCTAAAAAAGCACCAACAGCAGATCTTGCTGACAACGAGTTTGATATCGTTGTTGTTGGTGGTGGACCTGCTGGTTATTATGCTGCTATCCGTGGTGCTCAACTTGGTGGTAAGATTGCCATCGTTGAGAAATCAGAATTTGGTGGTACTTGCTTGAATGTTGGTTGTATCCCAACTAAGACTTACCTTAAAAATGCTGAAATCCTTGACGGTTTGAAAATTGCTGCTGGTCGCGGTATCAACCTTGCTTCAACAAACTACACAATTGATATGGATAAAACCGTTGACTTCAAGAACTCAGTGGTTAAAACATTGACAGGTGGTGTTCAAGGTCTTCTTAAAGCCAACAAAGTCACTATCTTCAACGGACTTGGTCAAGTCAACCCAGATAAGACAGTAACCATTGGTTCAGAAACCATCAAAGGTCGCAACATCATCTTGGCAACTGGTTCTAAAGTTTCACGTATCAACATTCCAGGTATTGATTCTAAACTCGTTTTGACATCTGACGATATCCTTGACCTTCGTGAAATGCCAAAATCACTCGTTGTTATGGGTGGTGGTGTCGTTGGTATCGAGCTTGGTCTCGTTTGGGCATCATACGGTGTTGACGTGACAGTCGTGGAAATGGCTGACCGCATCATCCCAGCAATGGATAAAGAAATTTCACTTGAACTTCAAAAAATCTTGACTAAGAAAGGCATGAAGATCAAGACATCAGTTGGTGTTTCTGAAATTATCGAAGCCAACAACCAATTGACCTTGAAGCTCAATAACGGCGAAGAATTGGTTGCTGAAAAAGCCCTTCTTTCAATCGGTCGTGTGCCACAATTGAATGGACTTGAAAACCTTAACCTTGAGATGGATCGTAACCGTATCAAAGTTAATGAATACCAAGAAACATCAATTCCAGGTATCTACGCACCAGGTGATGTTAACGGAACTAAGATGCTTGCTCACGCTGCTTACCGTATGGGTGAAGTGGCTGCTGAAAATGCTATCTGGGGTAACGTGCGTAAGGCTGACTTGACTTACACACCAGCTGCGGTTTACACACATCCAGAAGTGGCGATGTGTGGTTTGACAGAAGAGCAAGCGCGTGAGAAATACGGTAACGTTCTTATCGGACGTAACAGCTTTACTGGAAATGGCCGTGCGATCGCTTCAAACGAAGCTCACGGTTTTGTCAAAGTTATCGCTGATACTAAATACCATGAAATCCTTGGTGTTCACATCGTTGGTCCAGCGGCTGCTGAAATGATTAACGAAGCGGCAACGATCATGGAAAACGAATTGACCGTTGATGAATTGCTCCGCTCAATCCACGGACACCCAACCTTCTCAGAAGTTATGTACGAAGCTTTCGCTGACGTTCTTGGAGAAGCTATCCATAACCCACCAAAACGCAAATAAAACTCGCTAGAGTGACATGAGAGTGGGACAAAAATCGGTAATTCCGAAGGAATTCGATGTTGTCGTCCCACCTCCGCACAGCTCAAAAGGTTTGGGAAACCTTTTGAGGTTGTAGATAAAATCAAGCCTAGCTTGATATCAAAGTAGGGCTGTATGAGTTGATTTATCAACGAAATAGAGCTCACTCAACCACTGCGTCTTGTAATATCTAACTAAAAAATTAAGGGGGTTAGGACTTTTGTCCCAGCCCCTTTTATGAGGAATATTTTATGAAATACATTGTCAACACATCTAACAACCCAGCCTACAATATCGCTCTTGAAGCCTATGCTTTTCGTGAATTGGTGACAGAAGACGAGTTGTTTATTCTCTGGATTAACGAGCCTGCTATTATCATCGGTAAGCACCAAAATGCCATTCAAGAAATCAATAAAGAATACACGGATGCTCACGGTATCCATGTTGTCCGTCGATTGTCAGGTGGTGGTGCGGTTTACCATGACCTTAACAACCTTAACTACACGATCATTTCTAACAAATCTGAAGAGGGAGCCTTTGACTTTAAGACCTTCTCACAACCTGTGATGGCAACCTTGGCTGACCTTGGTGTCAAGGCTGAATTTACAGGGCGTAATGACCTTGAGATTGACGGCAAAAAATTCTGTGGTAATGCCCAAGCTTACTATAAAGGACGCATGATGCACCACGGTTGCCTGCTTTTTGATGTGGATATGACCGTTCTTGGCGATGCCCTCAAAGTCTCAAAAGACAAGATTGAGTCTAAAGGGGTCAAGTCTGTACGTGCCCGTGTAACCAACATTCTCAACGAATTGCCAGAAAAAATCACTGTTAACGAATTTGCTGATAAAATCTTGGACAAGATGAAAGAAACTTACCCAGATATGACCGAGTACGTCTTGTCAGAAGATGAGCTAGCTAAAATCCAAAAATCATGTGATGAGCAATTCAGCACTTGGGACTGGACTTACGGTGCTGCACCAGAGTACACAATTGAACGCTCTGTTCGTTACCCAGCAGGTAAGATCACAACCTATGCCAAGGTGGAAAATTCTATCATTGAATCGCTCAAAATCTACGGTGATTTCTTCGGTATCGGAGACGTGGCAGACATCCAAGAACTCTTGGTCGGCGTTCGCTACGAGTACGCTGATGTTCTTGAGAAATTGCAGAGCATTGACACGACCCACTATTTCTCACGCATGACCGTTGAGGAAGTCGCCAAAGCTATCGTGGCTTAGAGCTAGGAACAGCCTTAGATAAGAGGGGGAGCGAGCTTGCTTCATCCCAAAAGATAATAGAAAACAGCTTAGAAGCAAGGTCTTGGAGACCTGTTTCTAAGCTGTTTGTGTTTAGTCAATCAGGAGCAGACCTTCTTCAATTTTGAAGGGGTCTTTTTCGTTGATACGGTCGTAGAACATAACACCATTAATGTGGTCAATTTCGTGTTGAACGACGATTGAGTTGTAGCCCTTGAGTTTGATTTTTTTCTTTTCTCCATTTTTATCGAAATACTCTACAGTGACGCGTGAGTGGCGAATAACATAGCCTTCAACAGGACGATCAACCGAGAGGCAACCTTCACCGTCAGCAAGGGCAGCGTCTTGAACGGAGTGAGAGATAATCTTTGGATTATACATGATTTCTTGGATGCTGTACGCTTCCTTAGGAGGGTTACCCTCAGCATCCTCGATATTTGGAACCAAAACAGCGATGATACGTTTTGAAATATCCAACTGAGGTGCAGCAAGTCCAACACCGCCGCGAAGTCCCATCTTTTCAGCCATGACAGGATCTTGTGAGTTTTTGAGGAACTGCATCATCTTTTCACCCAAGATGATGTCTTCGTCTGACAAGGGAAGGGCAACTTCCTCAGCAATAGCACGCAAGGTTGGATTGCCCTCACGGATGATATCATTCATGTCAATCTGATGGCTTGCGCGGATAATTTTACTTTGTGCGTCCATAATAATCACAGCATTTTCCTTTTTTAAGGACTAATGCCTTCCTTTCTTCTCTAACTAATCTACTCTAATATACCACAAAAACCTTGCAAAATAAAGGCAAGGACACATTAGCTGTTGTATCCAAAAAAGAGGAGAAAGAGGCTGAAATAACCTAGTAGCAGAGCTAGTAAGACGAGTATTGTTAGGAAAGTTATTTTGATCCATAAAGGATAGCGGAGCTTTTGATGATGCCAGATCAGAGAGCCAGTGACAAGAAGGTAGAAGCAGTAGCTGATAGCTACCACTAGCTTGACAGTTAAAAAGTTTAGCATAAAACCAACTCCTTTCAATACTATGATAGCATTAATTTCCCTCGATGACTAATTCTTCTAAGGCGGCTTGGTTGTCAATCTGATAGTTCTTAAAGCTGGGTTTTGAGATGATCTTTTGGTCAATCAGCTGCTTAATGACTCGCATGAGATGACGGTAGCTAGTACCAAAAGTGTCTGCTAGGATGGGAAGATTGAGCTGGAAATGCCCTCCTTCTTGAACGGTTAAAATGTGGGTTGCGAGGCGTTCTTTGACAGAGTAGGAGATATTGGTTGAGGCGGAGATGTTTTGGCGATAGAGGCTCTCTGCTAGATTTTGCCCTATTTTCAAGAGAAAGATAGGGTCTTTGAGGAGTTGTTCTTTGTTGTAGAGGGGAAGCTGTATGACTTGGACTTCCTCTAGAGCGATGACGGATGAAACAGCCCCACGTCTGGTCATGAGCTCGATATCACCGATGATGGTAGGCTGCATTGGTGTCTCTAAGATATACTCTTTCCCATTGAAGAGTCTTCGGACAATTTTGAGCTTACCTTTTAGGACATAAGACAGAGCTGTAAGTTCTTTTCCCTGATGGCAGATAGCTTGTCCTTTCTGATAGACAACCAGTTGAAGCTGCGCGTGATAATTTTCAGGAAAAACGTCTTCAAGTTGGTAATCTTTGACTAATTTTTGGATTTCTTGTGCTTGTGGAATCGTATTCATCTCCTTTTTAGGACCTAGGTCCTATTTTTGTTGCTTGACATTGATTATACTGAAGATAAGAAATTTAAGCAAGAATGGAAGATGTTATGAAATTAGTTATGGAAAAGATCAGTCTCTTGGCACTCTCGCTAATGCTGGTCTCAACATTCGCAGTGTCATCTGCTCTCCCGCAGATGATTGCCTATTATCAAGCACAGGGATATGCCTCTAGCCAGGTGGAGCTCTTAGTCTCCATGTCCTCCTTTGCTATTATTGCTGTGCTATTGTTAAATCCCATCATCAATCGGTTCGTCTCAGAAAGTCTTAGTATTATTTTAGGGATTTTACTCCTTTCATTAGGTGGTTTAGCTCCTTATTTTAACCAGTCTTACAGCCTGGTTTTTGCCTCTCGACTCGTCTTGGGACTTGGTATTGGTTTAATCAATGCTCACGCCATCAATATCATCAGCCAACGCTTCTCAGGTAAGGAAAGAATTCGTATGTTGGGACTTCGTGGCTCTGCCGAGGTGCTAGGTTCAGCACTCTTGACCTTTATCGCAGGGCAATTATTGAGCTCTAACTGGTCAAATGCCTTTCTAGTTTATGGATTTAGTTTGCCTATCTTGGCTCTCTATCTGATTTTTGTTCCTAATAGCAACGAAGATGAGGCGCCACAGGCCAGTCGTGAAAAAGAAAAAGTCAGCTTTGAAATGAAAGAATTGCTCTATATCTTAGGACTTGCCCTGTATGCTGGATTTGTCATTCTCATCAACTCAGTTAATACCTTGCGTATTCCTGTGATTGTGGATCGTCTAGGACTAGGCACTGCCAGTCAGTCTAGCTTGATTCTGAGTTTGATGATGCTGATGGGGATTTTGGCAGGGACACAATTTTCAGCCATGGTATCATTTTTGAAAGCCTACTTTATGCCAGTCATTCTTTTCGTTTTAGCAGGGGGCGTTCTGGTTGTTTGGGCAGGGGCTTCGCTGTGGTTGATTGGTTTAGGAGCTATCTTGACGGGCTTCGTTTATAGTTTAGGGGTAACCTTTGTTTTCCACTTGATTTCAGAGCGAATGAAGGGGGAAAAGCTAGCGACGGCAACGACCTTAGTTTTGTTAGGATGTAATTTTGGTGGTGGTATTGCATCGCTTGCGCTAAGATTTTTTGATAGCATTCTTCCAACCACGACAGGAGCTTTTTTGATTCTTGCCGTTTTGAGTTTGGTACTCGGTGTGATCTTACTGGTACCGGCTCTGCGACAACAAAAATAAGTTCACATAAGACGTGAAGAAAATCATTTGACCCAGCTCAGCTATTTTGCTAAAATAAGAACAGTCGTAAAAACGACTAACCAACTTCTTCTTGGTCCTAGGAGCGCCAATCCTAGCACTCGGTTGAAGCAATAAAAGGAGAAAACATTATGGCAATCTCAAAAGAGAAAAAAAATGAAATCATCGCTCAATACGCACGTCACGAAGGTGATACAGGTTCAGTTGAAGTTCAAGTAGCTGTTCTTACTTGGGAAATCAACCACCTTAACGACCACATCAAACAACACAAAAAAGACCACGCTACTTACCGTGGTTTGATGAAAAAAATCGGTCACCGTCGTAACTTGTTGGCATACCTTCGCCGCACTGACGTAAACCGTTACCGTGAGCTTATCAGCTCTCTTGGTCTTCGTCGTTAATTTTTTCGCTAAGTTTTCTTTTCTCGTCGTTAGAGCGCCTCGATAACCTCAAGGTTAATCTTCGTCATCTCTGCCTAGATAAAAGCAAACTTATCAGAAAAAATGAAAAGCTCTTCGTTTGTGTACTGACCCCAAAAAGTTGGACACTATATTTATTGAAGGGATTTAGTTCTGTATTGCACAGGACTAAGTCCTTTTAGTTTTGCTTTGATTCG
>NZ_JAFBEI010000028.1 GCF_016908655.1 Streptococcus saliviloxodontae
GCTTTTCATTATAAGTCATGTGGGACTTTTTTCATACCGCTAAAAAGCCCTACAATATCTGAATGAGATTTACCCACTACAGATATTATAGAGCCTAAAAGGCAGACTTACTTTGTAGGTTTGTCTTTTTTATATCTAAATTTCCCTTTTCTCTAAGTTAGCGAACCTCCTCGACTTTAAGCTCGTTTTAAGAAAATTTTCAGCTCTATTTAAAGATTGAAGGTTAAACTGAATTTATATTACGATATCAAAGGAGTTTATCTTATGAACTTTATCAAGCGTGCTTGGTTAGTTACCAAGGTCAAAAAGGGTAGAACGCTCTTGCTGACCTTAGTAACTAGTGCTATTCTTATTTTTGTTCTAGCAGGTTTGACCATCAAAAATGCTGCTGACTCGGCTGTCAGTTCAGCTAAATCAACAGCTGGTGCAAGTGTTGTTTTGTCTGTTAATCGTGAAGCGATGATGAAGAATAGGTCTAACCAAGACTCTTCTAGTTCTAGTAGTGCTGACAGTAGCAGTAGTTCAACGGCTGTGACAGGGGTTGCACTCTCGACGGCTAAAAAAATTGCTGAAAAAGATGGTGTTGCGTCTTATTTCTTTACGTCAACAACCATGGCAACAGTGGGAACTGGTATTAGTCCTATATCAAGTACGTCAACGACTAGTTCAAGCTCGTCAGACAATAATTCGGATCAGTCAGGTCCTGGACCTGGTGGCATGTCTGGAGATTTCACCATCACAGGGGTTAACGATAGTAGTTTAGCCAGTGATTTTGCTTCATCAATCAATAAAATCACTTCTGGGACAGGCATTAGCTCAGATACAGCTGATAATTCAGCTCTGATTTCATCAGATTTAGCGGAGGCAAATAACCTTAGTATTGGAGATAGCTTCACGGTGACAACGACAGTCAACAGCACTACTGTCACAACTACTCTGAAAGTTGTCGGGATTTATAGTTCATCAAGCTCAGCCACGACAGCTCAGATGATGTCAAATGCTTCAAACCCTCAAAATAATATCTACACAACAGTCGCAACCGCTAACACCATGAAGGGGACAACAGATACTTTGGATTCAGCGGTTTACCAACTGTCAAATCCAGAGAAGCTATCCACTTTTGCTAAGGAAGTGACTTCAAGCGTTGATAGTGATACCTATTCTGTGACAACCAGTGATGAGGTTTACCAGCAGATGTTAGCACCCTTGAACAATATTTCTAGCATTGCCAAGAATATTGTTATCTTGGTAGCTGTAGCAGGGGCTGCTATCCTGACTTTGATTGTGATTTTGAGCATTCGTGAGCGTCGCTACGAAATTGGTGTCCTCATGAGCTTGGGTGAAAATCGTCTTAAAATCATTGGTCAATTCTTTACAGAGTTGCTGATGGTTACTGTGGTTTCTCTCCTTGTGACAGGTTTTGCTGGCAATTTTGTCGGAAATGCCCTTGGAAATCAACTCTTATCCTCAAGCACAAGCAACGGTCAACCAGCTCAAATGGCTAAAGCTAATGACAGTGCTAGCAACAATGATAATAGTAATGCTCCAACACCACCATCAGGAGACCAAGGCGCAGATAGTGGTCAAAAAACGTCAGCACCTCCAACAGGTGGTGGGGGCCCAGGTGGTGCCAACACGATGCAGCTCTTGACACAAGGTAGTCAGAAAATTGATGACCTTAAGATCAAGCTGACAAGTGGCGATGTAGCTAAACTGGGCGGCATTGCCCTACTCATCTCCTTTGTCTCAACCTTATTGGCAAGTATTGGTATTCTTCGCTTGAAACCAAAAGATATCTTGTCATCACGCTAGAAAGGAAGGAACTATGACACTTTCAACACAAGGACTGGGCTACTGGTACGGTAACAACCCAGACGATTATCTCTTTAAAGATGTTTCCATGACCTTTGAGAAGGGGCAGATGTACGCTATCTTAGGACAATCAGGTAGTGGAAAAACGACCTTTCTATCGCTTTTAGCTGGTTTGGATAGTCCAAAGGCAGGTCAAATCTTTCTTGATGATAAGACAATTGCCAACAAGCATTTAACCGATTATCGTCGTCAAAGCGTGTCAACCATTTTCCAATCCTATAACCTCATGACCTACATGACAGCTCGTCAAAATGTTGAAACGGCTCTTGATATTTCAGAGCAAAAGGTTGATCAGAAGCGTATCGAGGAACTCTTCCAGAAGGTTGGTATTGCTAAAGAGCTGATCGATAAGCCTGTGCTTCAGCTTTCTGGTGGTCAGCAGCAACGTGTGGCTATCGTCAGAGCCTTGGCAACAGGGCATGATATTATCATCGCAGATGAGCCGACAGGAAACTTAGACGAAGAAACGACCCGAGACATGGTTGATATTTTCAAATGCATCGCTCACGACGATGACAAAATCGTTATCATCGTCACCCATGAAACAGAAGTGGCAAAGGAAGCCGACGTCACTTACCAGCTCAAGAAAAAAGTCTTTACGCAAGTGTAAGAAAAGACACACCTTAGAAAACTGAGGTGTGTTTTTCGATATAATCCAATTTTTGTTTTCTCGTCTTTTGTTTGAAGTAGCTTTCGGCACTCATAGCAGCTGACTTGCTGGGGTGTTCTTCCCAGTAGAGGAGTTTGACAGGGCGTCTGGTCTTGGTGTACTTGGCTCCCTTTCCTGCATTGTGGGTCTTGATACGACGTTCGATATCTGTTGTGTAGCCCGTGTAGAGGGTCTTATCGGCACATTCGACCACATACATGTAAGCTTTTTGCGGGGTCATCTTAGTCTGCTCTGCCATTTTTACCAAAATAAATCTCAAAAATCTCGTCGGTATAGTCACCGTTATCCTTGTGGACAAAGAGTGGCGGTAGGATTTTCATGCCGTCTGTTGAGCCGTCCTTGATGGCTTCGATGAGAAGCATGTTGGCGTCCTTGCCTACTTTAGGATAAACGAACTGGATGCGTTTTGGAGCCAAGTTATAGTGACGCATGGTATCAATAATGTCTAAGAACCGGTCTGGTCGGTGCACCATGGCTAACCGCCCATTGGATTTGAGGGCGTGGCGGGCTACTTGACAGATTTCTTCTAGATTGGTCGTGATTTCGTGTCTGGCGAGTAGGTAATGCTTGGACAGGTTTTTCTTAGAGGTTTCTGTCGCCTTGAAGTAAGGGGGATTGCAGAGCATCAAATCAACTTGTGAACGAGGGACATGGTTGAGTAGATTTTTCAAATCATCATTAATCATGGTGACTTGTTCTTCCAACTGATTGAGCTGGATAGAACGCTCAGCCATGTCAGCCAGTCTTTCTTGAAGTTCAATCAGCTTGATAGGTGCTTCGGTCTTGGTACTGGCAAAGAGTCCTACGGCACCATTTCCCGAACAGAGGTCAACGATAAGCCCTTTTTTGGGAATCTTTGGAAAACGTGACAGAAGAACACTATCGATAGAGTAGCTAAAGACTTCTTTGTTTTGAATAATTTTTACATCAGTTGAGAAGAGCTGATCGATACGCTCTCCTTCTTTTAAAAGTTCATGTGTCATAGTCCTTATTATATCAAAAAAACAGTCCTAGGACTGTTTTTAGACTATTTACTTCAAGACTCCAAAGCTATAACCCAGGTCTTTATAGTACTGGATAATTTGAGGTAGGGTCTGTAATGTCAGCTCCTTACCAACAATATCGTGCATTAGGAGTACCTTGATAGGGGTATCGGGGAAATACTGAGTTGAGCTTTGAATATACTGCATCATAGCTTCAGAAGTGGTTGGGCGTTTAGAGAGTGGCTCTGCATCACCAGCAAGAGTATTCCAGTCCATCCAAGTCACTCCTAAATCGTTTAGTTGGCTATCGGCTGCTTCTAAGCCTGACCAAGACATGTGGCCTCCAGGGTAACGGAAAACATTGGTCTGAAAGTCATCACCGAGACAAGCTTTGAGGAGTTTTTGTGCTTCAGTGACTTCGTAGATGATTTGATCAGTATTTCCGATGCGGTTGGGATAAAGGAGTGAGAAGTTGTGGCTCATACTATGAACAGCAATGGCATGACCTTCAGCGATTTGTCGCTCAATGATAGGCTTGGTGCTATCGCTAATATTATTTCCAACTAGGAAGAAGGTTGCAGGGACTTGATATTGCGCTAAAACGTCCAAAACTTGTGGCGTGATCGTGGTATCAGGACCATCGTCAAAGGTTAGGAAGACGATTTTTTGATCAGTTGTAGCAGAGCCATCCATGTAAGATCTAATTTCAGAAGCAGAGTAAGCATACTTATCTGCATGGTAGTTGTGATTGGTACCAGGCATTAGATGAGAAGGGTTGATGCTAGAGCTGCTTTCGCTAGTTTCTGTAGTTTCAGAAGTGCTAGAGTCACTTTTCTTCTTGCTGACAGCGACCTTATCATTACGGCTCGTTTTATGGCTAGGTCTATGAAGTGTAAAGCCAATGAGTATCAATGTTATTAAAATTAGAATAACTAATATTCCGTTAATGATAGTATATAGATTTCTATTTTTCATAATCCTTTGAATTCTTTATAAACCTTTAGTGTAAACAATACAGTTATTATAACGTAAATTGTTTAAAAATAAAAGCCAATTTCCAAAAGCTAATCGTAACTCTCAGCTTTTCATCTGTTGTGAAATTGGGTATAATGGTTTTATGAGGAATTTTTTTCCATATTTCGAGTTATCATAGAGGAGAAAAGCATGTTTTATGCCTATTTACGTAGTATCGTTGTCTTCCTAATTTGGGTCTTCAATGGAAACACACACTATCACAATAAAGAAAATATCCCAGATGCAGAGGAAAACTATATTTTAGTTGCTCCGCATAGGACGTTTTGGGATCCTGTTTTTATGGCTTTTGCAGCTCGTCCTAAGCAGTTTATTTTTATGGCTAAAAAGGAATTATTTACCAATCGTATTTTTGGCTGGTGGATTCGTATGTGTGGTGCTTTTCCAATTGACCGGGAAAATCCAGGCCAGGCAGCCATCAAATACCCTGTTAATATCTTGAAAAAGGGTCACCGTTCTTTGATTATGTTTCCAAGTGGTAGCCGTCATTCGACAGATGTTAAGGGTGGAGTAGCTGTTATTGCTAAGATGTCTAAGGTGCGTATCATGCCGACAACCTACATCGGTCCAATGAAGTTAGGGGATTTGGTCAAGGGTCACCGCGTGGATATGAACTTTGGGCAGCCTATTGATATTTCAGACATCAAGCGAATGAATGATGAGGGAATTGCAGAGGTTGCACGTCGTATCCAGTCTGAGTTTGATCGTTTAGACGAAGAGAGTAAAAGCTATCAAGCGACAGCTAAAAAAGTCTCTCTATTGACTTATATTTACCGCATTCCTTTAATGGTGCTTGCAGTGATATTGGTCTTGTTAACCATGATTTTCAGTTATGTAGCCAGTTTCGTCTGGAATCCTGAAAAACACCGTAAGGACTGATGCGATTTAATTATTTTGGTCTTTAGAAACAGTTGATATTTTAAGTGTGGCTGTGGCTTTTCGATATCAGTTTAGTCCAGTACCAAAATGAATTTTTCAATCTGATAGTTAGGGTATTGTTACTCTAACTATTTTTTTGTCCTTTTATTACGAATAAGTGAAGTGAAGGAGATGATGATGTTAGAAGATATGATTGAAAAATTGAAACCTTATAAGTATTATGCTGTTTTACTTCTGATCCTGATCGGGATTAGCACTTGCTTGGTGTTAAAATTGACAGAGCCAAAAGAAGTGACCTCTTTTCCTGAGGTAGCCCAGAGCCAGCTATCGTCAGTAAGTTCTTCAAGTTCAGCTAGTTCTAGTGAGCCTGTTTCTGAAAAGACTATTTTTGTAGATATAAAAGGAGCGGTTGCGAAGGAAGGGGTCTACGAACTTCCAAGTGGTAGTCGATTGACTGATTTGGTTAAAAAGGCAGGTGGGCTGACTGCTGATGCAGAACGACGCTCCATTAATCTTGCCCAAAAACTAAATGATGAGGATGCTATTATAGTTGCGAAACAAGGTGAACAAATCATCTCAGACCAACAAAGTCCCCTAGCCTCACCGTCAGAATCAGACGAGTCATCAAAAATCAATTTAAATAAAGCAACTCTGGCTGACCTTCAGACTATATCAGGAATAGGAGCCAAGCGTGCCCAAGATATTCTTGACTTCAGAGAGAGTCGAGGTGGCTTCAAAAGTGTTGAAGACTTGAAAAATGTATCAGGGATAGGAGATAAGACGCTTGAAAAGTTAAAAGATGAGGTGACAGTTGATTAGACAACTTTCCATAAAGCCTATCTACCTAGCCTATTTGGCGACTGTCTTGTCATTTCTTATCTTTTCGTGGACTATTTGGGCTCAGCTACTGTTTTTAGTGAGTCTTATCGCCTTAGTTATCCAGTATGATAGAAGGACTTGCTTAAAGGTTTTCTTCATATTACTGTTTTTTGGTGGTTACTGTTTTGCTGTCAGTAGCTGGACGACTTCTAAAGACAACTCCCTTCCTCCAAAGGTTGGGCAGGTACAGATGATTGCGGACACTGTTTCCGTCAATGGTGATCGCCTTTCTTTTCGAGCTAGGTCAAATGGTAGAAAGTATCAAGTTTATTATCAGTTGACCTCACAAGCTGAGCAGGTCTATTTCCAAAAACTAGTTGACACCATGCAATTAAGTATCGAATCAGAGATTACAGAAGCTGTTGGACAGCGTAATTTTAGGGGATTTGATTATCAGCGTTACCTTCATTATCAAGGGATTTCGGGTATTTTGGAGGTGTCCAGAATCAAGTCGGTAGCAAGGGCTAAAAAGGTTTCTTTCTTAGATCGACTGGCTGAATTGAGACGACGTTTGATTGTTTATAGTCAAAACCATTTTCCAAAGCCTATGTCTCACTATGTGACGGGACTACTCTGGGGCTACTTGGATAAGTCTTTTGATGAAATGAGTGATCTGTACTCGGATTTAGGCATTATCCACCTTTTTGCCCTATCAGGAATGCAGGTCGGCTTCTTTATGGGCTTGTTTAGAAGAGGTCTGATTCATCTTGGTGTGTCCCTAGAGGCTATCAAGTGGCTGATGCTACCAATCGGGATTATCTACGCTGGGATAACAGGAATGACTATTTCTGTTATCAGAGCCTTGTTACAGATGATGCTCTCTCAGCTTGGACTGCGAAAGTGGAATAACTTTGCAGCCTGTCTTTTGCTCATGTTTTTGCTAATGCCTTATTTTTTGATGACGACAGGTGGACTTTTGAGTTTTGCCTATGCCTTCTTATTGACCTTGCTGGATTTTGAAGACGGCGTTGGTTTCAAGAGGGGGTGTCTGGATGCATTATCGCTTAATCTTGGGATACTGCCGCTTTTAACATGGGTATTTGCGACTTTTCAACCCCTAGCCATGATTTTGACGGCTCTTTTTTCACTCCTGTTTGATTATTTCCTCTTACCTTTTTTGACGATTGCCTTTGCTCTATCCCCTCTGGTGTCTTTCGGCTTTGCTAATCCCTTATTTCAACTTTTGGAAGACCTCTTGCGATTTTTAGGTCAATTAGTAGGAGGTTCTTGGGTTTTTGGTGCCTGGAGTCTCGGACTCACCTTTTTCACCCTCTTGGGATTGGGTATCTTATCTGATCCAAGAGTTAAAAGAAAAGGTTTTATTTGCCTACTGGTAATTGCGTGTTTTTTGGGAAATAAGCATCCGCTTCAAAATGAAGTGACGGTTGTTGATATCGGTCAAGGAGATAGTATCTTTTTGCGAGATTCCTTAGGCAAGAGCATCTTGATTGATGTCGGTGGGCGTGTTAGTTTTAAGGAAAAAAAGAATTGGCAAGAGTCAAAAACAGACGCTAATGCCGAGCGTACCTTGATTCCCTATCTCAAATCTCGCGGTATCTCTAAATTGGATCAGTTGGTGCTGACTCATACAGATGCCGATCATATTGGCGATTTGGAGACTTTGTTAAAGGATATCGATGTCGGTCAACTTATTGTTAGCCCAGGAAGCCTGACTGTCCCAGACTTTAAAAAACGTCTCCTTGCCCTACATAAACCTATTAAGGTAGTGACTGCTGGAGATAGTCTTTCCATTATGGGAAGTCGGCTTTATGTTCTGTACCCTCAAGCGGTAGGCGACGGAGGAAACAATGATTCTCTTGTTCTTTATGGCAAGCTCTTAGATAAGCGCTTCTTGTTTACAGGGGATTTGGAAAAAGAAGGGGAGGAGCAATTATTAGCTACCTATCCACATTTGGGGGTGGATATTTTAAAGGCAGGACACCACGGTTCAAAAGGGTCGAGTAGCCCAGCTTTTTTAGACGCTATCGGCGCGCGTGTCGCCTTGATATCAGTAGGAAAAGATAATCGATACAAGCATCCTCATCAGGAAACCTTAGAGCGTTTTGAGGAGCGCGGGATGACGGTCTATCGAACAGATCAGTTAGGTGCCCTACGATTTATAGGCTGGCGACATTGGCATTTTGAGTCTGTTCGATAAGTTGTTTTATAAGTCAGTCTAGAGATGTATCTATCAAAAGTCATGATTTCATCGTGTTTTTTTAGTATAATAAAACTATGATTGCACTTGAAAACCTAAAAAAATTAAGTAAAGAAACCCTGCCTGCGGTAACGGTTCTAACTGGAGAGGACCTTGGTCAGTATCAAGAGATGCGTGAGGCTTTACTGTCACAGATTGCCTTTGACCCTGCGGATTTGAGTTATTCTTATTTTGACCTGAGTCAGGATGATTATGACAGTATTCAGATGGATCTGGAGAGTCTTCCCTTCTTTTCAGATTATAAGATTGTTCTCCTGGATAATCTTTTAGACCTTACGACTGATAAGAAGGCTTTTTTAGATGATCAGTCTCTTAAACATTTAGAGGCCTACCTTGAACACCCTGTAGAGACTACACGATTGATTTTACTGATTCCAGGAAAACTAGATGGCAAACGACGCCTAGTCAAACTTTTAAAACGCGATGCTCAGGTGTTTGAAGCAGCACCTTTAAAAGAAGCTGATTTGAGAACCTACTTCCAAAAACAGGCACATCAAGATGGAATGAGCTTTGAGTCAGGTGTCTTTGAAACACTCTTAAGGAAATCTAATTTTGAGTTCTCAGCAACTCAGAAAAACTTAGCCTTTCTTAAAGCCTATAAATCAGAAGGTGCGATTAGCCAAGAGGATATTGACGAAGCTGTCCCTAAATCTTTACAAGATAATATCTTTGACCTCAGTCAATTATTACTAAAGGGACAAATCGATCAAGCCCGCTCTTTGGTGATGGATTTGAGACTTCAAGGAGAAGATGAGATTAAGTTGATTGCTGTTCTTCTGGGGCAATTTCGAATCTTGACTCAGGTAAGGATACTGTGGCAACAAGGTAAGTCCGAATCTCAGATTGTTAGCGACTTGTCTGATTACCTTGGTCGCCGTGTTAACCCTTATCAGATAAAATACGCCATGAAAGATAGCCGTCACTTGTCGCTACCTCTTTTATATGAGTTTGTGACAGTTCTAATTGAGACAGATTATCAGATAAAATCAGGTCTTTATGATAAAGCCTACTTATTTGATGTCGCCTTGCTGAAATTAGTCAGGGCAGTAGCTTAAAGCTAATTGCTATTTTCGGTCAAATCAGTTGAAAGCTCTGCCATTTTCTTATAAAATGAAGCTATAAAAACGAAAAGAGGAAATCAAGATGGCAATTATTTTACCAGAACTTCCATATGCATACGACGCTCTTGAGCCATATATCGATGCAGAGACAATGACTTTGCACCACGATAAGCACCATGCGACTTATGTTGCTAATGCTAACGCGGCTCTTGAAAAACACCCAGAAATCGGTGAAGATCTTGTAGCCTTACTATCAGATGTTGAGTCAATTCCAGCTGATATTCGTCAAGCTCTTATCAATAACGGTGGAGGACACCTTAACCACGCGCTTTTCTGGGAACTTCTTTCACCTGAAAAGAAAGAAATCACAGCAGAAGTTGCAGCTGCTATCAATGAAGCCTTCGGTTCATTTGAAGCTTTCCAAGAAGCATTTACAGCGGCAGCAACAACTCGTTTTGGTTCAGGTTGGGCTTGGCTTGTTGTTAACAAGGAAGGTAAACTTGAAGTTGTTTCAACAGCTAACCAAGACACTCCAATTTCACAAGGGTTGAAACCAATCTTGGCTCTTGATGTTTGGGAACACGCTTACTACCTTAACTACCGTAACGTTCGTCCAAACTACATCAAAGCTTTCTATGAAATCATCAACTGGGATAAAGTTGCTGAACTCTACGCTGAAGCAACTGCATAATAAGAGTAAATAAAAGGCTGGACTTAGTTCAGTCTTTTTTACTTATGTGTGAGTTTGTCTGAATACTCATAGCAAACTCCTATTGTCCGAAAAGAGTTTGCTTATTTTTACTTTCACGATTGATTAATGGAAAATTAAGTAGCCTCTTATCGGACTTTATATGATACGAGATGTATAAAAGATCTTCTCATTTTTACGATAAAATGAGAGAATATACTTGTAATCGTTCTAATTTTTCTTTATAATAAGAAAGTTAGGAGAATTATTGTGAAGAAAAAATCAGTTTTAACCGTGATTTTATTAGCCTTGCTTTACGTTGGGCTCACGTCGTTTTTTATTATTGCAAATCAAACAAAGACATCGCACAAGACAAAATCAACAAACAGCTCTGTTTCTTTGTCCTCTAGCGCTTTAACAAAGTCAGAACAATCATCATCTTCGTCAAAAGAGAAAAAAGTAACTGCTAAAAGTCAAGAAGACAAACAAGCTACATACGATCAAGATTTAGATGAGATGACCTCTATGGGATTAGCCTATGATTACGTCAATATGGGATTAGTTGATGTCGTTAAAGCTTTCTTGGCTGATTCAGGTATTGATCAGAGTCAAGTAGCCTTTTCTTACAAAAATGTCGTTTCAGATGAAATCATTGCGATGAATGAAACACAAGCAATGACAGCAGGATCAACCTATAAACTTCCGCTTAATATGCTGGTGGTTGACGCCGTTGCTGATGGGAAACTATCAATGACAGAATCATTTGATATCACTAATACCGATTACGAATACCAAGGAGAGCACGATCAGTATGTTGCTGCCTTTGATGGGAAAATGACCATTCCTCAGATGCAGGAGTATTCATTAGTTTATTCTGAAAATACACCAGCTTATGCTTTAGCAGAACGCCTAGGTGGTATGGAAAAAGCTTATTCAATGTTTGGACGATACGGTGAATCAAAAGCTGATATTAAGACGATTCAAGAGGATGGAAATAAGACAACGACTGACTACTATATTCAGGTTCTTCAATACCTTTGGAAGCATAAGGATAAGTATTCTGATATTTTAAACTACCTCAGTCAATCTTTCCCTGAGTATTATTACCATATGTTCTTACCAAATCTGACTATTTATCAAAAGCCAGGTTATGTCCGTGAGGCTTTGAATGTTGATGCTATCGTTGAAGAAGAAACACCTTACATGGTGGCACTATACACTGCTGGTCTTGGTGGCACAACAGAGAACAGTGAGGAAATCAGTAATGAAGGCCTTTACCAACTTGGACAATTAGCCTATGTCATCAACGAATGGCATCGTGTCAATATGAATGGTATCACTGCAGAATAAAATAAGAATAGAAAAACTCTAGACTTCCATCTAGAGTTTTTATGTTCTTTAGAGTATTAAGGGAGTGCATTTAGACTAAAGAGAATTATTTTGTTAAAGAACTTATTTATAATCATTATAAATAATACTTGTAATCATTCCACTTAATTGATATAATAAGATAACTTAAAAGAACGAGGTTTACTTATGGAAAATCAACATTTTTCAAGACGTTTAAATATTTTGCGAGCAGGAGTTTTGGGAGCAAATGATGGGATCATCTCTATTGCAGGAGTTGTTATCGGTGTTGCTAGTGCGACATCTAACATCTGGTTTATTTTCTTATCGGGACTATCTGCGATATTAGCAGGAGCATTTTCAATGGCAGGTGGTGAGTATGTATCTGTCAGTACCCAAAAAGATACAGAGCAAGCTGCTGTAGAGGTTGAAAAAAGGTTGTTGGAGCAACATCCAGATATAGCTCGAAAATCACTTTACGATATTTATATTGCACAAGGCGAGTGTGAAACAGCTGCGGAGATGAAAGTGAATGTTGCCTTTTATAAAAATCCTCTGAAGCACTTGGTGGAGGAGAAGTACGGTATTGAGATGGATGAGTTTACAAATCCTTGGCATGCAGCTTACTCAAGTTTTATCGCTTTTGCAGTAGGGTCCTTACCACCAACCTTATCTGTAATGCTATTTCCAAAAGATCTTAGAATTGTAGCGACAGTCATTGTCGTTGCTTTATCACTTCTATTGACAGGTTATGTAAGTGCTAAGTTAGGAAAAGCTCCTGTCAAGGCGGCTATGTTACGTAATTTAGGGGTGGGCTTGCTAACCATGACGGTGACCTACCTCATGGGACAACTTTTCCATGTGTAGAATTACGTTCCCTACTTGATTCCAACAGAGATGAAAAAGATTCTATGCTTTAAAAGCATAGAATCTTTTTCATCTCTGTTTTATTAGTGTGTGCTTGATTATGGTTAGTCTTGTTCTTTTCTAGTGACAAACATAGCATCTCCAAAGCTGAAGAAACGATATCTTTTTTCAACTGCATGATGATAGGCATCAAGAACAAAATCTCTACCCGCAAATGCAGAGACTAGCATGACTAGCGTTGATTTAGGAAGGTGAAAATTGGTTGAAAAGGCATCAACAACTTTGAAGTCATAGCCTGGCTTGATAAAGATGTTGGTCCAACCTGAATCAGCGTGGATGTCACCTTCAAATTTGTTTCCGATTGTTTCTAAGGTACGGATAGAAGTCGTTCCTACAGCTACGATGCGTCCTCCAGATGACCGAACCTGACGTAGTGTTTCTGCAGCTTCTTCTGACAAGTTATAAAACTCAGAGTGCATCTCGTGTTCATCCAGGTTTTCAACAGAAACGGGTCTGAAGGTTCCAAGTCCGACATGGAGGGTAAGGTAGACCAGCTTCACTCCTTTTTCTTGAATTTTTTCAAGTAGCTCAGGTGTGAAGTGAAGACCTGCAGTTGGGGCAGCAGCGGAGCCATTTTCCTTAGCATAGACTGTTTGGTAACGATCACGATCTTCAAGTTTTTCATGAATGTAAGGAGGGAGAGGCATTTCACCGAGGCTTTCTAGAACTTCTAAGAAAATGCCGTCATAACTGAACTCTACAATACGTCCGCCATGTTCTAACTCTTGAACAACGGTTGCTAGGAGTCTGCCATCGCCAAATGAGACCTTGCTGCCTACCTTGAGGCGTTTAGCAGGTTTAGCGAGAACTTCCCATTGATCTCTGTTGGTGTTTTTGAGAAGTAGCAGCTCAACATGACCATGAGTATCTGGTTTTTCCCCGTAGAGTCGAGCAGGGAGAACGCGGGTGTTGTTCATGACTAGGGCGTCCCCTGCCTGAAGTTGATCAATGATATGATCAAAGTGTGTGTCTGTCATTTCTTTGGTTATGGGATCAATGACCAGTAGTTTTGAAGAATCGCGTTGCTCCAAAGGTGTTTGGGCAATCAGTTCTTCAGGTAAGTCAAAATTAAAATCTTCAGTATTCATTATTATCCTCATCTAGTAATCTGTTATAGCTTAACTATTATATCACGATAAGTTACTAGAGTCATCTGAGACTATGCATAGATAGGGGATCTTGTTGGAAGGACTTTTATCTTAATTGATTTGGCTTGACTATAATTGGTCTATACCTTAAAATATGAGTATAAAGGTATAGACCAAAGGAGGTAGTGATGAGACTCTTACGTGTTAAAGATCAAAAAGAAGGAGGGCGACTTGCTTTTGCCCTCCTTAAGGAAAAGATAGACTCTGGAATACAAACAATAGGGTTAGCGACTGGTAGCAGTCCTTTGAGTTTTTATCAAGAACTGGTTGATAGTTCAATTGATTTTTCGAAGCTAACGAGCATTAATCTCGATGAATATGTTGGTTTATCTCCTGACAATCCGCAGAGCTATTCCTATTTTATGAAGGAACATTTATTGGAATCGAAACCTTTTAAGGAGAGCTTTTTACCCAATGGGCTTGCCAAAGATTTGCTAGCAGAAGCTAGCAACTATGATCGGGTGCTTGATGAGCATCCTATTGATTTTCAAATTCTAGGTATTGGAAGAAATGGGCATATTGGTTTTAATGAACCTGGAACGTCTTTTGAGATGACAACCCATCTTGTTGATTTGACAGAAGATACTATTCAAGCTAATAGTCGTTTCTTTGACAAGAGTGATGATGTTCCTAGACAAGCTATTTCTATGGGGATTGCATCTATCATGACTGCAAAAACAATTGTTCTTATGGCTTATGGTATCGAGAAAGCTGTTGCTATAAAAGGAATGATTTACGGTCCTGTGACAGAAGACTTGCCAGCAAGTATTCTTCAAAAACACCCAGACGTCATTGTTATTCTAGATGAAGCTGCAGCGAGTCAATTATAATGAAAGAAGCTAAGACAAAAGTCTTTAGCTTCTTATCTTTTTATTATCCAATTTTCGGGACTTAGTGGTTGAGTGGGTTCTAATTCGTTGAAAAATCAACTGTTACAATCTTGCTTTGACATCAAGCTAGGTTTGATGTTATCAACAACCTTAAAAGGTTCCCCAAATCTTTTGAGCTGTGCGGAAGGTGTAGTGAAACACTCTAGGGATGCCTGTTTCAGGTCAGCAGCTAAAAATAAAAACTTGTTGACAAAATCGAATGTTTTCGTTGATTTCCTAAAAAATCTTCCAGCTGTTTTTACTGTCCCACTCTCTATAGTGTCCAATCTAGAATTGGTCCAACTGGTACGATGCCTGTAGGATTGATTGTTTTGTGGCTACCGTAGTAGTGTTTTTTGATGTGGTCAAAGTTCACAGTATCAGCAATTCCAGGCATATTGTAGATACGTTTGGTATAGTTCCAAAGGTTTGGGTAGTCCACTAAGCGACGACTATTCGTTTTGAAATGCCCGTAGTAGACAGAATCAAAGCGTACCAAGGTTGTGAAGAGACGGATATCTGCTTCGGTGAAGCGATTGCCGACGAGAAAATCACTAGCATCTAGTAGATTTTCCAAATGATCTAGAGCAGCAAAGAGTTGCTTGACCTCTTCTTCGTAAACTTCCTGAGTGGTAGCAAATCCTGCCTTATAGACACCATTATTGATATTTGGATAGACAAAGTCATTCATGGCATCAATGTCAGCTTGTAGCTCTTTGGGATAATAGTCCTCAGTATTGCCAGTGAGGTTATTGAAAGCGGTGTTTAGCATACGCATAATCTCAGCAGATTCATTATTAACAATCGTTTTTGTTTTTTTATCCCAAAGAACTGGTACAGTGACACGTCCAGAATAATCAGGCTGGGCAGCTAAATAGACTTGGTAAAGATAGTCACTGTGCAATTCAGAGTCTGCAATAACCCCATCTGCTTCTTCGAAAGTCCAGCCATTTTCAAGCATCAAAGGATTCACAATGGAAATGGAAATGTGCTCCTCTAGGTCTTTTAAGGTACGCATGATGAGTGTGCGACAAGCCCAAGGGCAAGCTAGTGAGATATAGAGGTGGTAGCGGCCAGACTCAGCCTTGAAACCACCAGTTCCAGTTGGTCCAGCAGAGCCATCCTCCGTGATCCAGTTACGAAACTGGGTCTGAGTGCGGACAAATTTGCCCCCTGTTGATTTGGTATCGTACCATTTGTCAACCCATTTGCCATTTTGTAAAAGTCCCATAAGAAATCCTCACTTTACATTGTTACTAGATAGTGATATATTAATGCATTTTTCGCAAAAATACAAGAATTTAGCTTGCTATGGTACAATGGTCTTATGCGTTTAGATAAATTATTAGGCCAGGCAGGTTTTGGTTCGAGGGGGCAAGTGAAAAAACTAATCCGTCGTTTACAGGTGCGCGTTGATGGTGACCTTGTTAGAGATGATAGTCTCAATGTGGACCCCAATCTTCAAACAGTCACAGTATCTGGTCAAAGGCTCAGCTATTCTCCAGATGTTTATTATATTCTTAACAAGCCTAGTGGTGTCGTGTCGGCAGTTTCGGATGTTGAACATCAGACTGTCATTGATTTGATAGACCCAAAAGACCGAAGAGAAGGCCTCTATCCTGTCGGTCGATTGGATAGAGACACAGAAGGTCTAGTTCTTATCACAAACAATGGACCCCTTGGCTATCGACTTCTTCACCCTAAGCACCATGTCGATAAGACTTACTATGTTGAAGTTAATGATGAGTTGGGTGATGATGCTCCTTTCTTTTTTGAAAATGGTATTGCTTTTTTGGATGGAACTGTCTGTAAACCAGCTAAGCTAGACATTGTCAGTTCCAGTTCAGAAAAGAGCTGTGCTTATATCACTATTTCAGAAGGCAAATTTCATCAAGTTAAAAAAATGTTTCTAGCTTATGGGGTTAAGGTAACCTATCTAGAGCGTGTTAGATTTGGTCCCTTTAGCTTAGGGGACTTGGCGTTAGGGACTTATCGTTCTTTAACAGAAGAAGAGCAAAAAAATTACTGTCTTATTTTCGAGACTAATGTCGAATATTTAGATGAAGGCTAGACTAATGGTATATTAATCAATCGTTTGGGAGGATTTCCAAACGTTTTTTGTCGTCTATGAGGAGGAAGGTACTGGTGTTAATTGCTAAAGATGCTCAGGGAGAGCTATATTCTTGTTTGGACCAGGTGATTGAGAGAAGGATTCAGTATTATTGTCCTGCTTGTTCAGGTCCCTTAGTTTTTAAATCAGGAGCAGTGATGCGTTCTCATTTTGCCCATCAAAGTCTCAAAGACTGTCAGTTTTTTCATGAAAATGAGTCTTCAGAGCATTTAAGTTTGAAAGCGCAGCTTTATAGCAGTCTGGCTGAGACAGAGAAGGTAGAGATTGAAAAAGTCTTACCCGATATTCAACAAATTGCGGACCTTATGGTTAATGATCGCCTAGCTTTGGAGGTTCAATGTAGCCCTCTGTCGATAGAGCGTTTAAGAGAGAGGACCAATTCTTATCAAGAAGTGGGAATTCAAGTTCTATGGTTGTTAGGAAAGCGTCTTTGGATGCAGCAGCGCCTAACAGACTTGCAACGGCAACTCCTTTATTTTTCATCCAATATGGGATTCCACTTGTGGGAGTTAGATGCTGACCAATCGCTTATTCGGTTGAAATACCTTATTTATGAGGATTGGCAAGGAAAGGTACACTATCTGGAGCAGCAGTTTCCATTGGCAGCACATGTGATTGATGTTTTTCGGATACCTTATCGTTCTCAAAAAATACAGACCTATCAGAGAGCCTGCCACCTTGACCTGCTGAACTATATCCAAAGACAGTTGCAGCAGAAGAAAGCGTTTTGGATGAGCTTACAAGAAGCAGCTTACTTAAGAGGAGACAATCTCCTGACCAGACCACTGGACTCTTTTTACCCTCAGATTCGCTTTCCAAAATCAGACCATGGTTTTTGTCAAATAAAAGAAGATCTGGCCCCATTTTACCAGGCTTTCAATCAGTTTTACGAAAAAGTAACCGATAAGCGCTATCAGGTTCTCTATCCGCCTGCAGTTTATGTTAAAATGAAATCAGATTTAAAAGAAAAGAGGTCGTCACATGAGTGATCATCGTCAGCATTTAGAAGAAAAATACACTTGGGATTTAACCACTATCTTTCCAACAGATGAAGCTTGGGAAGAAGAAGAGAAAGCGTTGAGAGCACTTTGTCAAGAAGTCGGTGTTTACCAAGGTCACCTTTTGGACTCTGCTAGCAGTTTGTTGGAAGTAACCAATAAGTACCTAGCCATCCATCGTCGTTTGGAGACCTTGTATGTCTACGCATCCATGAAAAATGACCAAGACACAACGGTTGCTAAGTACCAAGAGTTTCAAGCAAAGGCTTCTGCCCTCTATGGCTATTTGAACGAGTCTTTTGCCTTCTTTGAACCAGAGTTTATGCAGATTAGTCAGGAGCAGTTTGACTCTTTCTTATCAGAAGAAAAGGAATTAGAAGACTATCGCTATTTCTTTGAAAAACTCTTACGAGGTAAGGAGCATGTCCTTTCACAAGAATCAGAAGCCCTCTTAGCTTCTGCTTCTGAGATTTTCTCAGCACCTTCTGAAACATTTGCTATCTTAGATAATGCAGACATCGGTTTCCCATGGGTAACCAATGATGATGGTGAAGTAATCGAATTGACACATGGCAATTTCATTAGTTTGATGGAATCAAAAAATCGTGACATTCGAAAAGGAGCATTTGAAGCGCATTACAGTGTTTACGAACAGTTTCAGCATACCTATGCTAAGACACTGCAATCACATGTAAAAGTGCAGAACTTTAAAGCGAAGGTACGTCATTATGAGTCTGCTCGCCAAGCTGCTATGTCTCTTAACTTTATCCCTGAATCAGTCTATGATGCTCTGATTACATCTGTTCATAATCACCTGCCTTTGTTGCACCGATACATGGCCTTGCGTCAACGTCTGTTAGGTTTGGATGATTTAAAAATGTATGATGTTTATGCGCCACTATCTGAGATGGATTTGGCAGTGACATATGAAGAAGCGCTGGAAAAAGCCGAGCAGGTTCTATCTATTTTTGGTGAGGATTACACTGAACGTGTTAAACGTGCTTTTTCTGAACGTTGGATTGATGTTCATGTAAATAAAGGTAAACGTTCAGGAGCCTATTCAGGAGGCTCCTATGATACCAATGCCTTTATGCTATTGAACTGGCAAGATACTCTAGACAATCTCTTCACCCTAGTTCACGAGACAGGTCATTCCATGCATTCTACCTTTACACGTGAGAATCAGCCTTATGTTTATGGAGACTATTCTATTTTCTTAGCTGAAATCGCCTCAACTACTAATGAAAATATTTTGACAGAAGCTCTTTTGGCAGAAGTTAAGGATGTCAAAGAACGTTTTGCTATTTTGAATCATTACCTTGATGGCTTTAAAGGAACGGTTTTCCGTCAGACACAGTTTGCAGAGTTTGAGCATCTCATTCATAAAGCAGACCAAGAAGGGCAAGTTCTTACCAGTGATTACCTCAATCAGCTATACGCGGATTTAAATGAAAAATACTATGGTCTAAAAGCATCTGATAACCCAGAAATCCAATATGAGTGGGCACGTATTCCGCATTTCTACTACAATTATTATGTCTATCAATACGCAACAGGCTTTGCTGCAGCTAGCTATCTTGCTGACCGTATTGTTCACGGTAATCAAGAAGACAAAGATAAGTATCTTGCCTACCTTAAGGCAGGTAATTCTGCAGATGCTCTGGATGTTATTGCTAAAGCAGGTGTTGATATGACGACATCTGATTACATTGATCAGGCTTTTGAGGTCTTTGAAAAACGTCTTAGTGAGTTAGAAGATCTGGTTGATTTACTCTAAAAATAGATTCTGTTTCAATATTAGTAATCTTCATTTTGTTTTTATCTTATCTTAATTCTTTGCATTTGTGCGAAAAAAATCTTTTTGATAGCGTTGCCACATGGAAAATGTTTTTTTCTCTTAACAAACTTGTTGATATTTGATAACAATACTATGATAAACTATTAAAAAGTAGTAAAGGAAAATGGAGAGATTTGATGACAAAGAGAACTTTTATTTGGGATTTTGATGGTACCCTGGTAGAATCGTATCAGGTGATTCATGAGGTTCTTGTTTTGTTGTATGACATGTATGGTTTAGAGTTTGATCAAGATTGGGTTATGGACTTTATCATCAGAGAGTCTGTTGGTAGCCTATTACGTCAATTGGCTCTAGAAGAAAATCTTGATTTTCAAGAATTATTACAGTTTTTCAATAGAGAGCAAGAAGCGCGTGATGACTTGATCAACCTAATGCCTTATGCAAAAGAGACTTTAGATTGGACAAAGGAAAAAGGGATTCGTAACCTCATTTATACGCATAAAGGCAGTACAACGGAACAAGTGTTGGAGAGACTGGGTGTAGCTTCTTATTTTGAAGAAGTTGTGACATCAGCTAACGGCTTTAAGCGTAAGCCTGATCCAGAAGCTGTTAATTATCTCATCGAAAAGTATAACCTAGATAAGCAGGATACTTACTATATTGGTGATCGTCGCATTGATGTCGAGGTTGCCCAAGCGGCTGGCATTTTTTCGATTAACCTAGGTCAAGCAGATACTGAAACCAATCGTAAAATTGAAGATTTATCTGAAGTGATGAGTATTTTTGCTTGAGACGTCAGAGATGAATCGGTTGAAGCCTATCATTAAAGTACAAAAATCAAGAGACTGGACAAGCGTTCGGTCTCTTTTTCTGACTCAAAATACTGGATAATGTTCAGCCTTTTTTTGTTATAGTACAGAAATAAAAAATTACAAAACAGATTGTTTGCTCTAAAAAAGAGAATATCGTACAATGAAACCCTAACGTAATAACTGTTATTTTTGAATAATGTTCGCTTTTTCGGAGGTCATATGTTTAAAACGAATCGCTATCTAGTTGCCAGTTGTGGAGTTATCCTACATTTGATGTTGGGGTCAACTTATGCCTGGAGTGTTTACCGCAATCCAATCATGGAGCAGACTTCATGGAGTCAATCAGCTGTCGCCTTTACTTTTTCATTAGCTATTTTTTGTCTAGGTATGTCTGCAGCCTTTATGGGACGCCTTGTGGAAGCTTTGGGTCCACGTCTAACAGGGAGTTTGTCAGCCTTCTTGTATGCTGGAGGGACTATATTATCGGGTTATGCCATTGCTCATCATGAATTATGGTTGCTGTATCTAGGATATGGTATTTTAGGTGGAATTGGTCTAGGTGCTGGTTACATCACACCTGTTTCAACAATCATCAAGTGGTTTCCTGATAAGCGAGGACTAGCGACTGGAATGGCTATCATGGGATTTGGCTTTGCTTCTTTGTTGACAAGTCCGATAGCTCAGTTTTTGATTGAAAAGGTTCAAGTGGTCAATACTTTTTACATTCTAGGAGTGGCTTATTTTCTTGTCATGATTGTGGTGGCTCAGTTCATTAAACGTCCGAGTGCAGAAGAGCAAGCCTTGTTGACGACTATGAGTAAAGACAGTAAAAAAGCTGATCTTAGTAAAGGAATCAAGGCCAATCAAGCTTTGAAGAAACCTGAATTTTACTTGCTTTGGGTAATCTTCTTTATTAACATTGCCTGTGGATTAGGTTTGATTTCAGTTATTGCTCCGATGGCTCAGGACTTGTCTGGTATGTCTGTAGCAGCTTCTGCGGTTATTGTGGGTTTTATGGGGATTTTCAACGGCTTTGGTCGTTTAGCTTGGGCAGCCTTGTCAGACTATATCGGTCGTCCTTGGACTTTTGTGACTCTGTTGGTGGTTAATATTAGCATGACAAGCTCTCTTATTTTCTTCCATCAATCTTGGGTATTTGTGACAGCTATGGCCTTGTTGATGACTTGTTACGGTGCAGGTTTCTCACTTATTCCTCCTTATCTGAGTGATTTGTTCGGTGCCAAAGAATTAGCTGCGCTCCATGGCTATATGTTGACTGCTTGGGGGATGGCAGCCTTAGCTGGACCTATGTTATTGTCATTTACTTACGAGAAGTTTGGTTCTTACACATGGACCTTGATTATCTTTGCAGCTTGCTATATTTTTGCCTTGCTTTTGATGCTGATCTTACGTCGACGTCCCTTGTTAAATGACTAATAGAAATCGTCAATTCAATAGGTATGGCATTGGTTGGTAAATGCTAATAAATCATTTCCTGTTTCTTAACTACGACTGACCCTTGAGTTGGTCGTAGTTTATTTTTATGATTGATATATGGCTTAAATGTATCGATAAAGTCTGTTAAATAGCCTTTTCTTGACCCTAAGAAACACTTGTGATATACTTTACGGCATGGTTAAATCATATAGTAAAACGGCTAATCATAACATGAGACGCCCAGTTGTTAAAGAAGAAGTATTGGATTACCTCAGAACGCGTCAGAAGCAAAATAAAGATGGCTTGGCTGCATTGGAGGCATTTGCTCGTCAAGAAAATATTCCGATTATCCAGCATGAAGTTGTGGCGTATTTTCGCTTTTTGATGCAGACTTTACAACCCAAGAGTATTCTTGAAATTGGGACTGCTATTGGATTTTCAGCGCTTTTGATGGCTGAAAATGCTCCAGATGCTAAAATTACAACTATCGATCGTAATCCCGAAATGATTGGATTTGCCAAAGAGAATTTCGCCAAGTACGATACAAGGCAGCAGATTCGCTTAGTGGAAGGTGATGCTGTTGATATGTTGGCAACACTAGATGATGAATTTGATTTTGTCTTTATGGATTCTGCCAAGTCTAAGTATATTGTTTTTTTACCAGAGGTTCTAAAACGTCTTAAAGTTGGTGGTGTTATCGTTATGGATGATGTTTTCCAAGGAGGAGATATTGCTCGTCCGATCGAAGAGGTTCGACGAGGTCAACGAACGATTTATCGTGGCTTGCAGCGTCTTTTTGAAGCAACCCTCAATCATCCTGATTTGACAAGTACTCTAGTACCTTTGAGTGACGGTCTTTTGATGATCCGTAAAAATAAAGAAGAGATAATTTTACCAGATTAAGCATTTTTTAGGAAAATATGGTATACTGGCAAAGTTAATGTGAATAAAAGGAGTTAATAATAGACTTATGGCTAAAAAATCATCTGAAAATGGCTTTGTTAACCTTGTAAAAAGTAAAGGTTTCCAAGCAACATCACTTGTTGTTGTTTCTGCTTTAATGGCATCAGGGATTACTTACATCGGTATCAAAGGTGGAAACTCATCTGAGACAAACCTTGTTACGATGAAAGGTAACAGCATCAACGTGTCAGATTTCTATCAAGAAATTAAAACAACTTCTACAGGTCAACAATCAATGTTGACATTGATTTTGACTCGTGTATTTGAAGAGCAGTACGGTAGCAAAGTATCTAATACGAAAGTAGATGAAGCATATAATAAAGCAGCTTCAAACTACGGTACATCATTTTCAGCAGCACTGACATCAGCTGGTTTGACTGCAGATACTTACAAGCAACAAATTCGTACAACAATGTTGATTGAGTATGCAGTAAAAGAAGCTGCTAAGAAAGAATTGACAACAGCTAACTACAAAGAGGCTTTCAAAACATACGTTCCTGATACTAAAGTTCAAATCATTAAATTGAGTGATCAAGATACCGCTAACACTGTTCAAGCTTCAGCAGCTGCTGCAGGAGCAGATTTTGCCTCTATCGCTAAAGATAAGACAGAAGAAACGGATAAAAAATACGAATACACTGTCAATTCATCAAGTACAGATCTTCCAAGTGATGTCTTATCAACAGCCCTTTCTCAAGATGCGGGTACTGTCTCAAGTGTTATCTCTGTTTTAGACTCTTCAACTTATAAATACAGCTACTATGTTGTTAAAACAGTGTCACGTGAAGAGAAAAAATCAGATTGGAAATCATATAAATCTCAATTGAAGACTTTGTTGATGAATAAATACACAACAGATTCAAGTTATCAAAATAAAGTAATTGCAGCAGCGCTTGATAAAGCAAATGTTAAAATTAAAGACACTGCCTTCTCAACTGTTCTTGCGCAATATACAAACACATCAAGTAGCTCATCATCAAGTTCATCAAGCTCATCATCAACAACTGAAAGTTCAAGTACAACAACGACAACTGACAGTTCAAGCACAACAAGCTCTTCAAACTAAAGTAGCTTGACCTAAGACCTAAAATCAAGTAAAATAAAGAGTATGTGAGTCTATCTCACAACTCAAATAGGGAAAGAGACTCGTCTTCCGGAAACAGAAAAGTGGCGGTTGCTGTGAGCCATGGATGGAATGAGTGCTTTGCTACCCTATTTTATAACTCAAATATAATAATGGAGAATGACAAGATCATTGAATGAAGGTGGTACCGCGGTTTTTCGCCCTTCGTCGATTTGATTTTGTCATTTTATTTGTTTATTAACCAGAATAACAATGAAAGGAAGTGTTTAGTTAGCTAGTCTAACTGAACTCGCCCTAAGGTCTGTGTGAAAAAAATAACGTTAGACTAGGTGTTAGCACTTGGGTCAACTTTCCTATTTTCACCGTGACGTTTACGGGCTTGGTATCTTAATTATGAAACAATTGTCTTCTGCACAAATTCGTCAAATGTGGTTAGATTTCTGGTCATCAAAGGGTCACTCTGTTGAGCCCTCTGCTAATCTTGTTCCAGTCAATGACCCAACGCTTCTTTGGATTAACTCAGGGGTTGCGACCTTGAAGAAATATTTTGATGGGTCAGTTATTCCTGAAAATCCACGTATTACCAATGCTCAAAAATCTATCCGTACTAACGATATCGAAAATGTTGGTAAAACAGCTCGTCACCACACCATGTTTGAAATGCTTGGTAACTTCTCAATTGGTGATTACTTCCGTGACGAGGCTATCGAGTGGGGATTTGAGCTCTTGACAAGCCCAGAGTGGTTTGACTTCCCTAAAGATAAGCTCTATATGACTTACTACCCAGATGATAAGGATTCATACAACCGTTGGATTGCTTGTGGTGTTGAACCAAGTCATTTGGTGCCAATCGAAGATAACTTCTGGGAAATCGGTGCAGGTCCTTCAGGTCCAGATACAGAGATCTTCTTTGATCGTGGAGAGGACTTTGATCCAGATAATATCGGACTTCGTCTTTTGGCTGAAGATATTGAAAACGATCGTTATATCGAAATCTGGAATATCGTCTTGTCACAATTTAATGCTGATCCAGCTGTGCCACGCTCTGAGTACAAAGAATTGCCTAACAAAAACATTGATACGGGTGCAGGTCTTGAACGTCTTGCAGCTGTCATGCAAGGGGCAAAAACAAACTTTGAAACTGACCTCTTCATGCCGATCATCCGTGAAGTAGAAAAATTATCTGGTAAAACTTACGATCCAGATGGTGATAACATGAGCTTCAAGGTCATTGCCGACCATATTCGTGCTCTTTCATTTGCTATTGGTGATGGTGCCCTTCCTGGAAATGAGGGACGTGGCTACGTTCTTCGTCGTCTCCTCCGTCGTGCTGTTATGCATGGTCGTCGTCTTGGTATCAATGAGACCTTCCTTTATAAATTGGTTGTGACTGTTGGTCAAATCATGGAAAGCTACTATCCAGAAGTTCTTGAAAAACGCGATTTTATTGAGAAAATCGTTAAACGTGAGGAAGAAACCTTTGCACGTACCATTGATGCAGGTAGTGGCCACTTAGATTCATTGCTTGCAGACTTGAAAGCGGCTGGCAAAGACACCCTTGACGGTAAAGACATCTTCAAACTTTACGATACCTACGGCTTCCCAGTAGAACTAACTGAGGAATTGGCAGAGGATGCTGGCTACAAGATTGACCACGAAGGCTTCAAAGCAGCCATGAAGGAACAACAAGACCGTGCGCGTGCAGCAGTGGTCAAAGGTGGCTCAATGGGTATGCAAAACGAAACCTTGGCTGGTATTGTTGAAGAGTCAGTGTTTGTTTACGGTGCGGACGCTCTTACTTCAAATCTTTCAGTCATTATTGCTGACAATGAGCGTACAGAAGCTGTTTCAGAAGGTCAAGCTCTTCTTGTCTTTAGTCAAACACCATTTTACGCTGAGATGGGTGGACAAGTTGCTGATCACGGTGTTATTAAAAATGACAAGGGAGATGTTGTTGCAGAGGTTGTCGATGTGCAGAAAGCGCCAAATGGTCAGCCACTTCATACCGTCAATGTCTTGGCGTCACTTTCTGTTGGTACAACTTATAAGCTTGACATTAACAAAGAGCGTCGTTTGGCTGTTGAGAAAAACCATACAGCAACACACTTGCTCCACGCGGCTCTTCACCATGTGATTGGAGATCATGCTACTCAGGCTGGTTCATTGAATGAAGAAGAATTCCTTCGTTTCGACTTTACGCACTTTGAGGCAGTGACAGCTGAAGAATTGCGTCGTATTGAAGAAGAAGTTAACGAACAGATTTGGAAAGCTATCCAAGTTGTGACCGTTGAAACAGACGTGGATACTGCCAAAGAAATGGGAGCTATGGCACTCTTTGGTGAAAAATATGGTAAGGTTGTCCGTGTCGTCACTATCGGTGACTACTCTATCGAGCTTTGTGGTGGTACGCATGTTTCTAACACGTCAGAAATCGGTCTCTTCAAGATTGTCAAAGAAGAAGGTATCGGTTCGGGAACACGTCGTATTCTTGCGGTAACTGGTAAGCAAGCTTTTGAAGTTTATCGTAGCCAAGAAGATACGCTTAAAGAGATTGCGGCTACGGTTAAAGCACCACAATTGAAAGATGCAGCAGCTAAGGTACAAGCTCTCAGCGACTCTCTTCGTGATCTTCAAAAAGAAAATGCAGAGCTTAAAGAAAAAGCAGCAGCAGCAGCATCTGGGGATGTCTTTAAGGATGTCCAAGAGGCAAATGGTGTACGCTTCATCGCTAGCCAAGTAGACGTTGCTGATGCAGGTGCTCTTCGTACCTTTGCTGACAATTGGAAACAAAAAGACTACTCAGATGTCCTCGTTCTTGTGGCAAGTATCGGTGAGAAAGTCAATGTCCTTGTAGCAAGTAAATCAAAAGATGTTCACGCAGGAAATGTGATTAAAGAACTAGCACCGATTGTAGCAGGTCGTGGTGGTGGTAAACCAGATATGGCCATGGCAGGTGGTAGTGATGCAAGTAAAATAGCAGAGCTTCTAGCAGCAGTTGGAGAGAAACTTTAAGATGTCACGGTTTCAAAAGCTTACTCTTATCTTTTTAGGCATCGCTGATTTAGCACAGTTAATCCATACGATTTGGTTGTTTTTGCATGGGGAATCTTGGTTGCTAGCAGCTATGATTTGTCTTGTTTTGACAGGGCTTATTCATAACTTGTTGAAACAGTTCACATCAGGTGATTGATAGGCTTATTTGAGATTATCATCTACTTGTTCTTGGAAATGATAGATTAAATGAATAAAAATGATTTTGAATAAATTTTCAAAATCATTTTTTATTTTTTATAATTTTACAAAAATGTATTGACTTATGAATAAAAATACATTAAACTTTAATTTATAAATATTCGAGAGGTGTTGTATATGAAGGTTTCGATTGTAGGTATAACAGGATATAGCGGCTTGGAATTGCTGAAGATATTGAATAATCATAAAAAAGTTCAGGTAGTGTCTATTCATGCAACAAAAGAGGTAGGTCAATGTATATCTGATATTTATCCACATTTGACAGATCAATGTGATTTGGTCATCGAAGCCTTTGATGCTGCAGAGATTATGTCTAAGTCTGATTTGGTTTTCTTTGCAACACCATCTGGAATTGCTTCTCATTTATCTGAGCCGTTTGTAGAGGCTGGTTTTCCTGTCATTGATTTATCAGGAGACCATAGATTATCTGCAACTAGTTATAGTGAGTGGTATGCTAAAGAACCAGCCAAGCAGGCTATTTTAGATCAGTTTGTTTACGGTTTGGCTGAGTTCACAGATGTTAAAGGCAAGAAATTTATTGCTAATCCAGGTTGCTATGCGACTGCTACGGAGTTAGCTCTCCTTCCTTTGGTTCAAGCTGAAGTTCTTGAGAAGGATAGTAGTATTATTGTTGATGCTAAGAGTGGTTTGACAGGAGCTGGTAAGGGTTTGTCAGATAGCAGCCACTTTGTGAATGTTCATGATAATTATGTCACTTATAAGTTGAATAAGCATCAGCATATTCCAGAAATTGAGCAGGCATTACACTTGTTCGATGCTGACTTGTTACCTATTCAGTTCTCAACGTCTTTATTGCCAATCAATAGAGGTATTGTTTCAACCTCTTACCTAAAAGTAAAAGAAGGGGTGAGTCAAGAGGCGGTTCAAATGATTTTTGAGAAAGCTTATGCTGATAAGGTTTTTGTCCGCTTGTCTAAGGGTTTGCCAGATTTGCACCAAGTGTTGGGAACTAACTATACTGATATTGGTTTTCAAGTGAATGAAAAAACAGGTATTTTAACAGTGATTTCCGTTATTGATAATTTGATAAAAGGAGCGGCTGGTCAGGCCGTGCAAAATCTCAATCTGATGATGGGATGGGATGAGGCAGAAGGTTTGCCAGTGCAGGCGACTTATTTGTAAAAGATAGAAAAGAGAGTAGTTATGAAAGTAATTGATGGTAATATTGCAAGTCCTTTAGGATTTTCAGCGGATGGATTACATGCTGGATTTAAAAAATACAAGATGGATTTTGGATGGATTGTGTCAGAAGTGCCCGCCAGTGTAGCAGGTGTTTACACGACAAATAAGGTGATTGCAGCACCTTTAATTGTCACTAAGCAATCTGTGCAAAAAGCAGGCCAGATGCAGGCAATTGTTGTCAATTCAGGAGTTGCCAATTCCTGTACTGGTGTTCAAGGGATGGATGATGCTTTTGAAATGCAAGCTTTGACAGCAGATAAGTTAAAGATTGACCCAGAGCTTGTTGGGGTTGCATCAACAGGTGTTATTGGAGAATTACTTCCTATGGATACCTTGAAAAATGGTCTTTCTAAGATTGTGGTTAATGGTAACGCCGATGATTTTGCGAAAGCTATTTTAACGACTGATACAGGTGTCAAGACTATTTCAGTAACTGAGGAATTTGGTAGAGATATTGTGACTATGTCAGGAGTTGCCAAGGGTTCAGGGATGATTCATCCTAATATGGCAACCATGCTTGCTTTCATTACTTGTGATGCCAATATTTCGAGTGAGACCTTGCAGCTGGCCTTGTCAAGCAATGTTGAGACAACCTTTAATCAGATTACCGTGGATGGTGATACGTCAACTAATGATATGGTTTTAGTTATGTCAAACGGTTGTACAAAAAATAAGGAAATTTTACCAGACACAGAAGACTTCGAAAAATTCAAAGAGATGCTGTCATTTGTGATGCAAGATTTGGCTAAAAAAATCGCTAAAGATGGTGAAGGGGCTTCTAAATTGATTCAAGTTGATGTTGTCAATGCCCCTAACCAACTAGATGCACGTATGATGGCTAAATCAGTTGTTGGTTCTAGTCTTGTAAAAACAGCTATCTTTGGTGAAGACCCTAACTGGGGCCGTATTTTAGCGGCTGTTGGCTATGCAGGTGTAGATGTTCCTGTTGATCATATTGATATTCTATTGGGAGATTTACCAGTTATGATAGCGTCGAGTCCTGTTAGCTTTGATGAAGAAGCTATGGCAGATATTATGCATGCAGATGAGATTACCATCACTGTGGACTTGCATGCAGGTGCTGAAACAGGAACAGCCTGGGGATGTGACCTGTCTTATGATTATGTTAAAATCAATAGCCTCTATAGAACGTAAGGAGTTAAGATGTCTCAAGTTATTGTCATAAAAATTGGTGGTATTGCAGGTCAATCGTTGGCACCTGATGTTGTTGCGACTTTACAAAAATGGCAGGTGGCAGGTCATCGCCTGGTTGTGGTTCATGGTGGCGGTTTTGCGATTTCAGATGTATTGGAAAAGGCAGGACACGAGACAGTCAAGTGCGATGGCTTACGTGTCACTGCAAAAGAAGATATGCCTTTGATTGTTGAGGCTCTTGTGGATAGGGTTGGGAAGTCTCTGGCTGAAAAGTTAGATGAAGCAGGACTTGCGATTCATCAGTTGACTTTGGAGCAACTACAGTTGGTTGAAGCGACCTTTTTGGACAAGGCTAAATATGGCTATGTGGGGAGTGTGACCAGTATTGATCAGTCGCTTCTACAAGGTCTGTTAGTTGAAGGAAAAATTCCTCTCCTAGCTAGCTTGGCTTATTCGCCATCTGGAGAAATACTAAATGTTAATGCTGACTATCTTGCTAAATCGGTAGCAATAGCTTTAAAAGCGGATCGTTTGGTATTGATGACAGATGTTAAGGGGGTCATGGAAGACGGTCAGGTCTTAGCTCAGCTATTGACCAAAGAGATTCAAGGTAAGATTGCTTCTGGGGTGATTACTGGTGGCATGATTCCCAAGATAGAGTCGGCGGCAGAAACAGTCGAAGCTGGTGTCGGTCAGGTTGTTATCGGAGACAACCTAGAGACAGGAACGATCATTAGTAAGGAGTAAGTAATGACAAAATTATTTCAAAACTATAAGAGGGCAGCTATTGAGTTTGTAAAAGCTGAAGGGAACTATCTATTTGATCAAGATGGTAAGAAGTATTTGGATTTTTCAAGTGGTATCGGTGTGACCAATCTCGGTTTTCATCCCTATGTTCAAGAAGCCTTGCAAAAGCAGGTTAGCCAAATTTGGCATACGCCTAACCTCTATATTAATAGCTTACAAGAAGAGGTAGCAGATAAGTTGATTGGCGACAAGGACTATCTTGCCTACTTTGCTAATAGTGGTGCTGAAGCTAACGAAGCAGCGATTAAGTTGGCGAGAAAGGCTACTGGCAAGCAGGAAATCATCTGTTTTGTCAATTCTTTTCACGGGCGTACTTTTGGAGCGATGTCGGCGACTGGTCAGGACAAAATAAAAGAGGGATTTGGAGACGGTGTGCCTCACTTTAAGTATGGTATTTATAATGACATACAATCCGTCAAAGACTTGGTGACTGATCAGACTGCTGCTGTTATGTTGGAGTTGGTTCAAGGGGAATCTGGTGTTCAACCAGCAGAAGCGAGCTTTGTCAAAGCATTAACAGCATTTTGTCAGGAGCAAGGGATCTTGCTCATTGTTGATGAGGTTCAGACTGGGATGGGGAGGACAGGGAAACTCTTTTCTTTCCAGCATTATGGGATTGAACCTGATATTTTCACGCTGGCTAAAGGGCTTGGGAACGGCGTTCCAGTCGGTGCTATGTTGGCCAAATCAGCACTAGGGGGAGCTTTTTCTTATGGAAGCCACGGATCTACCTTTGGTGGGAATAAATTAGCGATGGCAGCCAGTTCTGCGGTCTTAGATGTGATGACGAGTGATTTTTTGGATGAGGTTTTGCAAAAAGGGCAAAGTCTTCAAAAACAGTTGGTTGATGCCTTGGAAAACAATCCTCTAGTGACTCAAGTCAGAGGAGTAGGGTTGATGATTGGTATCGAAACCACTGGTGATTTAACTGATCTTGTTAGTAAAGCGCGTGACAAAGGTTTGGTTGTTTTAACAGCAGGTACGAATGTTATTAGGTTATTACCACCATTAACGGTAGAAAAAGACGAATTAGAAGAAGCTATTAATATTTTGACAGATATTTTTAGAATATGATAAGTAGGAGAAGTGTCTATAAAGCAGGTTATTTTAATGCTTTGTATAGGCGCTTTTTTACTGCTATAAGATTTCGATACGAGATGATATCGAGGAGTATATTACTGAAAAGACATAAAAAAATAAACGAACATTAGAAAATAATAATGAAAAGGGTTTGATTGGGGATTTTGACAAGTGACGTCTGCCTATCTTGAGTTTATCGAAAGTTAAGATTCTCTTATATGATAAGTGTTTTGTTTTGTTTGAATTGTTTGAAAAATTCAAAATATATTTTAATGGAATTGTATAAAAAAGTAGTCACTGTTCTGAAAAAGCTTGGAAATAAAGAGTTTATCAATATAAAAAATAGTCAAAAAATTATATTTTTGTGTTGACTGTTAATAAAAATAAGTTTATTATGTTTCTGTAATGGTGTTGTATTGTTACAAATATACAATTTGGAGGAAATTATGGAAACGAAAAAAATGAAATACTATCTCAGAAAATCGTCTTACGGCTTAGCATCTATTGCAGCTGCGGCTTTTCTAGTTAGTGCTGGAAGCGTAGTTAGTGCTGATGAAGCTACTGGGACAGGTGATGTTGTTACTACTACAGCAGATGCACAAGCGACGACTGAAGCTAATGACGTCGTAACCGCAGCAACGTCTGAATCCACTGAAGTTGCTACTGCAGCAACAGATTCAGAAGCAGTAGCTGAAACAGTAGACCGCGATTCTTTTATCAATGGTCTTCAACTTGCTATCAATGCAGCTAAAGCTGATTTGAATGATGGTCTTTCAGCGGAAGATATCCAGTCAGCTCTTGATTCATATAACTCTCTTTATGAGTCATTTGTAGCACAAGCTAATGCTGCGACAAGCCAATCAGCAGTGGATGCACTTGAACAACCAGCGCGTGAAGCTGTAGCGGGTGTTCGTGATCGTATTGCTAGTCGTAAAGCGGAAGTAGCCCAAGCGACAGCTGAAACAGTAGATCGTGATTCTTTTATCAATGGTCTCCAACTTGCTATCAATGCGGCTAAAGCTGATTTGAATGATGGTCTTTCAACGGAAGATATTCAATCAGCTCTTGATTCCTACAATGCCCTCTATGAGTCATTTGTAGCACAAGCTAACGATGCAACAAGCCAATCAGCAGTAGATGCACTTGAACAGCCAGCGCGTGAAGCTGTAGCAGGTGTTCGTGACCGTGTTGCTAGTCGTAAAGCAGAGGTAGCTTCAGACACGACAAACGCATGAGATACTCCATTTCATTTTCTGAACGACAGAACCTTTTTTGACCTAAAGTAGTCGGCTTAGATATTTGTCAAAGGATA